>NZ_KB912942.1:7805-380396 GCF_000383915.1 Amycolatopsis benzoatilytica AK 16/65
GGGAGGGACACCTTCGCAGCTGTCACATCCCTGGCGCGGGGGTGACACCCGCGACCACCCCACCACTGTCACACCTGTCACTCCGTCACTCCACCCCGTCTGACCAGGCCAAACCGGAGTGACACCCCGAGTGACACCTACCGAGAGGAGCACCCGTGTTTATCGCCTCCGCGCCCGCCCGCCTAGCTCCGGAGACACCGACATGGCCGCACGCGAACACCTCACCGTTGACGAGTTCTGCGAAGAGTTCGATATCGCCCGATCGACATTCGATGACTGGCGCGCAAAGGGACGCGCGCCGCGGTGCCTGAAGCTCCCTAATCGCCAACTGCGAATTCGACGTGCCGACGTCGATGCCTGGCTTGAGTCCTGTTTGGAGGCCGCGTGAACACGAGCTATCAAGTACGGGTCTTCGGAATCACACCGCGCAAGAACCGACAGGGCAAGGTCACCGCACACGCGGTGCGGTGGCAGGTCGAGAAGTCCCGTTTCTGGAAGACATTCAAGGTCGCCGCGCAGGCGGACAGCTTCCGTTCGGGTCTCGTCTCGGCACAGCGGGCCGGTACCCCATTCGACCTGACCACCGGCCTGCCGGTGGAACACGGCAAGCCTCTGGAGCGCATGTCGTGGTTCGTGATGACGTGCAAGTACCTCGACATGAAGTGGCCGGATCTCGCTGCCACCGCGCGCCAAACCACCGCGGAGGCACTGATCCGGGTGCTGCCGGTCTTCGTACCTGACAAGCCGGGGCGGCCGGACGCGGAGACGATTCGGTCGGTGGCTCGCCAATGGGGGTACAACACGCCACGGCGCGAGTCGGACGCAGTGCCAGCCGATGCGGCGCGAGTACTCGACTGGCTTTCCCGCCACACCACACCCGTAATGACGGCCACGGAAGCCGAGACGCTGCGGAGCCTGCAGCGAGCCGTCACAAAACGGCTCGACGGCGAGCCGTACGCGCCAACGGTCGCCCGCCGAACCCGTTCGGTGCTGTCCAACATGCTCGACTACGCCACGAAGGAACTCAAAGTGCTCGACAGCAACCCGCTGCCTGACACGAAATGGACGAACATGCCAAAGGGTAAGCGCAAGGTCGATCGACGTGCGGTTCCCAACCCGATACAGGCACGCACGTTGCTGCGGATCGTTGGGGAGACGCCCCGTAGCGGGAATCGCCTCGAAGCGTTCTTTGCGCTGATGTACTTCGCCGCGCTCCGCCCGGAAGAGGCGACGAATCTCCGCAAGGAGCAGCTGGCGCTGCCCGCCCCTCGACGGAACCCCGACAGCGGGGAGCTTGAGTACGACTGGGGGACGCTGCACCTCGAAAGGGCAAGGCCGTATATCGATGCTCTGTGGACGGACGCAGGCACGGTGGGGGAGGACCGGCCGCTGAAGTCGCGGTCCGCGGGGGAGGTGCGGCCGGTGCCCTGCGCCCCCGAGCTGACCGCCATCCTGTGGCGCCACATCGAGCAATTCGGCTACGGCCCGGATGGACGCCTGTTCGTCGGTGAGCGCGGGGGACCGGTCTCGAAGGTCACCTACACCAAGGTGTTCCGTGCGGCCCGTGAGACGACGTTCACGGCCCAAGTGGCGCGAGGTCCGCTGGCGCGTCGGCCGTACGACCTCCGCCACGCCGCGGTGAGCACCTGGCTGGCCGCCGGCGTACCGGCCGCGACGGTCGCTGAGTGGGCCGGTCAGTCCGTCGCCGTGCTGCTAGAGGTCTACGCCAGCTTCCTCGACGGCGGGGAGGAGGCCGCTAAGCGGCAGATCGAGCGCGTGCTCGGGACTCCGCCGCGGTGAGCGCGCACACGCATCGCACACAGACGCCCGGATTCGGCCGTGGTCCGCCGTGGTCAGCCGGGTAAGACGCGAATCGGCCCCTACCGCGTTCTCGCTGGTAGGGGCCGGTTATGCGTGTTCAAAGAGGGTGCCCTCGGCAGGATTCGAACCTGCGACACCTGCCTCCGGAGGGCAGTGCTCTATCCCCTGAGCTACGAGGGCATCGCTTGCGCGATGGAGAAAGCTTAGCGCACGCCCTGGGAACGCCTTGCGGGGAGGGGTCCTTACGAGATTTTCCCACTTCGCGGGACCGCCCTGCTGGGGGCTGGGGCTTCGACCGGTCCGCCGGTACGGTGAACCAAGCCTACCCTGTATTGCACATATGCGCATGCGACTATATATTCTGTCCAGGCAATGACCCGGCACCAAGGAGGCGAGCGATGGGACACGGCCACGGGCACGGGCACACCGCCGCTCCGGCGAGCGCGTCCGGGCGCTATACCCGCGCTCTCCTCGTCTCCCTCGCGATCGGCGCGGGGTTCATGGTGCTGGAGTTCGCGGTGGGGTTCGCCACCGGCTCACTGGCGCTGATCTCCGACGCCGCGCACATGTTCACCGACGTCCTCGGCGTTGGCATGGCGCTCGCCGCGATCATCCTGGCGCGGCGCAGCGGCCGGACGCCCAGCCGCACGTTCGGCATGTACCGGGCGGAGGTGCTGGCCGCGCTGGCCAACGCGGTCCTGCTGTTCGGGGTCGCCGGCTACGTGGCGGTGGAGGCGATCGGCCGGATCTCCGCCCCGCCCGAGGTGCCCGGGCTGCCGGTGCTGCTCACCGCCGCGGCCGGGCTCGGCGCGAACGTCGTGTCGTTCCTCGTGCTGCGTTCCGGGGCGAAGGAGAGCCTGAACGTCCGCGGCGCGTATCTCGAAGTGCTGGCCGACCTGATTGGCTCGGTCGGCGTCCTGATCAGCGGTGCGATCACGCTCACCACCGGCTGGCGGTACGCGGACCCGATCATCGGCGTCGCGATCGGCCTGTTCGTGCTGCCGCGCACCTGGACGCTCGCCCGTCGCGCGCTGCGGATCCTGTTCCAGCACGCTCCGGCCGGTGTGGACGTAGGCGAGATCAGCACTGAGCTAGCCGCGCTGCCCGGCGTCGCGGACGTGCACGACCTGCACGTCTGGACGCTCACCTCGGGCATGGAGGTCGCCTCCGCGCACCTGACCATGACGGCGGAGGCGGAACAATCGACGGTGCTCACCGAGGCGCAGGACCTGCTGTCCGTCCGGTACGCGATCCAGCACGCGACGCTTCAGGTCGAGGGACCGCAGTGCGCGCGTCGCTGCGAGGAGCTGTCCTGGTAGACCGGGAGGCATGCGCAAGGACTTCGACCCCGGCGAACTCTCCCCGGGCGCGTTTTACCACCTGCTGACCGCCACCGTGGTGCCCCGGCCCATCGCCTGGGTGTCCAGTACGTCGAAAGCGGGCGTGGACAATCTCGCGCCGCATTCGTTCTTCACCGTCGCCTCGGCCGCGCCCGCCGTGCTGCAGTTCACCTCGGTGGGCCGCAAGGACAGCCTGCGCAACGTCGAGGCGACCCGGCAGTTCGTCGTCAACCTCGCGCCCGAGCCGCTGTTCGAGCAGATCAACGCGACGGGTGCGGATTTCCCGCCGGAGATCAGCGAGTTCGACGAGGCGGGCTTGACCCGGGAACCGAGCCGGAAGGTGCGCCCGCCGCGGGTCGCGGAGTCGCCAGTGGCGTTCGAATGCGAGCTGCACAGCACGGTCGGCTTCGGCCACTCGACGGTGGTGTTCGGCCGGGTGGTGCACCTGGCGGTGCGAGAGGACGTCCTCGACGGCGACCACCCGCTGATCGACCGGCTGCGCCCGCTGTCCCGGCTCGGCCGCGACGAATGGGGGACGGTAGGCGAGATCCGGGAACTGGCCCGGCCGGTCTACCAACGGGATTGAGCACGGCCCGCTGAGAGCGGTTGCCCGCTCCGGCGAAGTCCGGGAAGGGGCCCTTGCGAGAATCAGAGTCCCGCAAGGGCCCTTCCCGGACTGGCCGAAGCGAACGGAACGCCGGGTCAGGACGTGGGCAGCGGCTGCGCTCCCCGCGCCTGCAGCATGACCTTCATCTGGTCCATCTCCGCGCCCTGCGCCGTCAACATGCTGCGGCACAACGCTTTCACCGCCGCGACGGCGGTGTGGTCCTGGGCGTACTCGGCCATCGCCACGCCGCCTTGGTGATGGCGCAGCATCAGCTGCAGGAAGTCGACGTCCAGCGCGCGCCCGGACAGCGTGCGCAGCTTCGCGAGCTCCGCGTCGGTCGCCATGCCGGGCATCGGCGCGCCGCCGGCCGGGGCGCTCGTGGGCATCTGCATGCCCGCGTGGCCCATCGGCTCGGTCATCCACTTCATGTACGCGCCAGTGGCCTGTTCCGGCTGGTCCCACAGCATGAGCCAGCCCTTCATCCGGCCGACCTGCTCGGTCTGCGTGCGCTCGATGTCGAACGCGAGCTGCCGGATCTCCGAGTCGGTCGAGTGGTCGCGCGCCCAACCGGCCATGGTGACCGCCTGCAAGTGGTGCACCGACATGTCCTGCGCGAAGCCGACCTCGACCGAGCCGGCTCCCGGCGTGGACTGTGCGGTGTCGCCGCCGTCGGTGAGCCGGGTGACGAACACGCCGATCCCGATCCCGACGAGCAGCACCGCGAGCAGTGCGCCGCCGAGCACCACCCAGCGCGACCAGGCCGGGCGCTCCTGGACGACGTCTTCCTCAGCGGCGTCCGGGGAGTTCGAGGACACCCCGGTCACTGGCCCGGCATCCCGGGCTGCTGCTCGTTCTGCGCGCCGGTGCTGCCCTTGTAGTCCATCGGCTTGGCGTCCTTGCCCGGCTTGCTCGGGTCGAACTTCGGCGGGTTGCTCGGGTCGAACATGCCCTTGCCGAGCGCGTCGCAGGAGGCACCGATCTCCGGGTACACGCCGTTCGGGTTGGTCCGCAGCGCGGCGATGAACTGGTCAATGCGCGGGTCGTCAGCGCGGTCGAGCTTCAGCTGGTGGCCCCACGACTGCAGCGAGATCGGCTTGTCCAGGCCCGGGTACGGCGACATCATCGTGTACGGCTTGCCCTTGACCCGCGCCTCGAGCAGCGCCAGCTGGTCGCCCTTGACCTGGTCCGGGTTGTAGGCGATCCACACCGTGCCGTGCTCGAGCGCGTGCACCATGTTCTCGTTGCGCACCGCCACCGGGTACACGATTCCGGTGCACGCGGCCCAGTAGCCGTCGTGCGGGCCGCCGAACGGCGGGCTCTGGTCGTAGGCCACCCGCTCGCTGGGCAGGATGTGCACCGAGCCGGTGTACTGCTTGATGACCACGCCGGGGATCTTCTTCGACGGGTCCGGGTTGCTCGCGGTCGGCGCGAACGCCGCGGCGGCCTGGTCCCGGGCGGCCTGGTCGCGCTTCGGCGCGGACTGCACCAGGTAATAGGTGACAACGCTGGCCAGCAGGGCGACCACGACGACGGCGCCGATGATGGTGCCCCACGGCGTGCGCTTGCCCGCGACGACCGAGCGGCTCTTCGCCGCTTTCAGGGCAGCCGCGGACGAGCCCTTCTTTTTCGTGGTCCCGTTGGCCATGCTGGCGAGGTCTCCTCATGAGAGCGGGGGAGGGGCCCGGTCGGGACCCTGCCGGTAGACCAGTGTAGAGACCGCGCGTCGGATCACCGTGAACACCCGCGCACGGGCGCCGCCGAGCGGAACACCCTCGTTCGGGTGGCCCCGGTCTCCCCGGCCCGGACCGGCGGAAGCGCTGCTTACCGGCGCACCTAGAATTCGGCAAGTGACTCCCGCCGCTCTCGCCGATCTGGTCCGCAGCTCCGCCGTGCAGGTCCTCGCCGCACGCGGCGCCGACGCTTCGGTGCTCCCGGAGACCGTGACCATCGAACGCCCGCGCAACCCGGACCACGGGGACTACGCGACCAACCTCGCGCTGCAAGTGGCCAAGAAAGCCGGGCTGAAGCCGCGCGAGTTCGCCGAGGCGCTGGCCGAGGTCGTCGCCGCCGCGGACGGGGTGTCCGCGGCCGAGGTCGCCGGACCGGGTTTCCTCAACTTCCGGCTCGCCGCCGACGCCCAGGGCGAGGTCGTGCGCCAGGTGCTGGCCGCCGGCGCCGAGTACGGCCGCGGCGATTCGCTCGCCGGGCTCCGGATCAACCTCGAGTTCGTGTCCGCGAACCCGACCGGTCCGATCCACCTCGGCGGCACCCGCTGGGCCGCGGTCGGCGACGCGCTGGGCCGGGTGCTCGGCGCGCAGGGCGCGGACGTGACCCGCGAGTACTACTTCAACGACGCCGGCGCCCAGATCGACCGGTTCGTCCGCTCGCTGATCGCCGCCGCGCAGGGCGAGCCCGCGCCGGAGGACGGCTACGCCGGCGCGTACATCAGCGACATCGCGGCCGAGGTGCTCAAGCAGCAGCCGAGCGCGCTGAGCCAGCCCGAGGACCAGCGGCACGAGACTTTCCGGAGCATCGGCATCGAGCTGATGTTCAGCCAGATCAAGGACTCCCTGCACGAGTTCGGCACCGACTTCGACGTCTACTTCCACGAGAACTCGCTGCACGAGTCGGGCGCGGTCGACGGCGCGGTGCAGCAGCTCAAGGACTCCGGCAATCTCTACTTCGCCGACGGCGCCTGGTGGCTCCGCTCCAGCGAGTACGGCGACGACAAGGACCGGGTCGTCCTCAAGAAGGACGGCAACCCGGCCTACATCGCCGGCGACCTGGCCTACTTCAAGGACAAGCGCAACCGCGGCTTCGACCTGTGCATCTACATGCTCGGCGCGGACCACCACGGCTACATCGCCCGGCTCAAGGCCGCCGCGGCCGCCTTCGGCGACGACCCGGCGACTGTCGAGGTGCTGATCGGCCAGATGGTGAACCTGGTCAGCGACGGCAAGCCGGTGCGGATGTCCAAGCGCGCGGGCACCGTGATCACGCTGGAGGACCTGGTCGAGGCGGTCGGCGTGGACCCGGCCCGCTACGAGCTGATCCGCTACTCCGTCGATTCCTCTTTGGACGTCGACCTGGACCTGCTGCGCAAGCACTCCAACGACAACCCGGTGTACTACGTGCAGTACGCGCACGCCCGGCTGTCGTCGCTGCAGCGCGGCGCGGCGGACCTCGGCCTCAAATCCGACGCGGACGCCGATTTCGGCTTGCTGACCCTGCCCGCCGAGGGCGAGCTCATCCGCACGATCGGCGAATTCCCCGCCGTCGTGCGCCGGGCCGCGGAGATGCGCGAACCGCATCGCGTGGCCCGCTACCTCGAGGAACTGGCCGGCGCGTACCACAAGTTCTACACCGTGGGCCGCGTGCTGCCGCAGGGCGACGAGGAGGCCACCCCCCTCACGTACGCCCGTCTCGCGTTGTGCGAAGCCGCGCGCCAGGTGCTGGCGAACGGTTTGTCGCTGCTCGGTGTCTCCGCTCCGGAACGGATGTAAGAAATGGCGCACCCCGCGGGCCCCCGCCACGCCGACGTCTACCCCCATGCCGACGCCTCCGGGTTCCCGCCCTCGAGTGCCGGCGAACTCGACCATCTGCCGGCGAAAGTGTGGCCGCGCAACGCTTATCGCGCCGCCGACGGCGTGGTCCGGATCGCCGGGGTGGACGTGCGCGACCTCGCCGAGAAGTACGGCACGCCGCTGTTCGTGGTCGACGAGGCGGACTTCAAGTCCCGCTGCGCCGACTACGCCGAGGCGTTCGACGACCCGGCGCTGGTGCACTACGCGTCGAAGGCGTTCCTGTCCGTGGAGATCGCCCGCTGGGTGGCCGAACAGGGCCTGAGCCTGGACGTGTGCAGCGGCGGCGAGCTGGCCGTCGCGCAGCGCGCGGAGTTCCCCGCCGAGCGGATCACCTTCCACGGCAACAACAAGTCTGTCGCCGAGCTGGAACTCGCGGTGTCCGCGGGCGTCGGCACCGTGGTGGTCGACTCGTACTACGAGATCGCCCGGCTGGCCGAGGTCGCCGCCGCGCACGGGGTCGAGCAGAAGGTGCTCGTCCGGGTCACCGTCGGCGTCGAGGCGCACACCCACGAATTCATCGCGACCGCGCACGAGGACCAGAAGTTCGGCTTCTCGCTGGCGTCGGGCGACGCCGCGGAGGCGGTCCGCCGAGTGCTGAACGCGTCGTCGCTGAAGCTGGTCGGCCTGCACAGCCACATCGGCTCGCAGATCTTCGACGCGGACGGTTTCGAGGTGGCCGCGCGCCGCGTCGTCGGGCTGCTCGCCGACCTGGCCAAGGAACACGGCCGGGAGCTGCTGGAGCAGCTGAACGTCGTCGACCTCGGCGGCGGCTTCGGCATCGCCTACACCGAGAAGGACAACCCGCCGCCGCCCGCGCAGATGATCACGCAGATCCGCGAGATCGTCCGCAAGGAATGCGCATACGCCGACCTTCCGGTGCCGCGGATCGCCGGCGAGCCGGGCCGCGCGATCGCCGGGCCGGGCACGTTCACGCTGTACGAGGTCGGCACCATCAAGGACGTGGCGCTCGGCGACGAGACCGCGCGCCGGTACGTCAGCGTCGACGGCGGGATGAGCGACAACATCCGCACCGCGCTCTACGACGCGGTCTACGACTGCCGGGTGGTTTCCCGCTCGGCAGCTGACGGGAACGAGCCGGTGACCCCCGCGTTGTCTCGCGTGGTGGGAAAACACTGTGAGTCCGGCGACATCGTGGTCCGAGACTGCTGGCTGCCAGACACGCTGGCTCCCGGCGACCTGCTGGCCGTCGCGGCGACCGGCGCCTACTGCTACGCGATGGCCAGCGGTTACAACCGGCTGCCGCGGCCGGCGGTGGTCGCCGTGCGCAACGGCACCGCCCGGCTGCTGCTGCGCAGGGAGACGACGGACGACATGTTGCGCCTGGAGGTTTGAGAAGTGTCCACAGTGTCTCCATCCGACCGTCCAGCCGTCCGGGTCGCGATGCTCGGCTGCGGCACGGTCGGCAGCGAGGTCGCCCGCCGGCTCACCGAACACGCTGACGAGCTGGCCGCCCGCGCGGGCGCGCCGGTCGAGCTGGTCGGCATCGCGGTGCGCCGCCCGGACAAGCACCCGGAGCTGCCCGCGGAGCTGCTCACCGACGACGCCGCGGCGCTGGTCGCGCGCGACGACGTCGACGTGGTGGTCGAGCTGGTCGGCGGGATCGACCCGGTCCGCGGCTGGCTGCTCACCGCGCTGAACAGCGGGAAATCCGTGGTCACCGCCAACAAGGCGCTGCTCGCCGAGCATTCCGCGGAACTGTTCGAGGCGGCCGACGCGGCCGGCGTCGACCTGTACTTCGAGGCGTCCGTCGCCGGGGCCATCCCGCTGCTGCGCCCGCTGCGCGAATCGCTGGCCGGTGACCGGATCACCCGCGTGATGGGGATCGTCAACGGTACGACCAACTACATCCTGTCCGCGATGGACGCCACCGGCGCCGGGTACGCGGAGACGCTCGACGAGGCGAGCCGGCTCGGGTACGCCGAGGCGGACCCGACCGCGGACGTGGACGGCTACGACGCGGCGTCGAAGGCCGCGATCCTGGCCTCGCTGGCGTTCCACACCCGGGTCACCGCGAAGGACGTGCACCGCGAAGGCATCGCCGACGTCACGGCGTCCGACCTCGCCGCGGCGCGCACCCTCGGCCGCACCGTGAAGCTGCTGGCCATCTGCGAGCGGGTGACCGCGGACGACGGCACCGAATCGGTGTCCGCGCGCGTGCATCCGGTCATGATTCCGCGCAGCCACCAATTGGCCGGCGTGGGCGGCGCGTTCAACGCGGTCTACGTCGAGGCGGACGCGGCCGGCGAGCTGATGTTCTACGGCCAGGGCGCGGGCGGCGCCCCGACGGCCAGCGCGGTGCTCGGCGACCTCGTCGCGGTGGCCCGCAACCAGGTGCTCGGCGGTCGCGGCCCGCGCGAATCGGCGCATGCCGCGCTGCCGATGCGGCCGATGGGCCAGACTCCGACGCGCTACCACGTCAGCCTGGACGTGGCCGACCGCGCCGGCGTGCTGGCCCAAGTGGCGCAGGCGTTCGCCGGCCACGGCGTGAGCATCGCCGCGGTCCGCCAGCGCGACGCGAACGACACGGCGAGCCTCGTGGTGGTCACCCACCTCGCGCCGGACGCGGCGCTTCAGTCCACTGTGGACGAGATTGCGAAACTTGATGTGGTGCACGAGGTTGTGAGCGTGATGCGGGTGGAAGGCGAAGACGCATGAGTGGCTGGCCGGGGATCATCGAGGCGTACCGCGACCGGATCCCGGTCCCGGACGGGGCCCGCGTGGTCACCCTTGGCGAGGGCAACACCCCGCTGCTGCCCGCTCCGCACCTGTCCGAGCTGACCGGCGCCACGGTGTACCTGAAGGTCGAGGGCGCCAACCCGACCGGCTCGTTCAAGGACCGCGGGATGACCGTGGCCATCACGCACGCGCTGGCCAGCGGCCTCAAGGCGGTGATCTGCGCGTCCACCGGCAACACCTCCGCCTCGGCCGCCGCGTACGCCGCGCGCGCCGGGCTCACCTGCGCGGTGCTGGTGCCCCAGGGCAAGATCGCGATGGGCAAGCTCGCCCAGGCGGTGCTGCACGGGGCCCGGATCCTGCAGGTCGACGGCAACTTCGACGATTGCCTCGAACTCGCGCGCAAGACCGCCGCGGACTACCCGGTCACGCTCGTCAACTCGGTCAACCCGGTGCGCATCGCGGGCCAGAAGACCGCGGCGTTCGAGATCTGCGACGTGCTCGGCCAGGCGCCGGACATCCACTGCCTCCCGGTCGGCAACGCCGGCAACATCACCGCGTACTGGAAGGGCTATTCGGAGTACGCGGCGGACGGTGTGGTGAAGAACACTCCGCGCATGTTCGGTTTCCAGGCGGCCGGCGCGGCTCCGCTCGTGCACGGCGCACCGGTGTCGGACCCGGACACCATCGCGACCGCGATCCGCATCGGCAGCCCGGCTTCGTGGAACGGCGCGATGACCGCGAAAGAGGAGTCGGACGGCCTGTTCGAGGCGATCACCGACGAGAAAATCCTTGAGGCGTACCGGCTGCTGGCCCGGCGGGAGGGCGTGTTCGTCGAACCGGCGTCGGCGACCAGCGTGGCCGGCCTGCTGGCCACCCACGCGGACGGCCGGTTGCCGAAGGGAAGCACGGTCGTCTGCACGGTCACCGGGCACGGACTGAAGGACCCGGCGACGGCGCTGGAGGGCAACGTGGAGGTCGAGCCGCTCGCGGTCGACCCGACCGCGGTCGCCGCGGCGCTGGATCTGTCGTGACCGCGCCGATCCGCGCGCTTTCCGCTCCCGCCGCGTCGCCGCTCGGCAGCGGTGTTCCCGGCGCCAGCCTGTCCGTGCGCGGCCCCTGGAGGGAAGCCAAGCCCCGCAAGGGGCCCTTCACTGACAAGCAGCAAGCGTTCCGGTGCGGGACCGGGGCACAGTCGTGACGGCGCGGACCGGGTTTCGCGTCACCGTTCCGGCTTCGACGGCGAACCTCGGACCGGGCTTCGACGCGCTCGGCCTGGCGCTGGCCCGGCACGACGTGGTCGAGCTGGAGGTGACCGGAGGCGGCCTGAAGGTCGAGGTCTTCGACGCCGGGGCGGGCGGCGTCGAAGACGTGCCGACCGACGAAACCCACCTCGTCGTCCGCGCGATCCGGCGGGCGTGCGAGCACCTGGACGTGCGTCCGAATGGCCTGCACCTGCGCTGCCACAACAGCATTCCGCACGCGCGCGGCCTCGGCTCGTCTGCCGCCGCGGTGGTGTCCGGGGTCGCGCTCGGCTATGCGATCGCCGGCCGTCCGCTCGACGACGACGCGCTGCAGCTGGCGGCGGAATTCGAGGGCCACGCGGACAACGCGGCGGCCAGCCTGCTCGGCGGCCTCGTGGTGGCCTGGTCGGAAAACGGCCGGTTCCGGGCGGAACGCGTGGAGCCGAACCCGGCGCTGCGGCCGGTGGTCGCGGTGCCGGCGGAAAAATCGTCCACCGACGCCACCCGCGGCCTGCTTCCGGCGCAGATCCCGCACGCCGACGCGGCACACAGCGCGGGCCGGGCGGCGCTGGCCGTCCTCGCCGTCACCGAGCGGCCGGAGCTCCTGCTGGCGGCTACTGAAGACCGGCTGCACCAGGACTACCGCGCCGGGGCGTACCCGGCGAGCACCGCGCTGGTGCGCACGCTGCGCGCCCAGGGCGTGGCCGCCGCGATCTCCGGCGCCGGACCGACTGTGCTCGCTCTCACGACCAGCGGAATACTTCCGGCCGACGTGGACGTTACGGGTTTCGAGGTCGTCGAATTGCCGGTCGACCGCAAGGGTGTGCAGGTCGTCCCCAAGTGACGAGCAGGTCACGGGGCGGGCGGCGAGGTGCGCCACGCGGGGGGTGGTTGTTGCACCCGGGCAAGGCGCGGTCTACCCTCGGGGGCGTTCGATCACCGTGCGTTTCCGCACCTGATGCCGGGCCTGTTCGCCCTTAGCGGCGGCTCCGGTCCGCGCATCCTTCGTCGATCCGCTGATTCCGCACCGCTTGAGCCGCGGGAGGCGGAGGGACGCAGGCGGGTTTCCGGTCTCGGCGGTGCCGAATTCCGCTTCCTTCGTCCGGAGGAGGCAAACACCCTGTGCTGGCGGCGTTTTGCTGTGTCTCGCACGGCTAAGCGCGAGCCGTCCGCATCGGAGGCAGAAGCCGTCTCGCTACGGCGGCAGTCCGCTGATCCACCCGGAACGTGGATCGGTCAGGAAGGACATGTGTGAGCAACACCGATCTGTTGAGCGGCGACGCGGCGGCCCCCGCCGCTGACACCACTGGGGCCGCGGCTGCTCCGAAGCGCCGCGCCGGGGGCCTGTCCGGAATGGTCATCGCCGAGCTCCGCCAGCTGGCGGGCGAACTGGGTGTGGGCGAGACCACCGGCATGCGCAAGGGAGACCTGATCGCCGCGATCCGCGAGCGCCAGGGCAAGAGCAAGAAGCGTGGCCCAGGGCAGGCCGAGGCGCTCCCGCTGGACGGCGTCGAGCCGGTGAAGGCGGAGAGGCCCGCTCGCCGGGCCAAGGCGGACGCGCCGAAGGCGGAACCGGCTCCGGCCGAGGCGGCCAAGGCCGAATCCCCGAAGGCGGAGGCCCCGCAGGCGGCCGCTCCGCAGGCCGAGGCTCCCGCCGAGAAGCCGGCCGCGCAGGAGCGCCCGGAGCGGCAGGACCGTTCCGAGGGCGCCGAGGGCCAGTCCGAGGAAGGCGGCCGCAACCGCCGTCGCCGCGGCGGCGCGAACCGTGACGGCCAGCGCGGCGACCGGCAGGGCAACCGCGACGGCAACCGCGAGAACCGGGACAGCAACCGGGAGAACCGGGGCGGCCAGGACAACCGCGACGGCAACCGGGACAACCGGGACAGCAACCGCGACAACCGCGGCGGCCAGGACAACCGCGACAACCGGGGCGGCCAGGACAACCGCGACGGCAACCGCGACAACCGCGACAACCGGGGCCGCAACCAGCAGGACGGCCGCGACAACCGGGACAACCGGGACCGCGACAACCGCGCCGCCCAGGACGACGACGAGGAAGGCGGCCGCCGCGGCCGTCGCTTCCGCGACCGTCGCCGCCGGGGCAGCGGGGGCGGCCGCGCCGAGGGCGGCGCGCCGGACACCGAGATCCGCGAGGACGACGTCCTGCTGCCGGTCGCCGGCATCCTGGACGTGCTGGACAACTACGCGTTCGTGCGCACCTCGGGCTACCTCGCCGGGCCGAACGACGTGTACGTGTCGCTGTCGCTGGTCCGCAAGTTCGGCCTGCGCCGCGGCGACGCGATCACCGGCGTCGTGCGCCAGCCGCGCGACGGCGAGCAGCAGCGGCAGAAGTTCAACCCGCTGGTGCGCGTCGACTCGATCAACGGCCTGGAGCCGGAAGAGGCCAAGCGCCGTCCGGACTTCACCAAGCTGACCCCGCTGTACCCGAACGAGCGGCTGCGCCTCGAGACCGAGCCGCACAAGCTCACCACCCGCGTGATCGACCTGATCATGCCGGTCGGCAAGGGCCAGCGAGCGCTGATCGTGTCCCCGCCGAAGGCCGGTAAGACCACGATCATGCAGGACATCGCGAACGCGATCACGACGAACAACCCTGAGGCCCACCTCATGGTCGTCCTGGTCGACGAGCGCCCGGAAGAGGTCACCGACATGCAGCGGTCGGTGAAGGGCGAGGTCATCGCCTCCACCTTCGACCGCCCGCCGTCCGACCACACCTCGGTCGCCGAGCTGTCCATCGAGCGGGCCAAGCGCCTGGTCGAAATGGGCCACGACGTGGTCGTCCTGCTCGACTCGATCACCCGGCTGGGCCGCGCGTACAACCTGGCCGCCCCGGCGTCCGGGCGCATCCTGTCCGGTGGTGTCGACTCGACCGCGCTCTACCCGCCGAAGCGTTTCCTCGGCGCCGCGCGCAACATCGAGAACGGCGGCTCGCTCACCATCTTCGCGACCGCGATGGTGGAGACCGGGTCCACGATGGACACGGTGATCTTCGAGGAGTTCAAGGGCACCGGCAACGCGGAGCTCAAGCTCGACCGCAAGATCTCCGAGCGCCGCGTGTTCCCGGCGGTCGACGTCAACCCGTCCGGCACCCGCAAGGAAGAGCTGCTGCTCTCGCCGGACGAGCTCGCGGTGACGCACAAGCTGCACCGCGTGCTGCACGCGCTGGACTCGCAGCAGGCGATCGACCTGCTGATTTCGCGCCTGCGCAAGACGAAGACCAACATCGAGTTCCTGATGCAGGTGTCGAAGACCGCCCTGGGCGGCGGAGACGACGACTGAGTCGCCTCCCGCGGGCCAATCGCTGACTGGCCCGCGTTCGGACGAAGCACGACGGCCCGCCCCGGTTTCCCGGGGCGGGCCGGTTTCGTTTCCGGCTGAGCCCTGACCTGCCCCCGCCCCGCCGCGAGTCCAAGTCCGTGATGGGCCCCTTGAGGGACCTAGATTCCCTCAAGGGCCCCTTCACGGAAGGCACCACTCGACGCGGGTGCCGGGGTGCGGGCCGTCAACCGTACCGGTTGCGCTCGGACCGGACTGGCCAGGTGCGACAAGGTCGGGTCCTCGCCGGGTTGGCCTGTACCACGGTGGCGGCCCGCACGAAGCCGAGCAGCAGCGCGGAAGACCGAATGACCATGTCCCGCACGATGTCGCCCGGATGTCGGCGGACGCTCGGTGACGCTTTCCCGATAGCTGTGCCGCAGCAAGGGTTTTCCCGTCGCAGTACGCCGACGGAGCGCCCCGTGCCGACCCCAGGTCCGGCAGGGAGCGCTCCGTCGGTTCACCTGCCCTTGCCCGAGGATGGCGGGCACGGGCAGCGGTCAACGACCGGCCGGGTTACTGGTGCGGCACCGCGGCCGGGGTCCAGCCGCGATAGTTGTTGAAGTAGCTGGTCGAGCTGCCGTGCCCGATCGCTCCGCCGACACTGGTCGCGTAGAACCCGCCGTTGCCGTCCGCGATGCCGACGTGGCCGTACGCGCTGATGTTCCAGTAGACAAACGACCCGGCCGGCGGAGTTCCGGTCGTGTGCTTCGGGCTGGCGCCGTTCCAGTGCGCGTTGGCCGATGCCCACACCCCGCCGGTCCCATAGGAGTTCTCGGCGGCCTTCTCGCAGTAGTGCTCCCACCCACTGCTGCCCATGTGCGCCCGGTACCAGGCGACCGCTCCGGACGGGCTGCCGTCGCCGGCGCTGTCGATGCTCGCCTCGGGCACCTGGGTGAACGTGCCGGCCACCGGGTTGATGTCGGCTGCCGTGACGCCGGTGCTGGCGTTCGCGGCCGGCGCGAAGACCACAGCGGACGCGGCCAGTGCGAGCGCCGCGGCCGGTTTCGCGAGCCGGGCTAGCAGAACGGTCATGCGCATGTCCGCACCTCCAGTATGCGAGTGATTCACGAACATGACGAGCATCACGCCAAGCGGTACAAAATCCGTACAAGGCGAACGGCTCTGCCTGCCCCCGGTAGCGATCGGCGGCGGAATACCTGGTCACCGGGGTGTGTTGAAGCCGGTGCCAGCCGGTCTGGCAGAATGACCCGCTGAAGTCCGGCACCGGTTCACCCCTGCACAGGGGACCCGGGGCCAACGAGAGAGGACACCATGAAGAGCGGTATTCACCCGAATTACGTGGAAACGACGGTCACCTGCAACTGCGGGAACACCTTCGTCACCCGCAGCACCAAGGAGTCGGGCCAGATCCACGTCGAGATCTGCTCGAACTGCCACCCGTTCTACACCGGCAAGCAGAAGATCATGGACACCGGTGGCCGGGTTGCCCGGTTCGAGAAGCGCTACGGCAAGCGGCAGAAGACCGAAGCCAAGTAGCTCGTTCGACGGCGCCTACCCGCACGCCCGGGTGGGCGCCGTTGTTCTGTCCGGGCCCGTTCGGTAGAGAGAGAAGGCTGCGAAGTGGATTCGAGTTCGCTCAAGGGGCTGCTCGACGAGCACTCTCAGCTGGAGCGGCAGCTCGCCGACCCGGCGGTGCACGCCGACCAGGCCCGGGCGCGCAAGCTGGGCCGCCGGTACGCCGAGCTGAGCCCGGTGGTGCGCGTGGTCCGCGAACTGGACCAGACGCGCGACGACCTGTCCGCGGCCAAGGAACTGGCCGCCGAGGACGCGACGTTCGCGGCCGAGGCGGAGGAACTGGCGGCGAAGATCCCGCTGCTCGAGGCCAAGCTCACCGAACTGCTGCTGCCGCGCGACCCGTACGACGGCTCCGACGTCGTCATGGAGATCAAGTCCGGCGAAGGCGGCGAGGAATCCGCGCTGTTCGCCGGCGACCTGCTGCGCATGTACCTGCGGTACGCGGAGCGGCACAACTGGAAGGCCGAGGTGCTCGACTCGACCGAGTCGGACCTCGGCGGCTACAAGGACGTCACGCTGTCGCTGAAGAGCAAGACGGCCGACGTCGAAGGCGTCTGGTCGAGGCTCAAGTTCGAGGGCGGCGTGCACCGCGTGCAGCGCGTGCCGGCCACCGAGTCGCAAGGCCGGATCCACACGTCCGCGTCCGGCGTGCTGATCTACCCGGAACCGGAGGAGGTCGAGGTCGAAATCGACCCGAACGACCTGCGCATCGACGTGTTCCGGTCGTCCGGCCCGGGCGGACAGAGCGTGAACACCACCGACTCGGCGGTGCGGATCACTCACCTGCCGACCGGCATCGTCGTCTCGTGCCAGAACGAGAAGTCGCAGATCCAGAACCGGGCGCGGGCGCTGCAGGTGCTGCAGGCGCGCCTGCAGCAGGTCGCCGAAGAAGAAGCCGCGGCGAAGGCGTCGGACGCCCGCCGGTCGCAGGTGCGGACGGTCGACCGCTCAGAGCGCGTGCGGACCTACAACTACCCGGAGAACCGAATTTCCGATCACCGGGTCAACTACAAGGCATACAACCTGGACCAGGTCCTGGACGGCGAACTCGACGGCGTGCTGGACGCGCTGGCGACCGCCGACCGGGAGGAACGGCTCGCCGCGCACTCCGGCTGAGGTCTTCCAGAAGGGCCGCTTTCCCGGAGCGATTCGGGGGAGCGGCCCGTTTTCGTCTCACGCCGCGGCGGGGATGATCTCCGGCCGCGGGTCGTCCTCCGCACTGGTCTCCGGTTCCTTCTCGGCGCGCGGCAGCAGACTGAGGATGGCGAACACCACCGCCAGCACAGTCGGGAACAGCGTCAGCAGCTGGTGTTTCACCCCCTCGATCCCCTCGCCCAGCGCGGACAGTCCCAGCTGCCCGGCGGCGAAGAACACCAGCAGGAACGTCACCAGCCCGTACTCGCGCCGTTTTCGCCGGAACGCGCGCACGCCGGCCCAGCCGATCAGCAGCCAAACCGGTACCAGCACGAACAATCCGAGCGGCGCGGCGAGTGCGGCCAGGCCGGAGAACACCGGCACCCGGTACTCCTTCGAAAGCCTCGGCTGGCCGGACAGCTCACCGAAACTGCCGAGGTTCGCCGGGCGCGCGGTCAGCGCGTCGATGCCGCCCTGCTGAAGGATTTCCGCGGTGCGGCCGGGGTGCGTCGCGTAGTAGTGCACGACGTTGCGACGGCTGATCTTGTCCCGGTACTGCGGGTAGAGCGGGTCGTTCGGCGCACCGTGTTCGTCCCACCATCCAGTGCCGACGTACTTCGCGAAGGATTCCGGCAGCCCGAGCGCGGCGAGGTCGCCCGCGGTGTCGTGTTTTCCGTCCACAATGGAATCAAAGATCGCGTGGTACATATTGGCTTCGCGGTAAACCGAGTTGGCTGGGTCGCCCTGGGACTGCATCGCGAGAGTGCCCGCGCCGACGATCGAGAGGAGGGCGAGCGGCAGTGCCCAGCGCTTCCGTCCGCGCTCGCCCTTTCTCCGGGTCAGCAGCAGGGCGAGCGCGAAAAGCGGGATGAGCAAAAGGGTTTGCGATTTGGCGTTGATCCCGACGAGCCCGCCGAGGACCGTCACCACCGCGCCGGCCAGTCGGAGCCGGCCGGTGCGGTGCAGCAACAGCAGACCGGCGCAGATCAGCAAGATTCCCAGGAACGCCGCGCCTTCGCTGAGCACCGACGCGAAGTAGCCGAAGAACGCCGAGTCCGCCATCACCAGCAGCAGCAACCCGGCGGCGACGGCTTGGCCGCGTCGCCGCAGATCGAGCCCGAGCACCGTGACCGCGATGGCCGCGGCGATCAGCACACAGGTGAGCACCCCGAGCACGAGCAAGTTCAGCACGTCGGATCCGCCGAACAGGCCGCCGAGCTTGCTCGCGGCCCAGTCCAGCCAAATCTGGCTGGACACGTACGGCGAATCGCACGGCGCGGCGGGGCCGTAACCGAATTGGACGAACCCTTCGAGCAGCCGGTTCGGCTGTGCCGCGTCGAGCTGGCAGAGCAACCGCCAGCCGTCGCCGTTGTCCGCCATGCCCACTGGCCGTGGCACGAGAAACCGCACCAGCAGCAAGCCGAGCGCGGCGGCGAAGATCCCGAGGCCGAAGCGTAGTTCCTTGGGTCGCACCGGGCGGAGTCTAGAGGGGAGCCCGCCTGCGGACCGGGGCGGGCGGCGCCGGGTGACTCACTCGGTAGCCGCGGCGAACGCGGTCATCCGTTCCTCGTACTCCTCGTCGGCGCCGAAATGCACGGACACCGCGGCCGCCCCTGCCGCCCGGTACTCGTGGTAGGTCTCGACTGCCGTCGCCAGCTCTCCGGTGACCTGCAGCCGGGCGATCGGCCGTACTCGCCGCTCGGGATCGAGTTCGGCCAGCTTCGTTACCCGCTCCGCGAACTGGTCCGGCGACAGCCCGGCGCTGAGCCACTGGTCCCCGGCGCGAGCCGCTCGGCGCAGCGCGACCGTCGAGTTCCCGCCGACCAGGATCGGGATCCGGCCGGCCGGGCGCGGTTCGAAGTGCCCGCCCGCCGGGCCGCGTCCGGTCGTGAACAGCTGGTCGAGCAGCGCGAGCGTGTGGTCCAGCAGCGCACCGCGCCGGGAGAAGTCCACGCCGAGCTCGGCGAACTCCGGTTCGTTCCAGCCCGCGCCCAGGCCCAGCACCAGCCGGTGGCCGGAGAGCCGGTCGACGGTCGCCGCCTGCTTGGCCAGCACGTACGGCGAGCGCAGCGGCGCGATCACCACCGACGTGCCCAGCTGCACGCGTTCGGTGGCCGCGGCCAGGTAGCCGAGGGTGACCAGCGGCTCGTACACCCCGCCGAAGACCTCGCCGAACGGTTCCGGCGGCAGTACGTGATCGGGCAGCCACACCGCGTCGTAGCCCAGTTTCTCGGCCAGCCGGGCCAGCCCAGCGAGCCGCTGGGGACTCAGCGACGGCGCTTCGTTCGGCAGGACCAGCTGCCGGCTCATCGCAGTCCCTCCCGGATCGCGGCGAGCAGGAGACCGGGGCTCTGGCTGGATTCCTGGGGAGCGAAATGTTCCGTCATGCGTCCGACGTTAAGGATTGACACCAATGTGAAGGCCAGACCTTGGGGACGACGGATGCTGATCGGCGAACTCGCGGAACGCACGGGCGTGGCGCCGCGGCTGCTGCGGTACTACGGCGAGCAGGGGCTCTTGTCCTCGACGCGCAACACCAGCGGATACCGGGTCTACGACGACGAAGCGGTGGCCCGCGTGCTGCAGATTCGGAAACTGCTGGCCGCGGGCCTGACCACGGAGATGATCGCCGGGATGCTCGACTGCGCGACCGGACCCGCCGCGCACCTCGACCTGTGCCCGGAGCTGGTGCGCCGGCTGCGCAGCGAACTCGCCGAGACCGACCGGCGGATCGGCGCGCTGGCCCAGCAGCGGGAAGTACTGGCCGGGTATCTCGGCCAGGCGTGACCGCAGCGTGCCCGGAGATCGATACCCTGGGCGGGACCCCCGGTGGGGGCAGTTTCGACGAGTGAAGGACGACCAGTGAATCGGCAGCCGCTGCGCCTGGCCATCATGGAGGCCACCCGGATCCTCACCGAGGCGGGCGTGGAATCACCGCGGTCGGACGCGGACCTCATCGCCGCCCACGTGCTCGGCGTCGAGCGCGGCCGGCTGCCGATGGTGCCGCTGGTCGACCCGCCGGTGATCGAGGCGATCGGCCAGCTGGTCGCCCAGCGCGCGAAGCGGATCCCGCTGCAGTACCTCACCGGGTGGGCCGCGCTGGGCAACATCACGGTGAACGTCGGGGCCGGCGTGTTCGTCCCGCGCCCGGAGACGGAACTGCTGCTCGAGTGGGGGGTGAAGTTCCTGCAGGGCCGGGAGTACCCGGTCGTGGTGGACCTTTGCACCGGCTCCGGCGCGCTCGCCTTGGCGGTGGCGCACGAGCGGCCGGACGCGGTCGTCTACGCGGTCGACGTGGACCCGCAGGCGCTCGCCTGGGCCCGGCACAACGCCGACGTGCACACCGCGGCCGGCAACACCCCGATCCGGCTGTATTCCGGCGACATCGCCGACCCGACGATGTTCGCCGAGCTGGACGGCCTGGTCGACCTGGTGCTGTGCAACCCGCCGTACGTCCCGGAAGGCACCTCGGTCCCGCCGGAGGTCGGCGAACACGACCCGGCACGCGCGGTGTTCGCCGAGGAAAGCGGCCTGGCGGTGATCCGCCACGCGATCGCGGCCGGAGCGCGACTGCTCCGGCCTGGCGGCGGACTGGCGATCGAACACGACGACACGCACGGCTCGGCGGTCCCCGCGCTGGTGCGGGCGCGCCGGGTGCTGACCGGCGTCGAGGACCATCCCGACCTGACCGGCCGGGCCCGTTTCGTGACCGCCCGCCGCCTGGGCTGAGCGTCTCGTTGCCGGTTGTCCCCGGCGGTGTCGGTGAAGGCGCCCTGGAGGGACTTGGATTCCCGGAAGGGGCCCGCACGGACGTCCGCCGAACCCGGGCAGCAGCCGCCCCGAAACGGCGCGAACCTCGGACGCTAGGCTCCCAGCCATGAGTGCGGTCTACGACTGCGGCAAGCGCGACTCCCGTGCCGAGGGCCTGGCTGCGGCGGCAGCCGCGGTGCGGTCGAGCCGGCTGGTCGTCCTGCCGACGGACACGGTGTACGGCATCGGCGCCGACGCGTTCGACGCCGGCGCGGTGCAATCCCTCCTGCGGGCCAAGAACCGGGGCCCGGACATGCCGGTCGGCGTGCTGGTCGGCTCCTGGTCCACTGTGGACGGTCTGGTGCTCGGCGTTCCGCCGCAGGCCCGTGCGCTGATCGAGGCGTTCTGGCCGGGCGACCTGTCGATCGTCCTGCCGCACGCGCCCAGCCTGCAGTGGAACCTCGGCAACTCGCGCGGCACCGTGATGCTGCGGATGCCGCTGCATCCGGTCGCGCTTGAGCTGCTGCGCGACGTCGGCCCGATGGCGGTGTCCAGCGCGAACGTCTCCGGCCAGCCGCCGGCGTCGACCGCGGCCGAGGCGCAGGAACAGCTCGGCGATTCGGTCTCGGTGTATCTCGACGGCGGCTCCAGCGGGGAAGCGGTGGCCTCGTCGATCGTCGACCTGACCGGCGACAAGCCGGTGGTGCTGCGCGAGGGCGCGGTGACGAAGGCGGCGATCGCCGAGGTGATCGGCGTCTCCGAGGAATCGCTCGCCTGAAAACCCGCGCGGAAGCGGCCGCCCGGGGTCCGAGCGGGACCCGCCGGGCTGCCGCCGTACGGGTCCGAGGGCACCAGCCGGGTCGCCGCGGTCGGGGTTCGAGGAGGACCAACCGGGCTGCCGCCGTACGGCGTACCCGGGCAAACGCGTACCGGAGCAACCGGCGCCCGCGTTCAGTGACCGCCGTTCACCGCCGCCGCACCCGGGCGCGGTAGCGTTGCGCGGTGACTCCGACCTCCCGGCGGGCGTGACGCGGTCATGCCTGTAGTCCAAGGACTTCTCCCGATCCGGGAGTACCTGCTCGTGGCGCTGACCGCGACCGCGGTGACCTACCTGCTCACCGGCGTCGTCCGGCGGGTGGCGATCCGGATCGGCGCGATCGCCAACCCGCGCGCCCGCGACGTGCACGTCACGCCGATCCCGCGGATGGGCGGCGTCGGCATCTACCTCGGGATCGCCGCGGCGATGGGCCTCGCCCACCAGTTGCCCGCGCTCAGCCACGGCTTCGACGTGTCCTTCGACGCGGTCGGCGTGCTGCTCGCGGCCGGCGTCATCTCCCTGATCGGCATCCTCGACGACCGGTTCGAGCTGGACGCCTGGACGAAGCTCGCCGGGCAGGTCATGTGTGCCGGGATCCTGGTCATCTTCGGCGTGCAGTGGGTGTCTTTCTGGGTGCCCTGGGGCGGCAACGGCGATTCGTTCGGCTCGGTGCTGGTGCTGGACAAGAACCAGGGCGCGCTGCTCACCGTGATCATGGTCGTGGTGATGGTCAACGCGATGAACTTCGTGGACGGCCTGGACGGGCTGGCCGGCGGCCTCGGCTTCATCGCCGCCTCGGCCACCTGCGCGTTCTCGCTCGGCCTGCTGGACAACGCGGGCGGCGACTTCGGCGCGTACCCGCCCGCTCTCATCGCCGCCGCGCTCGCCGGGGCCTGTCTGGGTTTCCTGCCGTACAACTTCCAGCCGGCAAAAATTTTCATGGGCGACTCCGGATCGATGATGATCGGCCTGATGCTCGCCGGGGCCACCACCTCGGCCAGCGGACGGGTCAACTACACCCGGTTCTCCGCCTCGGACGCGCTGGCGCTGCTCTCGCCGCTAGTGGTCGTGGCCGCGATCCTGTTCGTGCCGGTGCTCGACCTGGTGATGGCCGTCGTGCGGCGCACCCGGCGCGGGCAGAGCCCGTTCGCCGCCGACAAAATGCACCTGCACCACCGGCTGCTGGAGATCGGCCATTCGCAGCGGCGCGCGGTCCTGTTGATCTATTTGTGGGCCGGAATCCTCTCTTTCGGAGCGGTGTCGGTCACCCTTTTCGACAGCCCGGTCGTCTTCTGGGCGATCGGCGCCGCACTGGTGATCGCATTGCTCGTTTCGCTGGTGCCGCGGCTGCGTTCCCGGCACCGGCACGGAGTCTGATCCCGGGGCCGGTCTATACTGGCGGGTCGAACCGAACGAGGAGCGAATGCAGTGAGCGACGCGGTGACGCCTAAGATGCCCGAGACGTCCCAGGCCGAGGCTGCGCAGACGCCGGCGGAGAACCCGCACGCCGCCCCGGTGCGCCAGCTGGCCCGGTCGATGACCCGCGCTTCGCTGCTGTGGACGCCGCCGTTCATCGTTGCCTGCATTGTGCTTTTCTCCGTCCTTAACGGACTGCACGGTTTCCTCGGCGCCCTCGTCGGAGGCGTTCTCGCGATGGCCGCGTCGCTGTCCACGCTCGGCATGATGAAGATCTCCGCGGGCCAGGACCCGTCGCTGGTGATGCTCATCGCACTGGGCGGCTACGCGGCGAAGGTCATCCTGCTGTTCGTGGCCCTCACCCTGCTGAGGGGCGTCACCGCGCTGCACCCGCTTTCGCTCGGAATCACGATGATCGTCGCCATTCTCGTGGCCGCCGCCGTGGAGTTCGGCGCATTCCGCAAAGCGCGTATCCCGACCATCATTCCGGCCGCGAACTGACCGGTTCGGGACTGGGGTCCCGGAGGTATTCGGGACTTAGGTCCTGGACCGTTCGGATGGTAAGGAGTACGCCTGTACGGCACTGATTGACCTGCTGGTATGGTCCGCATCATGGGTGGCGGCTTCGGCCGCGCACTCCCGACGACGAACCGCGATCAGCAGTGTGGCGACCGGGTTGGTTCCGCCTCCTTTCGCTTCTGGTCCGAAGTAGACCGCAGGGCAGTGTTCACGCGAGACATCCCTCGAGCGCAGACCGGCTTTCCGGCTCCGCGCCCGGTGGGTACCGCCGCCTCCGGCGTCCCGATGCGTATCGGGTACGTTAAGTCCAGATCGTGACGATTCCCCCGGCGGAGTGAACGCCGGCCGGGAGAACCGGGAGGAGCCCAGTGGCCGCGCTGGTACTGACCGAGGGTGCGACCTTCGCGCCCCCTGGCGCCGAAAGCTTTGAGCTGCCGCCGTTGTTCGGCTTCGTCACGAAGCCGATGCTTCTGGTGGTGCTCTCGGTGATCATCATCGCGGGGTACTTCCTGCTGGCGACGCGCAAGCTGAAAGTCGTTCCGGGCAAGGGCCAGTTCGTGGCCGAGTCCATCTACGACTTCGCGCGCAACAACATCGCCCGCGAGCAGATCGGCTCGAAAGACTTCAAGCGCTACGTGCCGGTCATCTTCGCGTTGTTCACCTTCATCCTGCTGAACAACCTGTACGGGGTCATCCCGTTCCTGCAGTTCCCCACCATGGCGCGGTTCGGGTTCCCGATCGCGTTGTCGGTGCTCGTGGTGTACCCGATGTACCACTACGCCGGGATCAAGAAGCACGGCCTCGGCGGGTACTTCAAGAAGGAGCTCGCCCCGGCCGGAGTCCCCCGCCCGGTGCTTCCGCTGTTCGCGGTGATCGAGTTCGCGGAGAAGTTCTTCCTCAACCCGCTCACGCTCGCCATCCGTGTTTTCGCCGCCATGTTCGCGGGTCACCTGATCCTGGCGGTCTTCACCCTCGGCGGCACCTTCTTGCTGACCGAGACCTCGAGCATCGCGCTGAAGCCGGTGTCGTTGGTGGCGTGGATCTTCGCCATCGGCCTGACGTTCCTGGAGGCATTCATCCAGGTGCTGCAGGCATACATCTTCGCCCTGCTCTCCGCGGGCTACATCGGCGCCGCGCTGGCGTCGGAGCACTGAGAACACCAAGACCCCGATCCGCGTGAGTGCGCGGACCGAAGTGAAGGGAAACGCACGTGAGCAACATCGTTCTGGCCGAGGCTGCCGCCCAGACCATCAACCTCAACAAGGGCCTCGCGGCGATCGGCTACGGCCTGGGCGCGATCGGCCCGGGCATCGGTGTGGGTCTGATCTTCGCCGCGGTGATCAACGGCACCGCGCGTCAGCCGGAGGCCCAGAGCAAGCTGCAGGGCATCGGCTACGCCACCTTCGTGCTCACCGAGGTGCTGGCCCTGATCGGTATCGTCATCTACTTCATCGCCTCCGCCTGAGTCGTCCGCTCTCGCGTAAGGAGACGTTGTGCTGAAGACCCAAGTGGTGCTCGCATCAGAGAACCCGATCGTTCCGAACATCTCGGAACTGATCCTCGGCATCGTCGCCTTCCTGATCCTGCTCTTCCTGCTCAAGAAGTTCGTCGTCCCTCGTTTCGAGAAGGCGTACGAGGAGCGGGCGCAGAAGATCGAAGGCGGGATCGAGAAGGCCGAGAAGGCTCAGGCAGAGGCCGAGAAGGCGCTGTCGGAGTACAAGGCGCAGCTGGCGGACGCTCGTTCCGAAGCCGCGAAGATCCGCGACGACGCCCGGCTCGAAGCCGAGCAGATCAAGGCGGAGCTGCGGGAGCAGGCGGAGTCCGAATCCCAGCGGATCGTGGCACAGGGCCACGCCCAGCTGCAGGCGCAGAAGGCGCAGATCGTCGCCGAGCTGCGGGCCGAAATGGGCCGCAACGCGGTCGAGCTGGCCGGCCGGATCGTCGGCGAGTCGCTCGAGGACGAGGCGCGCCGCCGGGGCACCGTCGACCGGTTCCTCGCGGAGCTGGAGACTGCCGGTGCCAACGGTGCCGCTAACGGAGCGGGGAAGTAGACCAGAATGACGCTGCATGCTGCGAGCCGTGAAGCGCTCGACCTCGCCGAGCACAAGCTCGGCGAGGTGCTGGCCGGCGCGGGAACCGACTCCGCGAAGGTCGGCGACGAGCTCCTCTCGGTCGTCGACCTGCTGGACCGCGAGATCGGCCTGCGCCGTGCGGTCAGCGACTCTTCGGTCGCCCCGGAGAGCCGCGAGGGCCTGGTCCGCCGCCTGTTCGACGGGAAGCTGAGCGAGCAGGCCCTGCAGGTGCTCGACACCGTGGCGGGCAGCCGCTGGTCCAGTCCCCGCGAGCTGGTGGACGGGCTCGAGTCGGTCGGCCGCTCCGCGCTGCTTACCGCGGCGGAGAAGACCGGGAACATCGAAACCGTCGAGTCTCAGCTGTTCCAGGTCGCGCGGATCGTCGCGGGCGCCCCGGAACTGGAGGCGGCGCTGTCCAACCCGGCCGCTCCCGCCGACGCGAAGCGGACCCTGGTCCGCGGGCTGTTCGCGGACAAGGTCGACGCGGTCACCGAGACCCTGGTCGAGCAGGTCGTGCGGCGCGCCAAGGGGCGCGCGGTCGGCAACGGGCTCGACAAGCTGGTCGCGCTGGCCGCCGAACGGCGGGAACGCTCGGTCGCGTACGTGACCTCGGCGAACGCGCTTACCGACGAGCAGCGGGCCCTGCTGGGGACCAAGCTCGACGGCATCTACGGGCGGCCGATCGCGCTGCACGTCGAGATCGACCCGGCACTCGGCGGCGGGCTCGTCGTCCGCGTCGGCGACGAGGTCATCGACGGCAGCACCTCCGGGCAGCTGGCGGCGGTGCGCCGCACGCTGAGCCGGGCCTGAGCGGCACAACAGACTTTGCACACTGGACAGAACAGAAGCGAGAGCGGGAACGAAATGGCGGAGCTGACGATCTCCTCGGACGAGATCGCCCACGCGATCGAGAATTACGTCTCGAGTTACGCCCCTTCGGTGGAGCGGGAAGAGGTCGGCGTCGTCGCCGACGCCGGTGACGGCATCGCCCACGTCGAAGGGCTGCCCTCGGCCATGGCCAACGAGCTGCTCGAGTTCCCGGGCGGCGTGCTGGGCGTGGCGCTGAACCTGGACGCGCGCTCCATCGGTGCGGCCATCCTCGGCGATTTCGAGAGCATCGAAGAAGGCCAGCAGGTCAAGCGGACCGGCCAGGTCCTCTCGGTGCCGGTCGGCGACGGCTACCTCGGCCGGGTCGTCAACCCGCTCGGCCAGGCCATCGACGGCCTCGGCGAGATCGAGACCTCCGGCCGCCGCGCGCTGGAGCTCAAGGCCGCCTCGGTGGTCGAGCGCCAGCCGGTGTCCGAGCCGCTGCAGACCGGCATCACCGCGATCGACGCGATGACCCCGATCGGCCGCGGCCAGCGCCAGCTGATCATCGGCGACCGCAAGACCGGCAAGACGGCGGTCGCGGTGGACACGATCATCAACCAGAAGGCCAACTGGGAGACCGGCGACCCGCAGAAGCAGGTCCGCTGCATCTACGTCGCGGTCGGCCAGAAGGGCTCCACGATCGCCTCGGTGAAGTCGGCGCTCGAGGACGCGGGCGCGATGGAGTACACCACCATCGTCGCGGCCCCGGCTTCGGACTCGGCCGGCTTCAAGTGGATCGCCCCCTACACCGGCTCGGCCATCGGCCAGCACTGGATGTACGAGGGCAAGCACGTCCTGATCGTGTTCGACGACCTGACCAAGCAGGCCGACGCCTACCGCGCGATCTCGCTGCTGCTGCGCCGCCCGCCGGGCCGCGAGGCGTTCCCCGGCGACGTCTTCTACTTGCACTCCCGTCTCCTCGAGCGTTGCGCGAAGCTCTCCGACGAGCTGGGCGCTGGCTCGCTGACCGGTCTGCCGATCATCGAGACCAAGGCGAACGACGTGTCGGCCTACATCCCGACGAACGTCATCTCGATCACCGACGGCCAGTGCTTCTTCCAGTCGGACCTGTTCAACGCCGGTCAGCGCCCGGCCATCGACGTGGGTATCTCGGTCTCCCGCGTGGGTGGCGCCGCGCAGGTCAAGGCGATGAAGAACGTGGCGGGTTCGCTGCGTATCGACCTGTCCCAGTACCGCGAGCTGGAGGCGTTCGCCGCCTTCGCCTCGGACCTGGACGACGCGTCGAAGGCGCAGCTCGAGCGCGGCGCCCGGCTGTACGAGGTGCTCAAGCAGCCGCAGTACTCGCCGGTTCCGGTCGAGGAGCAGGTCGCCACGGTGTACCTGGGCACGAACGGCTACTTCGACTCGGTCCCGACCGAGGACGTGCGCCGCTTCAACCTCGAGTTCCTCGACTCGGCGCGGCGCAAGCACGCCGAGGTGCTGGGCGCGATCCGCGACACCGGCAAGTTCGAGGACGACACCCGCGACGCGCTGATCGCGGCGGTGAACGAATTCAAGAAGGAGTTCACCACCTCCGAGGGCAAGCCGCTCGAGTCGAACGCCGACGCGATGGACGCCGAGAAGGTCGGGCAGGAGACCGTCAAGGTCAACAAGCCCGCCCCGAAGAAGTGAGCTGGTAGCCCATGGCCGCACAACTCCGGGAGCTTCGCTCGCGCATCAAGGCGACGAAGTCGATCGGCAAGATCACCAAGGCGATGGAACTCATCGCCACCGCGCGCATCACCAAGGCGCGCGCGAAGGTCGCCGCTTCCCGGCCGTACGCGGACGAGATCACCAAGGTGCTCTCGGCGCTGGCCGGCGCGGCGGCCAACCTCGACCACCCGCTCCTGGTCGAGCGCCCGAACCCGAAGCGCGCCGCCGTCCTGGTCGTCACCAGTGACAAAGGCCAGTGCGGGGGTTACAACACCAATGTGCTGAAGGCGACCGAAGAGCTGCTCGCGCTCCTGAAGAAGGAGGGCAAGGAGGTCGACGTCTACACGACCGGCAGCAAGGGACTGAACTACTACCGGTTCCGCAACCGCCCGGTGGCCGGCAGCTGGACGGGATTCTCCGACCAGCCCGGCTACCCGGACGCGGTCGCGGCGGCCGAGACGCTGGTGCAGTCTTTCAACGCGGGTGTGGACGACGCGGCAGGCAACGCCGACGGCATCGCCGGGGTGGACGAGATCCATGTCGTCTACACCGAGTTCGTGTCGATGCTGACCCAGCGGCCGGTCGCCAAGCGCGTCGCGCCGCTGGAGGTCGAGTACTCCGAGGGCGAGGACGAGAAGCCGGCCGGTCTGCTGCCGAGCTACGAGTTCGAGCCGAGCGCCGACAAGCTGCTCTCGGCGCTGCTGCCGAAGTACATCAACACCCGGCTGTACTCGGCGCTGCTCGAGTCGGCCGCGTCGGAGCTGGCGGCCCGCCGGACCGCGATGAAGGCGGCGTCGGACAACGCGAACGAGCTGGTGAACACGCTGACGCGGGAGGCGAACCAGGCCCGCCAGGCGCAGATCACCCAGGAGATCTCCGAAATCGTCGGTGGCGCGAACGCGCTCACCGCAGCAGGAAGTGATGACTGATGACCAGTACTGAAGCCCCGCGCGCCAAGGGGCGCATCGTCTCGGTGACCGGGCCGGTCGTCGACGTCGAGTTCCCGCGCGGTTCCGTTCCCGAGCAGTTCAACGCGCTCAAGGTCGACATCGAGTTCGAGCAGCTGCGCAAGACGGTGACCCTCGAGGTGGCCGCGCACCTGGGCGACAACCTGGTGCGCACCATTTCGCTGCAGCCGCAGGACGGCCTCGTCCGCGGCGCCCAGGTCACCGACACCGGCGGCCCGATCACCGTCCCGGTGGGCGACAAGGTCAAGGGCCACGTCTACAACGCGCTCGGCGAGTGCCTCGACGAGCCCGGCTACGGCGAGGACCTCGAGCGCTGGGGCATCCACCGCAACCCGCCGCCCTTCGACCAGCTCGAAGGCAAGACGGAGATGCTGGAGACCGGCCTGAAGGTCGTCGACCTGCTCACCCCGTACGTGCAGGGCGGCAAGATCGGCCTGTTCGGTGGCGCGGGCGTGGGCAAGACGGTGCTGATCAAGGAAATGATCACCCGTGTCGCCCGGAACTTCGGCGGCACCTCGGTGTTCGCCGGCGTCGGCGAGCGCACCCGTGAGGGCAACGACCTCTTCCTGGAGATGTCCGAGGACGGCGTCATCAACGACACCGCCCTCGTGTTCGGCCAGATGGACGAGCCGCCGGGCACGCGTATGCGCGTCGCGCTGTCCGCGCTGACCATGGCGGAGTACTTCCGCGACGTCCAGAACCAGGACGTGCTGCTGTTCATCGACAACATCTTCCGGTTCACCCAGGCCGGTTCCGAGGTGTCGACCCTGCTGGGCCGCATGCCTTCGGCGGTGGGTTACCAGCCGACGCTGGCCGACGAGATGGGTCAGCTGCAGGAGCGGATCACCTCGACCCGCGGTCGTTCGATCACCTCGATGCAGGCGATCTACGTCCCCGCGGACGACTACACCGACCCGGCCCCGGCGACGACGTTCGCCCACCTGGACGCCACCACCGAGCTTTCCCGGTCGGTGTTCCAGAAGGGCATCTTCCCGGCGGTGGACCCGCTGGCGTCGACGTCGACCATCCTCGACCCGGCGATCGTCGGCGAGGACCACTACCGCGTCGCCTCCGAGGTCATCCGGATCCTGCAGAAGTACAAGGAGCTGCAGGACATCATCGCGATCCTCGGCATGGACGAGCTTTCCGAAGAGGACAAGCTCACCGTGCAGCGGGCGCGCCGGATCGAGCGGTTCCTGTCGCAGAACATGCTGGTGGCCGAGGCCTTCACGCAGATCCCGGGCTCGACGGTGCCGCTGGCCGAGACCATCGAGTCGTTCGACCGGATCAGCAAGGGCGACTTCGACCACTACCCGGAGCAGGCGTTCCTGGGTATCGGCGGCCTCGAGGACCTCGAGAAGAAGTACCACGAGATCACTGGCAAGTGAGTGCGTGAGACCGGCGGGGGCACTGTCCACTGTGGACATCAGCCCCCGCCGTTCTCGTAACCGAAGCTGGACCTATTACACTCGGTGGTGACCACCCCGAGCGAAGGAGTGCTACGTGGCTGAGATGTCCGTGGAGCTGGTGGCCGTCGAGCGCCGGCTCTGGTCGGGTACCGCCACCTTCGTGGTGGCGCAGACCACCGAGGGCGAGATCGGCATCATGCCCGGACACGAGCCGGTGCTGGGCCAGCTCGTCGAAGGTGGCGTGGTGAAGGTAACGACGACAGACGGTGACACGTTCACCGCCGCCGTGCACGGCGGGTTCCTGTCCGTGACCGGGACCGGGGTGAGCGTGCTCGCGGAGAGCGCCGAGCTTTCCGACGAAATCGATGTGGCCGCCGCGAAGGCCGCGCTGAGCACTGGCGACGAAGCAGAGCGGACACGGGCCACCGGCCAGCTCCGCGCGGCCGGTCAGTCTGTCTGACCGGGCGAGACGGACAGGAGCCGGGCCGTGCAGATCGCTCTCATCGTGCTAGCGCTCCTGATCGTGCTCGTCGTCGTGGTCGGCTGGTACGGCCAGCGGTGGATCCGGATGCGCCGGGGCGGCGGTGTGAGCGTCGCGCTGCGCTGGCGGCCGGACAGCCCGCGGTCCAGCTGGCACCTCGGCCTAGGCCGGTACGAGGGCGAGAAGTTCGTCTGGTACCGGGTGTGGAGCCTGCGCACCGGCCCGGACCGGGTGTTCCAGCGGGAAAGCATGCAGATCGCTGACCGGCGGGACCCGTCCGGCTCGGAGGCGTACGCGGTCCCGGAAGGATCGACCGTGCTGCGGTGCGAGTCCTCGGACCAGGAAGCGATCGAGATCGCGATGGGACCGGGTGCGCTGACCGGGTTCCTGTCGTGGCTGGAATCAGCCCCGCCGGGCCGGCGGTTGCCGCGGGCTTCCTGACAGTTATTCGTGTTTCGGCCGGGCCGGCCGCCGCTTGACCGCGGTGGCCGGCCCGGCTTTTTGCCGCTCGGTGGGCGGCCCGCGGTCAGCCGCCTGGCTGCCACAAGACGTCGCCCTCGGGATTCGCCAGCCGGGAGAGGATGAACAGCAGGTCGGAGAGCCGGTTCAGGTACTTCGCGGCGATCGGGTTCGAGGTCTCCGGCTCGGCCTCCATCAGCGCCCACGCCGAGCGCTCGGCACGCCGGGAGACGGTGCGGGCCTGGTGCAGGAACGCCGCGCCCGGGCTGCCGCCGGGAAGGATGAACGAGGTGAGCTTCGGCAGCCGCTCGTTGAACTCGTCGCACCAGCCCTCAAGCCGCTCCACGTAGGCCTCAGTGATGCGCAGCGGCTCGTACGGCGGGTTCTCCCGGATCGGCATGCACAGGTCCGCGCCGACGTCGAACAGGTCGTTCTGGATCCGGCGCAGCACCCCGGCGATCTCGTCGGTCAGCCCGCCGAGCGCGAGCGCCAGTCCGAGCACGGAATTCGCCTCGTCGGTGTCGGCGTAGGCGGCGAGGCGGGCGGACGTTTTCGGCACCCGCGACCCGTCTCCGAGCGCCGTGGTGCCGCTGTCGCCGACCTTCGTGTACACGCGGTTGATGCGAACGACCATGCTTTCGACTCTACCGGCCCGGGTTCGGGCAAAACTGGGCGAGAGGGCATGATTGGCGGCCATGAGCGAGCACTTCGACGTGCATGGCGGAGCCCGGCTGGTCGGCGAGGTCGACGTGGTCGGCGCCAAGAACAGCGTGCTGAAGCTGATGGCCGCGGCACTGCTGGCGGAGGGTACGACGACCATCACGAACTGCCCGCAGATCCTGGACGTCCCGCTGATGGGCGACGTCCTGCGCAGCGTCGGCTGCGAGGTGGAGATCGACGGCGACACGGCGCGCATCACGACGCCCGCGGAGCTGTCGCACCGCGCCGATTCGGCGGCGATGGGCAAGCTGCGCGCCTCGGTGTGCGTGCTGGGCCCGCTGGTCGGCAGGCTGAAGCAGGCCGTGGTGGCGCTGCCCGGCGGCGACGCGATCGGCCAGCGACCGCTGGACATGCACCAGAACGGCCTGCGCAAGCTCGGTGCGACGAGCACCATCGAGCACGGCTGCGTGGTCGCGAAGGCGGAAACGCTGGTGGGCACGCAGATCTGGCTGGACTTCCCGAGCGTCGGGGCCACCGAGAACATCCTGATGGCGGCGGTGCTGGCCGAGGGCACCACGGTGATCGACAACGCCGCGCGCGAGCCGGAGATCTCCGATATCTGCACGATGCTGACCGAGATGGGCGCGAAGATCGAGGGCGCGGGCACCTCGACCCTGACCGTGCACGGCGTGGAGCAGCTGCACCCGACCGAGCACCGGGTGATCGGAGACCGCATCGTCGGCGCGACCTGGGCCTTCGCCGCCGCGATGACCCGCGGCGACCTGACTGTGCGCGGCGTGAACCCGCACCACCTGGACCTGGTCCTGGACAAGCTGCGGCTGGCCGGCGCGGAGGTGACCACCTATGACGACAAGGGCTTCCGCGTGGTCCAGCCGGAGCGCCCGAAGGCGGTCGACTGGGTGACGCTGCCCTACCCCGGCTTCGCCACCGATCTGCAGCCGTTCGCGGTCGCGCTGTCGGCGGTGTCCGAGGGCACGTCGATGATCACCGAGAACGTCTACGAGGCCCGGTTCCGGTTCATCGAGGAGATGATCCGGCTTTCCGGCGACGCGCGCACCGACGGCCACCACGCGGTGGTCCGCGGGGTGGACAGGCTGTCCAGCGCGCCGGTGTGGGCGTCGGACATCCGGGCCGGGGCCGGGCTGGTGCTGGCCGGGCTGTGCGCGGATGGCGTGACGGAGGTGTGGGACGTGTTCCACATCGACCGCGGGTACCCGCACTTCGTGGAGAACCTGAACCGGCTGGGCGCCCGGATCGAGCGGGTGGAGGGGGAGCCCGAGCGGGCGTGACTCTCGCCGCGGCGGAGTTCGAAAGCCCGCCGACCACGCGGCTGCGCGGATTCCGCCGGTCCGTCCGTGAAGGGCCCATTCAGGGACTTGGATTCCCTCCAGGGGCCCTTCCCGGACCTTCCCAGCGGGCCTTCCCAGCGGCCTCGCGAAGTCGGCGCTTGAGCGACGGCGGAGGTCCTGCGTCAGCTCTCGATCGCCAGCGCGGCGCCGAACCCGATCAGCGCCGTGCCGGTCACCCCGTCCAGCGCGCGCCGGACCTTGCGCCGGTTCAGCCACGTCCGCACGCGGTGCACGAAGAACAGCAGCACCAGCAACCAGATCGCGCCCAGCACGGCGACCGTGTACGCGAGCACGAGCGCGTCCCAGGTCGTCGTGCGGGCTGGGTCGAGGAACTGCGGCAGCACCGACAGGTACAGCACGAGGACCTTCGGGTTCGTGATGTTCGACAGGAACCCCTCGCGCCACCGCCGGAAGCTGCTGGCGCGCTTGCGCTGGGTCTCCGCGACCGTCTCGTAGTTGCCGCGCCACGCGCCGCGCAGCGCCTGGAAACCGAGGAACAGCAGGTAGGCGGCCCCGAGCCACTTGAGCGTCAGGAACACCGGCTGCGAACGGGCGATGACCACGCCCAGCCCGAGCGCCGCCGCACTGCCCTGCACCGCGTTGCCCGCGAAGATGCCCGCTGTCGCCAGCAGGCCGCCGCGTGTCCCGCCGGACAGGGCGTTTTTCAGCATCACCATCGTGTCCGGCCCGGGCGCGAGCACGATGAGGACCACGATCACCAGATAGCTGCCGTATCCGCTCCATGTCACGTCTGACCACGGTAGATGCCGGATCGGCCGCAGTCTCGCGGATTTCCGTCACAGCGTCCGGGCAACCCGGGCGAACCGGACGGCGTGCACTCTTCGAGGCGAGGGAGGCCGCGGTGTACCCATTGGTCGAAGGCGAAGAACTGCTCTGGTCCGGGCGTCCGCAGGGGTATCCGCGGCGATACGTGAACTACCACGGCTATGTCTCGTGGGCCGTGCTGTACGTCGTGATGGAGGCGTGCGCCTTCGTCGTCGCGTGGGTGTGCGACGTGCCCGCTGAGAACTTCACACTGCTGCCAGTCCTGTTGATGGTGCCGCTGGCTCTTGCGCTCGAGCGGAACCGCCAGCGGAAGGCGCTGGTGGGAGCGCTGACGTACCTGGTCACCGACCGCCGGCTCATCTTCGCCGCGCAGGGGAGCGGCGGTATCGAATTCCGCTGGGTCTGGCGTGCCGATCTGCGCGAACCGAGGGTGCACCGCTATCCCGACGGCACCGGCACCGTCGACTTCCGCCCGACCCTGCGCGAGCGGCTGCGCGACCAGCAGACCAGGGCGCAATCCTCGCTGTTGTGGATGGTGCCGGAACTCGTCGCGATCAAGGACCCGGAGCGGGTCGCCGGTCTGTTCGCCGCGGCCGGTTCGCCGGCCTTGGCACAGCGGAGTGAGTCATGAACCCGCTGGCAGAAGGCGAGCAGCTGCTCTGGTCCGGGCCGCCCGGAGCGCTACCTGCGGCAGTTCCGCGACTTCTGCAGCTACCTCACCGTGGCGATCCTGCCGCTCGGCTGCGCGTTGGCCCAGGTTCGAGCTGATGGCGGAGCCGGACGCGGCGCGGATCGCCGAGCTGATCGCGCGGAACGGTTCGCGCGCTCCGCTCGTTGGATGAAGCATGCTGACCTGGATCGGTCTCGCATTGCCGGGTGCCACCATTCTGCTGCTCATCGTGGGTGGCTGGGAGCTGCGCCGGAAGAACAAGCCGTCCCGGCTGAAGGCGCGGCTGTCTTCCACGTACCTCGACGAGGTCACCGCGTTCCTCTACGGCACCAAGCGCAACGAGCTGGAGCACCGGGATTCGGTCGAAATGACCCTTGAGGAACAGGCGCAGGGAGCGCCGCCGCTGGGTAGGGTCGACCTGGACCGCGGCGTCGTTGTCGTGCGGCCGGGCGCGTCACCCGGGCGTGGCCGATTCCACTCCGCCAATTAAGTTACCCGCGGGTACAATCGGGCGGTCGTCTCGTCGAAGAGAGGTGCCCCGTGCCGTACCCCACTGACCACGAGCGCGACCGCCCCTGGGTGATGCGCACGTATGCGGGCCACTCGTCGGCCGCCGCGTCCAACGAGCTGTACCGGCGCAATCTCGCCAAGGGGCAGACCGGGCTTTCGGTCGCTTTCGACCTCCCGACGCAGACCGGCTACGACCCGGACCACGTGCTGGCCCGCGGCGAGGTCGGCAAGGTCGGAGTGCCGGTTTCGCACATCGGCGACATGCGCCGGTTGTTCGACGGCATCCCGCTGGCCGAGGCCAACACCTCGATGACCATCAACGCGCCCGCGATGTGGCTGCTCGCGCTGTACGTCTCGGTCGCGCGCGAACAGGCCGAAGCCGAAGGCCGCGACGTGGACGAGGTGCTGGCCAAGCTGACCGGCACCACGCAGAACGACATCATCAAGGAATACCTCTCCCGCGGCACCTACATCTTCCCGCCCGGGCCGAGCCTCCGGCTGATCACCGACATGATCGCCTGGACGGTGCACCACGTGCCGAAGTGGAACCCGATCAACATCTGCAGCTACCACTTGCAGGAAGCCGGCGCGACGCCGACGCAGGAAGTCGCGTACGCGCTGTGCACCGCGATCGCCGTGCTGGACGCGGTGCGTGACTCCGGTCAGGTCGACCAGGCGGACATGGAGAAGGTCGTCGCGCGGATCTCGTTCTTCGTGAACGCGGGCGTCCGGTTCGTCGAAGAAATGTGCAAGATGCGGGCGTTCACGCAGCTTTGGGACGAGCTGACGCGCGAGCGCTACGGCGTCGAGAACCCGAAGGCGCGACGGCTGCGTTACGGCGTGCAGGTGAACTCGCTTGGGCTCACCGAGGCGCAGCCGGAGAACAATGTCCAGCGGATCGTGCTGGAGATGCTCGCGGTGTCGCTGTCGCGCGGCTCGCGGGCCCGGGCGATCCAGTTGCCGGCCTGGAACGAGGCTCTCGGCCTGCCCCGGCCGTGGGACCAGCAGTGGGCGCTGCGGATGCAGCAGGTGCTCGCGTTCGAGACGGATCTGCTGGAATACGAGGACATTTTCGACGGCTCGCATGTCGTGCAGGCCAAAGTGGACGAGATCGTCGCCGGTGCGCGCGAGGAGATCGCCCGGGTGCGGGACCTCGGCGGCGCGGTCGCGGCGGTGGAGAGCGGCTACATGAAGTCGCAGCTGGTCTCGTCGCTGGCGGAGTACCGCCGGGGCGTGGAGAACGGCGAGCGGATTCTGGTTGGCGTCAACAAGTTCGAGACCACCGAGCCGTCGCCGTTGCAGGCCGAAGGCGCGAAGGCGATCGAGACGATCGACCCGGCGGTGGAGAAGGCCGCGGTCGAAGCGATCGAGCAGTGGCGCGAAGAGCGGGACAGCGCCGCGGTCGCCGCCGCGTTGACCGCGTTGAAGGAGAAGGCGGCTACTTCGGACAATCTGTTCGAGGCCACTGTGGACTGCGCGCGGGCGGGCGTGACCACCGGCGAATGGTCCGGCGCGCTGCGCGAGGTGTTCGGCGAGTACCGCGCCCCCACCGGGGTTTCCGCGGCAGCCGCGGCCGGGCAGGGCGACCCGGAGCTGGAGCGGGTCCGAGAACTGGTCCGGCGCACCGAGTCCGAGCTGGGGGAGCGGCTGCGCATCCTCGTCGGCAAGCCCGGCCTGGACGGGCACTCCAACGGTGCCGAGCAGGTCGCGGTGCGGGCGCGCGACGTCGGCTTCGAGGTGGTCTACCAGGGCATCCGGCTGACGCCGGACCAGATCGTGGCCGCCGCGGTGCAGGAGGGCGTACACGTGGTCGGTCTGTCCGTGCTGTCCGGCTCGCACCTGGAAGTGGTGCCGCTGGTGGTGGACGGCCTGCGCGCGGCGGGAGCAGGCGACATCCCGGTGATCGTGGGCGGCATCATCCCGCCGGACGACGCCGCCCTGCTGACCGAACGCGGCATCGCGCGCGTGTTCACGCCGAAGGACTACGAGCTCACCGGCATCATGGCCGGCATCGTGGAGCTGGTGCGGGAACGGCACGGGCTGTCCAGCTGATCAATTCACGGTCGATCTTGCTACCCGGTGAATAGTCCACGCGGGCAAGCATTTTCCAGCCGTTCTCCAGTCTGCGCGATTTCGCTCGTTGAATCAGGCATTGTTGCGTGAACGTGACGGTTACCGTCCGTGTTTTGATCATCCTTTGTGGACGATCGAAATGACTGTCAGGCTGGGGAAGCGTCCGGATTGCGGAGTCGGCAATACGGTACTCCGAACACGATTGCGCATTTCTAAACGATAACGGAACCCGCCCGGTTTCCCGGGAATCTTTGACCAGGCCGCGACGGGCACCTACGTTCAATTGTTGTCGGCGTCACTGCCGCCAGCTCCCCGGGCCGGCCGGTGACCGGAAATCGCAGGTCGCGCGCAGGCGACCCGATCAAGGGCAAAGGGGCCGCAGACATGGTTCACGACGAATGGCAGCGCCGGGACTTCTTCCGGTTCGCGGCCGCCGGAGCGGTGTTGCTGGGCGCGGCCGCGTGCACCACGGCGCCGCAATCAGGCGGGCAAAGCGGCGGCAGCGCACTGGATCGGGCGAAGAAGGCGGGCACGATCAAGGTCGGCATCGCCGGCGAGATCCCGTACGGGTACACCGAGGGCGGCAACGTGACCGGCGAATCGCCGGAGGTCGCCAAGGCGGTGTTCAAGAGCCTCGGCGTCCCGAAGATCGACGCGACCCAGGTCGAGTTCAAGCAGCTGATCCCGGCGCTCGCCGCCGGGCAGTTCGACATGGTCACCGCGGGCATGGCGATCCTGCCGAGCCGGTGCAAACAGGCCGCGTTCTCCGCGGTCGACTACGTGACGCCGACGGCATTCCTGGTCCCCAAGGGAAATCCGAAGCAGGTGCTGAGCTTCGAGGACGTCAAGACCAAGGGCGTCAACCTGGCGGTGCTGTCCGGCACCATCGAGCAGCAGGTGGCGAAGGCGACCGGGATCCCGGACGGACAGCTGCAGACCTACGACGGCCAGCCGCAGCTGCTGCAGGCGCTGCAGGCGAACCGGGCGTACGCCGGCGCGCTCACCGACATCTCGCTGAAGGCGCTGCTCAAGCAGAATCCGGGCGCGGCGCTGGAAGTCACGAAGGGATTCGTACCGGAAATCCAGGGCAAGAAGCAGATCCAGGCCGGCGGGTTCGTCTTCCGCAAGACCGACAACGACCTCGTCGCCGCGTTCAACACCGAGCTGACGAAGCTGCACCAGAACGGCGAGTGGCTGAAGATCGTCGCACCGTTCGGGTTCACCCAGGACAACCTGCCGCCCGCCGACGTCACCACCGAGCAGCTCTGCTCGGGTTCCTGACAGCGGGGTCGGCCGATGTTCGACCACTTCGGACTGTTCGTCTCGACCATCGCCGACGGACTGCTGCTGACCGTCGAGGCCACCGTAGGCGGCGTCCTGGTCGCCACGGTGCTGTCCTTCCTGGCCGGGCTGGCGATGCTGTCCCGGTTCACCGCGGTGCGCGCGATCACCCGGATCTACGTCGAGGTGTGGCGCGGCACCTCGGAGGTCGTCCAGCTGTTCTGGATCTACTTCGCGCTGCCGGTGCTCACCGGATTCCAGATCCTGCCGCTGTGGTCTGGAATCGTGGTGCTGGGGCTGAACTTCGGCGCGTACGGCGCGGAGATCGTGCGCGGCGCGGTGCAAGCCGTGCCCGTCGCCCAGCGGGAGGGCTGCATCGCGCTGAATCTCTCGCCGGCACAGCGGATGCGCCGGGTCATCCTGCCGCAGGCGCTGGTCGACATGGTGCCGCCGTTCACGAACCTGTTCGTCCAGCTGCTCAAAGGCACCGCGTTGCTGACGTTCATCACCGTTCCGGAGATGACCTACCAGGCGAGCCAGGTGCTGGTGACGCGCTATACCGGGCAGGCCGCGCTGATCTGGACCGTCGTGCTGGTGTTCTACCTGGTCCTCTCGATCCTGATCACGAGCGGGATGAAGATCCTGGAACGGCGCGCCGCCGCCCGCGTCGGGCGGGGCCCGGCACGTCGGCGGGCGGTGCTCAGCGGGGCGGGCACATGAGCTGGGACTGGAACTATCTCTGGAGCGTGCTCCCCACGGTGCTGAAGGGGCTGCTCGTGACGTTCGAGGCGACTGTCCTCGGCGCGATCCTCGCGTACCTGCTGGGCTTGGTGTTCGCGATGCTGCGGCGGTCCGGGATTCGCGTCGTCAGCTGGGCGATCTGGCTGATCGTCGAGTTCGTGCGCAGCACGCCGTTGCTGGTGCAGCTGTTCTTCCTGTTCTTCGTCCTGCCGCAGTTCGGGATCACGCTCTCGCCGCTGGCCGCCGGGGTGATCGGCCTTGGCCTGCACTACGCGACCTACACGTCCGAGGTGTACCGCGCCGGCATCGAAGCGGTCCCGCGAGGACAGTGGGAAGCTGCGGTGGCGCTCAGCCTTCCGCGCGTGCGCACCTGGTTCCGGGTGATCCTGCCGCAGGCGATCCCGCGCGTGCTGCCCGCGCTCGGCAACTACACCATCTCGATGTTCAAAGAGACCCCGCTGCTGCTCGCGATCGGCGTGCTCGACCTGGCCGGGGCCGCGTTCGAGGTCGGTTCGCTCAACTTCCGCTACGTCGAACCCCTCACCCTGGCCGGGGTGCTCTTCCTGGTGCTGAGCTACCCGGCGTCCCTGCTCGTGCGATTCCTGGAGCGTCGTTTTGGCCTCGGCAACTGATCCGATGATCCGGTTCGACCGGGTGGTGAAGACCTTCGGCCCGGTCACCGTCCTGCGCGACCTGGATTTCACTGTGCAGCCAGGAGAATTCGTCTCGCTGATCGGCCCGAGCGGTTCCGGCAAGACGACCATCCTGCGGCTGCTGATGACCTTGGAGAAGGTCGACGGCGGCCGGATCGACGTCGGCGGTCAGCCGCTGAGTCACATGTCCCGGCGCGGCAAGCTCGTCCCGGCGGACGAGAAGTACCTGCGCGTCGCCCGGCGGCGGATCGGGATGGTGTTCCAGCAGTTCAACCTGTTCCCGAACATGCGGGTACGGCAGAACATCACCGAGGCCCCGATCCGCGCGCTCGGACTGTCCAAAGCGGACGCTGACGCGCGCGCGACCGAACTGCTCGAAATGGTCGGTCTCGCGGACAAGGCGGACGCGCACCCGACACAGCTTTCCGGCGGCCAGCAGCAGCGCGTCGCGATCGCCCGCGCATTGGCGATGCGGCCGGAAGTGCTGCTGCTGGACGAGGTCACCTCGGCGCTGGACCCCGAATTGGTCGCCGAGGTGCTCCGGGTGCTCCGCGACATCGCGTCCACCACCGACATCACCATTCTCTGCGTGACCCACGAGATGCAGTTCGCGCGGGACGTGTCGGACCGGGTGATGATGTTCGACCACGGCCGGGTGCTGGAGGACGCGCCGCCGGACAAGCTGTTCACCGCGCCGGAACACCAGCGCACCAAGGAATTCTTGCGCGCGGTGATCGATCGGGAGTGATGATCGGGAATGGCCGCGCCGGTTCTAGCCGGCGTCGCCGCTCGCGAGGATTTCCTTGGTGGACCGGACAGTCGCGAACCCGCCGCCGTGCAGGTTCGTCGCGGTCGCCCGGCTCAGCTCGTCCGCGGTCAGGACCGTGCCGTCCGGGCCCGCCAGGTCGAAGGTGAACGTGGCGTCGAGTGCGAACGTCACGTCGTAACCGAGATTTCCGCCCATCCGCGCGGTGGTTTCGCAGCAGAAGTTCGTCTGGATCCCGGCCAGCACGAAGCTCGTGACGCCGCGGGTCTTGAACCAGGCGTCCAGGTCGACGTCGCCGAGGAAGGCCGAGTTCACGTTCTTGCCGAACACCAGGTCCGGCCGTGCGCCGTCGAGTTCCGGCTTGAAGTCGTTGCCCGGCTGGCCGGGCCGCAGCGGCGAACCGGGCTTGACCGAGTCGTGGTGCACGAGCACGACCGGGTCGCGCCGGTCCTGCCAGGCATGCAGAAGCGCCTTGATGTTCGCCTCCGCGTCCGGGTTGTTGCGCGGTCCCCAGAACGCGGCGTCATCGAAGCCTTGCTGGACGTCGATCAGCAGAAGTGCGGTGGTCATGGCATCGATTCTGCGCGGGCGGCACCAGCCAGGGGAGTGGCAGAACACGCGCGATGCGGTACTTTTCTGCCATGCGTACGATCGGGGTGCTGCTCCTGCCCGGCAGCCGGATGTTCGACCTGGCGGTGATCGCCGAGGTGTGGGCGCAGGACCGGACCGACAGCGGTATCGGCCCGTTCACGGTGCGGATCTGCGCGCCCGGCCGAGACCGTACCCAGGTGTCGCCGTTCGGTGAAGTCGCCGCCACCCATGGCCTTTCCGGGCTGAGCGGCTGCGATCTCGTCCTGGCCCCCGGCCGCGACAACCCGCTCGCCGAAGTCCCGGCCGCCGCCCAAGCCGCCCTCCGCCGCGCCCGCCGCTCCGGCGCGACGGTCGCCGCCCTGTGCTCCGGCGCCTTCACTCTCGCCGCCGCCGGGCTGCTCGACGGCCGCCCGGCGACCACGCACTGGCGAGACCTCGACGCGCTCGCCGCTGTCGCGCCGTCCGCCGACCTCCGCCGGGATGTCTTGTTCACCGAACAAGACGGCGTCCTCACGTCCGCTGGTGTGGTCGGCGGCCTCGACCTCTGCCTGCACCTGGTCCGCCGCGACCACGGGGCCGACGTCGCCACCCGGCTGGCCCGCCGTCTCGTCATGCCGCCGGTCCGGGAAGGCGGCCAGCGGCAGTACGCGGAATCTCCCTTGCCCGCCAGCTCTTCCCGGCCCGGCATCTCGTCCACTATGGACTGGGCGCTGGCCCGCCTCGCCGACGACATCGGCGTGCCCGACCTGGTCGCGCACGCCGGAATGAGCCCGCGCACCTTCCACCGCGAGTTCAGCGCCGCCGCCGGCAGCACGCCCGGCCGGTGGCTGCTGGTCCAGCGTGTGCACCACGCGCAGCGATTGCTGGAGACCACCGACCTGCCGGTCGAACGGGTCGCCGAACGCGCCGGGCTGGGCAGCGCCGCGAACCTCCGGCGCCGGCTCCGCGCGGAGGTCGGCGTCGGCCCGGATTCCTACCGGCGGACTTTCCGTTCCCCGTCCGCCGGGGTTACCGTCGGAGCATGGGCGAGTACGAGCACCTCTTGGTGAAGCGCGACGGCGACACGGTCACCATCACGATGAACCGCGCCGCACGGCGCAATTCGCTGTCCGCCGAGCACCTCGGCGAACTGCTGGCGGCGTTTCGCGAGGCGGGCGAGTCCGACGCGACCGGCATTGTCCTCGCCGGTGCCGGACCGGTGTTCTCCGCCGGACACGACTTCGGCGACGTCGCCGCCCGGGACCTGATGGGCGTGCGCGAACTGCTCACCCTGTGCACGAACGTCATGCAGACGATGGAATCGGTCCCGCAGGTGGTCATCGCGCGGGTGCACGGCCTGGCCACCGCGGCGGGCTGCCAGCTGGTGGCGTCCTGCGACCTGGCCGTTGCCGCCGAGTCCGCCGGCTTCGCCCTCCCCGGCGGCAAGGGCGGCTGGTTCTGCCACACCCCCGCGGTGCCGGTAGCCCGCGCGATCGGCCGGAAACGATTGATGGAACTGGCCCTGACCGGCGACGTCATCGACGCCGCGACGGCGCTGGACTGGGGCCTGGTCAACCGCGTCGTCCCGGACGACGAGCTGGACACGGCAGTCGCGGACCTGCTCGCCCGCGCCACTCGCGGCAGCCGGGCGAGCAAGGCGATGGGCAAGCAGACGTTGTACGCGCAACTCGACCGGCCGGAAGCCGACGCGTACGCGATCGCCGTCGAAGTGATGGCGTCGGCCTCGCAGCTGCCCGGCGCGCGGGAAGGGATGGCGGCGTTCCTGGAGAAGCGCAAGCCAGCGTGGACCGACTGAGTTCCGCTGCCGCTGGCTCGATCCTGGCCTCGGCCCGCTGCTCGGTGCCCGTTCGGGGCGTGGCTCGGTGCCCGCTCGGTCCGCGCTCGGTGGTCAGTCCGTGAAGGGAACATTGAGGGACTCAGAGTCCCTCAATGTTCCCTTCACGGCGTTGCCGTCGGGCAGGTTCCGTCGAGGGGGCCCTTCACGGACCGGCGGAGGATCAGCCGCGTTCGTGCAGCAGCAGCATCCCGTACGCCGCGACGGTCTGCGCGTCGGTGATTTCCCCCGAGGAGATCATCTTCTCCACCTCGGACCGGCTGAACCACGCGGTCCGCATGTCCTGCTCCTCCGGCTCTCGCTCCGGTTCGCCTTCGGTCAGGCCGGATGCCAGGAAAACGTGCCCGCGCTGGCTGGTCAGCCCGGGCGCGACGTCGAGCTGGCCCAGTTCGGTCATTTCCGCGGCGCGCAGGCCGGTTTCCTCGCGCAATTCTCGCCGGGCCAGCTCGGCGGGCGGGACCTCGGCCAGGTCCGGCGCGGTGCCCTGCGGGAACTCCCACCGGCGCAGCCCGAGCGGGTACCGGAACTGCTCGACCAGCCGCAGCCGGTCGCGGTCGAGCGGGATGATCAGCGCGTAGGTCGGCTTGTCGACCACGCCGTAAATCCCGGCGCTGCCGTCCGGACGGCGGACGGCGTCCTCCCGCACGGTCATCCAGGGGTTCCGATACACCTCGCGGCTCGCGACACGCTGAATGGGGTCCACCTCGCCAGTATCGCCGAGCCTGTCCTACCCTCGGCGGGTGCGTCTCGTGCTCGCTTCCCGACAGGTCGGTTCCCGGCGCCCGCTCCGTGCGGGGTGGGGCCGATGAGGCTCGTCGTCGCCCGGTGCCAGGTCGACTACGTCGGCAGGCTGACCGCGCACCTCCCGATGGCCAACCGCGTTCTGATGGTCAAGGCGGACGGCTCGGTTCTCGTGCACTCCGACGGCGGCTCGTACAAGCCGCTGAACTGGATGTCGCCGCCGTGCTGGCTGATCGAGGACCCGGACGTCTGGACGGTGCAGAACAAGGCGGGCGAGAAGCTGGTCATCAGTCTCGCCGAGGTCATGCACGATTCGAAGCACGAACTCGGGGTGGACCCGGGCCTGCAGAAGCACGGCGTCGAAGCGCACCTGCAGGAACTGCTCGCCGAGCACATCAAGACCCTGGGCGATGGCTATACCCTGGTGCGCCGCGAGTATCCGACGGCGATCGGCCCGGTCGACATCATGGCCCGCGACGCCAACGGCGGTTCGGTCGCGGTGGAGATCAAGCGCCGCGGCGAGATCGACGGAGTCGAGCAGCTGACCCGGTACCTCGAACTGCTCAACCGCGACCCGCTGCTGGCCCCGGTGCAGGGCGTGTTCGCGGCGCAGGTGATCAAGCCGCAGGCCCGGGTGCTGGCGGAGGACCGGGGAATCCGCTGCCTGGTCCTGGACTACGACGCGCTGCGCGGCACCGATTCGGACGAGTTCCGGCTGTTCTAACGGTTTTCGCCGGCCTGGACGCCGTTCGTGCGTCGTGCGCAGGCGGTCGCGACCGCCTGCGCACGACTTCGGCGAGTGCCTGGTTCAGCTGATTCGCGGCGCCTGCGCGCCGGGCTGCCCGTCGCGCGCCCGCTTCTTCGCCTCGAACCAGGCCAGCACTTCCTTGTTCAGCAGCGTCGCCACCACGAGCGCCGCCAGCACGATCCCGATCAGCGCCTGCGGGCTGCCCGAAACCAGCGTGATCAGCCCGCTGACCGCGGAAAGCGCTTCGAACGCGATCAGCACCAGCCGTCCCCAGCCGTGGCCGAGGATGATCGCGACCGCCGCCGCCAGCATGGCCACCACGGTCACGTAGGAGATGTACGTCGCGATCTGCAGCGCGGCGACCGGGTCCTGGCCGTGGTCGGCTTCGCGGTTCATCTCGACCTGCATCAGCACGCCGAACGCGCCGTTCAGCAGAATCTGCAGGAAAACGAACGCGAGCGCGGTGCGCAGTCGGCCGGGCATGCGCAAGGGATCGGTCATCGGTTCCGGAGTCCTTTCGAGTCAGGCGGTTTCCGTCGGTTCGCCGCGCAACAGAGCGGGAAGCGAATCACGCGCCGTCCTGCTCGGGTACGGCATTCCTGCCGTCAGCACGGCGCGTCCTCGTGCGGTCACCATCTGTGGTGAATACCGTAGGCCCGAGATGGTGGGCTCTCTCCCGGATCGGGTGATGGTGAGTGGTTGTCCGCCGATGCGACAGGACTCAACACGGGCGCTTCCGGGCAGGAGAAATGCACAGGTCAGCGGCACGTTGGTGAAAAACCGAGGTGTCGTGGTGCTGGTTCGGAATCCATGCAGTACTGTGCCGGTCTGACAGGAACGATGGTGTTTCCTGTGCGAGAATGTTTGATTCGGAGGTGGCAGGGGTGCCGTTCCTCGCCGACGCGAACTTGCGACTCGATGCGAGTCCGATCGACTACATCGAGCTGGCGTTCTATTTCGTCCTGGTGCTCGGCATCGGCTATCTCGCCAGGAAGCAGGTGTCGAGCAGTCTCGACTTCCTGCTGTCCGGCCGGTCGCTGCCCGCCTGGGTCACCGGTCTGGCGTTCATTTCCGCGAACCTCGGCGCGGTCGAGGTCATGGGGATGTCCGCCAACGGCGTGCTCTACGGCTTGCCGACGGTCCACTACTTCTGGATCGGCGCCATCCCGGCGATGCTGTTCCTCGGCCTGGTGATGATGCCGTTCTACTACGGCTCCAAGGTCCGCAGCGTGCCGGAGTTCATGCGCCGCCGGTTCGGGCCGGGCGCGCACCTGGTCAACGGCGTCAGCTTCGCCGCCGCGCAGATCCTGATCGCCGGCGCGAACCTGTTCCTGCTGGCCAGCGTCGTGAACCTGCTGCTGGGCTGGCCGCTGTGGGTGTCCATCGTGATCGCCGCCGCGATCGTGCTCGGATACACCGCGCTGGGCGGGCTTTCGGCCGCGATCTACAACGAGGTGCTGCAGTTCTTCGTGATCGTGGTGGCGCTGCTGCCGCTCACCATCGTCGGCCTGGTCAAGGTCGGCGGCTGGCAGGGCCTGGTGGACAAGGTCACGCACAGCCCCGGCGGCACCGAGCAGCTGCATTCCTGGCCGGGCGACAACCTCACCGGCTTCGGCAACAACTTCCTGTCCGTGCTCGGCATCGTGTTCGGCCTCGGCTTCGTGCTCTCCTTCGGCTACTGGACCACGAACTTCGTCGAGGTCCAGCGCGCGATGGCGTCGAAGAGTATGTCGGCCGCGCGCCGGACGCCGATCATCGGCGCGTTCCCGAAGATGCTGGTGCCGTTCATCGTCATCATCCCCGGCATGATCGCCGGCGTGGTGGTGCCGGAGTACTTGCAGGACAAGGGACTTCTGCTGCAGGACAAGCCCGCGAGCAGCGGCGTCACCGCGAACAACGCGCTTCTGCTGCTGATGCGCGACCTGCTGCCCAACGGCATCCTCGGCATCGCGATCGCCGGTCTGCTCGCCTCGTTCATGGCCGGCATGGCGGCGAACCTCAGCTCGTTCAACACCGTGTTCACGTACGACATCTGGCAGACGTACGTGAAGAAGGACAAGCCGGACGGCTACTACCTGAACCTGGGCCGCCGCACCACGGTCGTCGCGACGATCATGGCCATCGGCACCGCGTTCGTCGCCTCGCAGTCGTCGAACATCCTGACCTACCTGCAGGATCTGTTCTCGTTCTTCAACGCGCCGCTGTTCGCCACGTTCATCCTCGGCATGTTCTGGAAGCGGATGAGCCCGTCCGCCGGCTGGATCGGCCTGATCGCCGGCACCGCGTCGGCGATCACGATCTGGGGACTGTCGCAGGGAGGGGTGCTCTCGCTGGCCGGGCAGGGCACCAGCTTCGTGGCGGCGGGCACCGCGTTCGTGGTGGACATCGTGGTGAGCGTCGGGGTTTCGCTGGCCTCGCAGCCGAAGGAGGAGGCGCAGCTGGTGGGCCTCGTTTACTCGCTCACTCCGCGGGACGCGCTCAAGCACGACGACACCGGCGAGAACGCGGGCTGGTACCGCAAGCCGGGCCTGCTGGCCGGCATCGTCCTGGCGATCACCATCGTGCTGAACATCATCTTCTGAGGAGGCCCGCATGACCGAGAACACCTCGCGGCCGCGCAAGGCGGGCGCCTTCGACATCCGGCTGATCATCGCGCTGCTGCTCGGCGTGTACGGCGTGATCCTGACGATCATGGGCGCCGGGTTCACCAGCGACGCGGACCTCAAGAAGGCCGCGGACGTGAACATCAACCTGTGGTCCGGCATCGGCCTGCTGGCGGCGACCGCCGTGTTCGTGCTGTGGGCGGTGCTGCGCCCGCTGGCCGTGCCGGAAACGAAGGAAGAGTCACCCGTCGAATAACCGGGTTGTCGCCACGTCCGGCCGCCGTGCAGGCTAGGTTGCCGGACGTGGTGCACGATCGCCGGTTCGGCCGGTTCCTGAAGCTGTCCGCCCTGGTCGCCGCTGGCGCGGTCGCGTTGTCCGCGTGCGGCGGCCCTAATCTGGGCAAAGAGAACTTCGCGCGTACGACGGTCCCGGCGTCCGGCGGCGGCGTGTCCGACGGCCCGATCACCGACCCCGCGGTCACTCAGGCCGTCCTGCGCGATCTGAAGCCGTGCCAGTTCGTCGATCAGACCGCGATGGCGCAGCTGGGCCAGCCCAAGAGCGACCCCGTCCCCTCCAGCACCGATTTCGCTTCCTGTCGCGGCAGCGCGACCGATCCGGGCGGCAAGGAAGTCAGGGCGAGCGTCGACATCGGCGACATCGTGCTGTCCGCGGACAAGACCACCGGTGCGGTCGGCGGCCTCCCTCAGGTCGAGGTGCCCGATGTCGGCAGCACGAGCGGCTGCGTGGTCAGCGCGCTCACCGGGCGGAATCCGAACATCGGCGTGTCGTTCCGGGTCGACTACGACGGCGGTGACGCCTGTGCGGCCGGCCGCAAACTGGTCGCGACGGCGGTCCAGAAGCTGCACGCGAGCCCGCAGAAGTACACGCCGGGCCCGGGCTCGGTAGTGGCCCTCGACCCGTGCACGCTGCTGGACCAGAGCGCGGTCGAGGCGGCGGTGAAGGGTGGCAAGCCGCTGCTGACTGGTCTGCACAACTGCACCTGGGGCCTGATCCCGAGCGTCCTGGTGACGATGCGGCCAGGCGTGGCGCCGTCCGAGGGCGACGGCTGGCTGAAGGCCGACGTCGGCACGCCGAACCAGGCGTACTCGAAAGCGGGCAACTCGAGCGGGGCCGGGTGCAAGGTCGCCTGGAAGCACCGGCAGTGGCTGAACGACCAGGTCGAGGTCGTCCAGTTGGAGTACCTGAACCAGGACGGCGACCAGCAGAAGGACGATCCGTGCGGCAAGGTGGTCGCGCTGGCGAAGAACCTGGCTTCGAAACTGCCCGCGGCCTGAGCCAGGGGTGCTTTGCGGCGGGCGGGGCGACCTCCTAGGTTGGGGTCGTCCACGACGCCGAGGTGCCGGAGGTCCGCCATGAAGAAGATCATCAACGATCCGGCGGCCGTCGTCGCCGAATCGCTCAGAGGGCTCGCGCTCGCGCACGCCGATCTGCTGCGAGTGGAGGATGATCCGGCTCTGGTGGTGCGCGTGGACGCGCCGGTGGCGGGCAAGGTCGCGGTGATCTCCGGCGGCGGTTCCGGGCATGAGCCGCTGCACGGCGGCTTCGTCGGCCCCGGGATGCTGGACGCCGCGGTGCCCGGCCCGGTGTTCACCTCGCCGACTCCGGACGCGATCCAGGCCGCGGTCACCGCCGCCACCGGTCCGGCCGGGGCACTGCTGATCGTCAAGAATTACACCGGCGACGTGCTGAACTTCGAGACCGCCGCCGAACTGGCCGCCGCGGAGGACCTCGACGTGCGCAGCGTGGTCATCGACGACGACGTGGCGGTCAAGGACTCCACCTTCACCGCTGGCCGCCGCGGTGTCGGCGGCACCGTGCTGCTGGAGAAGATCGTCGGCGCGGCGGCCGAGCGCGGCGACTCTCTCGACCAGGTGGAAGCGCTGGCGCGCAAGGTGATCGGCCAGGTCGCCTCGATCGGGGTGGCGCTGTCCGCGCCGACCGTGCCGCACGTCGGCGAGCCGAGTTTCGACCTCGGCCCGGACGAGATCGAGTTCGGCATCGGCATCCACGGCGAGCCCGGCCGCGAGCGGATCCCGGCCGAGCCGGCCGACGCGCTGGTCGCCCGGATGGTCGAGGCGGTGGTGTCCGACCTGCCGTTCGAGTCCGGCGACCGGGTGCTGTTGTTCACCAACTCGATGGGCGGCACGCCGCAGCTGGAGCTGTACCTCGCGCACGGCATCGCCGAGCGGCTGCTGGCCGAGCGCGGGATCGTGGTCGAGCGCAGGCTGGTCGGCCCGTACATCACCAGCCTGGAAATGCAGGGCATCAGCCTGACGCTGCTGAAACTGGACGACGAGCTGACGCAGCTCTGGGACGCGCCGGTGCGCACGCCCGCGCTGCGATGGGGGATTTGATGAGCTGCACTGCCGGGGGGCTCGCGGCCGCGTTGCGCGCCGCTGCCGAAGTCATCTCCGAGCACCGCGACGAACTCGTGGAACTCGACCGCGCGATCGGCGACGCCGACCACGGCGAGAACATGAAGCGGGGCTTCACCGCGATCGTCTCCGCGCTGGACACCGCGGTGCCGGAAACACCTGCCGCGGTGGCGAAACTCGCTGCCACCACACTGATCTCGAAGGTCGGCGGCGCGGCTGGCCCGCTGTACGGCACGGCCTTCCTGCGCGCTTCGGCCAAGCTCGGCACCGCGGCGGAGATCGACGTGCCGCTGCTGCGGGAGGCGCTGCGCGCGGCGCTGGAAGGCGTGCAGGCGCGCGGCAAGGCGGTCGCCCGCGACGCGACGATGGTCGACGCGCTGCTTCCGGCGATCGCGGCCGCGGACGCGACGGACGGAACCGTCGCCGACGTGCTGGCCGCGGCAGCGGACGCGGCCGACGGCGGCGCGGAGTCCACTGTGGACTTGGTGCCGCGCAAGGGCCGCGCTTCCTACCTCGGCGAACGCGCGGTCGGGCACATGGACCCCGGCGCGCGTTCGACCGCGCTGCTGCTGCGTGCGTTCGCGGAGGCGGCCCGGTGAGCGTCGGAATCGTTCTCGTGTCGCACAGCGCGAAACTGGCCGAGGGCCTGGCCGAACTGGCCGCCCAGATGGCCCCGGACGTCCGGATCGTCCCGGCCGGCGGGCTGCCCGACGACGGCGGCATCGGCACCGACTACGACGAGGTGGTGGCCGCCACGCAGCGGGCCGATTCCGGCGACGGCGTGGTGCTGCTCTACGACCTCGGCAGCGCGCAGATGACCGCTGAGCTGGCGGTCGAGTCGCTGGCCGATCCGTCGGCGGCGGTCGTGGTCGACGCGCCGCTGGTCGAGGGCGCGGTGGCGGCCGCGGTCGCCGCACAGGGCGGCGCGGACCGCAAGGCGGTCGGCGAGGCCGCGGCGAGTGCCGGTCTCGCGCCCGACCTGGCCGCCGTGGAGCTGTCGGCGGACGGCGAGGACGGCGTGGTGCAGAAGGAGTTCACCCTGGCCAACGAGGTCGGCCTGCACGCGCGGCCGGCCGCTATCCTGGTGCGCAGCCTGGCTTCGTTCGACGCGGAGGTGTCGGTCCGGCTGGGTGAGCAGGAGGCGGACGCGCACAGCGTGCTGGCGCTGATGTCGCTCGGTGCCCGCCAGGGCGACCGGATCATGGTCCGCGCCCGCGGTCAGCAGGCGGCCGAGGCGGTCGCGCGGGTTGCCGAGCTGGTGGAGTCGAACTTCGGGGAGTGACCAGGGATTTCCGTCCGGGTGACTTCCCCGGGACTGACTCGATTCCGAAGTGCTTTTGGCAGTTCCGCGTGGCACAGTGAGCGGAAATTACCAGCGGGTAACCTCTGGAGGCCCTGTGGCACGGGAAATCTCGACGGTCGGTGTGGTCGGACTGGGCACGATGGGCGCGGGCATCGCCGAGGTGCTCGCGCGCAGCGGGCTCGACGTGGTCGCGGTCGAGCTGGACGAGGCGGCGGTCGAACGCGGCCTCGGGCACCTGCGGCATTCCACCGAGCGGGCGCTGGCCGGCGGGAAGCTCGACGAGGCGGGCCGGGAGGCGTTGCTCAGCCGGGTCCGCTGTTCCACGTCGCTGACCGACCTGTCCGAAGTGGACCTGGTGATCGAGGCGATCCCGGAGAATCTCGCGGCGAAGGCCGCGGTGTTCGCCGAACTGGACAAGGTGACCAGGCCGGACGTGGTGTTCGCGTCCAACACGTCGTCGCTGTCGATCACCGAGATCGGCGTGCACACCGCGCGGCCGGGCAAGGTCGTCGGGATGCACTTCTTCAACCCGGCGCCGGTGCTCAAGCTGGTCGAGGTCGTGCGCACGGTGGTGACCGAGCCGGACGTGGTCGCCGACGCGGTGGCCTTCGCCGAGCGGCTGGGCAAGTCGCCGGTGGTGATCGGCGACCGGGCCGGGTTCATCGCGAACGCGCTGCTGTTCGGCTACCTCAACCACGCGGTCCGGATGTACGAGCAGCGCTACGCGACTCGGGAGGACCTCGACGCGGCGATGCGGTTCGGCTGCGGGTACCCGATGGGCCCGCTCGCGCTGCTCGACCTGATCGGGCTGGACACCGCGTACGAAATCCTCGACACGATGTATCACCAGTCGCGGAATCGGCTGCACGCGCCGGCTCCGTTGCTGAAGCAGATGATCACTGCCGGGCAGCTGGGCCGCAAGAGCGGGCACGGCTTCTACGCTTACGACGCGCCGGATTCGCCGGTCGTGGTCGACTCGGTCCCTTCATCCACTGTGGACTCCGCGGAAGCGCGTCCGGTGCGCTCGGTCGGCGTGATCGGCACCGGCACGATGGCCACCGGCATCGCGGAAGTGTTCGCCAAGCGCGGGTTCGACGTCGTGCTGCGGGCGCGGAGCATGGAGAAGGCGCAAGCGTCGGTCGCGAAGGTGAAAAAGTCGCTGGACAAGGCCGTGGTGCGGGGCAAACTCTCCGAAGAGGACGCGGCGGCCGCGCTGTCCCGGATCCGCCCGGTGACCGAGTTCGAGGAACTGGCGAACGCCGACCTCGTCGTGGAGGCGGTCGCCGAGGAGCTTTCGGTCAAACAGGCGGTGTTTTCGGCGCTGGACGAGGTCGTGCGGCCGGGCGCGGTGCTCGCCACCACGACGTCGTCGCTCCCGGTCATCGAATGCGCGGCGGCGACTTCCCGGCCCGGCGACGTGGTCGGGTTGCACTTCTTCAACCCGGCTCCGGTGATGAAGCTGGTGGAAGTGGTGTCGACGATCGCGACCGCGCCGGACGTCACCGCGACCGCGACCGCGGTGTGCACGGCGGTCGGCAAGCATCCGGTGCACTGCGGCGACCGGGCCGGATTCATCGTGAACGCCCTGCTGTTCCCGTATCTCAACGACGCGGTGAAGATGCTGGAGGCGCACTACGCGTCGGCGGACGACATCGACACCGCGATGAAGGTCGGTTGCGGTCTGCCGATGGGACCGTTCGAGCTGCTGGACGTGGTCGGCCTCGACGTCTCGCTGGCGATCGAGCGGACGCTCTTCAACGAGTTCCGCGAGGAAGGGTACGCGCCCGCGCCGCTGCTGGAGCATCTCGTGACCGCCGGACGGCTGGGCCGCAAGACCGGCAAGGGGTTCAAGGACTACTGACCGGTCACGGGTACCCGGCGGGCCGCTTCCTCTCGCTGAAGTCCGTGAGGGGCTCCTCGAGGGACTCAGATTCCCTCGAGGAGCCCCTCACGGACCATCGCGCACCGGGTCCACCGCGAGCCCGCGGAGACTGGCGGGTCGGCGTCTTCCGGGAGGGGCCGGCACACGCGGCCGGCTGCTCCTCAGCCTCGCCGCCGAATCCGCGCACCGGTCTGCCCTGGCTCGCCCTCCTCCGGCGGCAGCAGCGGGCCGCCCTGCCACTGCTGGAACACCAGATTCGTGTGCACCCGGGCGACCTCGTCGCGCGAGGTCAACTCGTCCAGCACCAACCGCTGAAGTTCGGCGGCGGACGTGGTCGCCACGTGCGCGAGAAAGTCGTCCGGCCCGGTCAAGTGGTAGACCGCGCGAATCTCCGGCAATGCCAGCACATGCTCGACGAACTGCTCGACCAGCGGTCGCCGATGCGGCCGGACCTGTACGAACAGGAAGGCCTCCAGCGGGCGGCCCAGCTTCGCCGCGTCCACCTGCGCGTGCTGCCCGGTGATCACCCCCGTCTCCCGCAGCCGGGCGACCCGGTCGAGACACGTCGACGGCGCGAGCCCGACTGCCGCCGCCAGCTCCTTGTTGGACGTCCGGGCATCGTTCTGCAGCACTCGGAGAATTTCAAGATCAACCGGACTCAGTTCGACAGAAGATGACACAGCCGAATTCTAACCGAGACCATTGCGCAGATACCGGCTGTTGTCCGAACGTGACTGCATGACTTCCGCCCTGCGCACCCGAGCCGTGCACGCTGGTCGCGACGATCTCGCCGACCTTGGCCTGCACGCTGCCCCGCTCGACTTCTCCACGACCTACCCCTCGCGCGACAGCGCCGAGGAGGCCCGCCGGATCGACGAGTTCGCCGCGGGCGGGAACGTCACCGGCATCTACGGCCGGATCGGCAACCCGACCGTCGAGCGGTTCGAGCAAGCGTTGGCGGAACTGGAAGGCTTCGAGCACGCGGTCGCCTTCGCGAGCGGCATGGCCGCGGTGTCGGCGTGCCTGCTTTCCGCCGTCACGCAAGGAAAACGGCACATCGTCGGCGTCCGCCCGCTGTACGGCTGCACCGATCACCTGCTCACCACCGGTCTGCTCGGCACCGAAGTCACCTGGAGCTCGCCGGAGGACGTCGCGGACGCCCTGCGCCCGGACACCGGTCTGGTTTTCGTGGAAACGCCCGCGAACCCGACCCTGAGCGAACTGGACATCGCCGCCCTGACTGAGGCGTGCGGCGACGTCCCGGTGCTGGTCGACAACACGTTCGCCACTCCGGTTCTGCAGCGCCCCGGCCGCCTCGGCGCGAAACTCGTTCTGCACAGTGCGACGAAGTTCCTGGGCGGCCACGGCGACGTGATGGGCGGAGTGGTCGCTTGCGACGCCGAAGAAGCGGCCCGCCTGCGGTCCCTTCGCTTCGCCACCGGCGGCGTCCTGCACCCGCTGGCCGGGTACCTGTTGCTGCGCGGACTCTCGACGCTTCCCCTCCGCGTCAAGGCGGCTTCCGAGACTGCCGCGGTGCTGGCCGAACGACTCGCTTCGCACCCCTCGGTAAGCGCCGTGCACTACCCCAAGCTGGGCGGGCCCCTGGTCGCCTTCGAGGTCACCGGAGACCCGCACGCGGTCGTCGGCGCGGTCCGGCTGATCACGCCCGCGGTGAGCCTCGGCAGCGTGGACACCCTGATCCAGCACCCGGCGTCGCTCACCCACCGAATCGTGGCCGAAGACGACCGAACCGGCTCCGGCATCACGCATGGCCTGCTCCGGCTTTCCACCGGACTGGAGGACGTCGAGGACCTGTGGCTGGACCTGGACCAGGCGCTGAAATCCTGCTGATCGAGTCAGTCCAGGCGAGGCCCGGCCACTCGGCCGGGCCTCCGCTGTTTTCGCGCGGGCTGTCGGTGCGAAGCAGCGCCCGGGCACGCGACCAGGCCGCGAAACCCGCGGGCTTGACCCGCCCTGCGAGGAACTAGCCAGAAGGTCAGCCGCAGCAGCCGCCACCACAGCAGCCGCCGCTGGCCGGGGCAGGGGTGGCTGCGGAGCCGGTCAGCGCGACAGTCGTCAGCAGTTTGACCGTGTCGGTGTGGCCTTCGGGGCACGCGGCCGGCGCACTCGACTCGCTCATCGGGCGCATGAGCTCGAACGTCTCGGTGCAGTCGCGGCAGCGGTAGGCGTAGGTGGGCATGACGGTGATTATCGCTGCCGCGCCTCGTTGGTGGGAAGCTGTCCCGGTGGATGTGCCTCAGTACGCGGATGTTCCGCATCTCAGCCAGGTCGTGCCGTCGTTGCTGGGCTCGCTCGGCGTGCCCGGCGAGGCCCGCAGCCTCGACCTGCCGGAAGCCCGCAGCGCCTGCGTCCTCCTGATCGACGGCCTCGGCTGGGAACTGCTGTCGCAGCATGCCGCCGACGCCCCGGTGCTCACCGAACTGGCCAGCCGTCCGTTGCGCGTCGGCTTCCCGTCGACGACGGCGGCCGGCGTCGCCGCGATCGGGACCGGCCTGGCGTCGGGTGAGCACGGAATGGTCGGCTACACCTTCGAGGTCCCGGGCGCCGGAGTGCTGAACGCCCTCCGCTGGCGCTCCCACGACGACGGCAGCGACCTCCGCGGCGCTCTCCCGCCGCGAGAAGTCCAGCCGTTGCCGACCACCTTCGAACGCGCCACCGCAGCCGGCATCGAGGCCGCGGTGGTGTCATCGGCGCATTTCGCCAACACCGCCTTGACCCAGGCGACGCAGAGCGGCGCTCGCTACGCCGGCGTCCATGCGCTGGGGGATCTGGCCGCGCGCACCCTGGAGATTCTTTCCTCACGGGCGTTTTGCTATGCCTACCACAGCGAATTGGACTTGCTGGGCCACCTGTACGGCCCCGGGTCGGCCGCCTGGCGGATGCAGCTGCGCCACGTCGACCGGCTTGTCGAGTCCATTGTGGAGGACCTGCCGTCCGGTGCCTTGCTGGCAGTGGTGGCCGACCACGGAATGGTGACCGTCGAAGAGAAACTGAATCTGGAAGACACCCCGGAGCTGCTGGCCGGCGTCCGCGCTTTCGCCGGGGAAGTCCGCGCCCGGCACGTTTACGCCGAACCGGGCGCGACCGCCGACGTCGTCGCGGCTTGGCGCGAGGTACTGGGCTCACGGGCCTGGGTGCTGCCCCGCGACGAGGCGATCGCCGCTGGCTGGTTCGGTGCTGCGGTAACAGACCGGGTTCGACCGAGGATCGGCGACGTGGTCGCCGCGGCGACCGGGACGTTCGGCATGGTCCGCGAACTGGCGGAAGCGGTCGAGACGAACCTGATCGGCCAGCACGGTTCGCTGACGACAGCCGAGCAGCTCGTCCCGCTGGCGATCGCGCACGGCTGACCGGAGGGTCCGGCTCCCGGCTAATCGGGCTGAGCCGGGCGGCCAAGCCGCGTGCCGAGAGTGCGGCCGCGATTTTCGTGCCTTGTTCGGCTGATTGGCCGCGATCTTCCCGCCGGTCTCTGGCGGGCCAGTCAGTCCTGTTCGCGCCTGGCCCACCGGCCCGTCGTCGCCAAGCATCCCGCGGCCATGGCGGCGAGCACCGCGCCGGAGAAGAACATCCAGGTCGCGTTCGCGGTCCCGGCCAGCCCGCCGACGAACGTCCCGACCGCGATCCCCACGTAAATCCCGGCCGCGTTCAACGAGATCACCAGCGGGGCCTCACCTGGCGCCGCGGCGATCAGCCGATACTGCTGGGGCGGCGTCTGACACCAGCAGCTCGCACCCCAGGCCACCGCCAGCACACCGGCCGCGACGGGGAACGTGCCGGCGAGTAAAGACAATCCGCCCAACGCGGCGAGCGCGCAGACCATCACCGAATAGCCCGCGACCAGGACCCGCGTCCCGCCGAACCTGTCGGTCAACCGGCCGGACAGCTGCGCGCCAACGATGGCGCCGACGCCGTAAAGAAGCAGCATCCACTGTGTGTCTTCAGGGGAAACGCCGACGGCCCCGAATGCCGGAATCGCGTAGGCGTACGCGGTGTAGGCCGCGGCCATGCCCAGCACGGTCACGGGCAGAATGATCCGCACGCCGCGGTTGCGCAGCACGGCTAAGCGTGTCGTCAGCGGAAGACGGACTCCGCCGCTCAGGTACGGCAGCAGGGCCGCCAAGCCCGCTCCGGCGAGCAGGCAAAGCCCGGCGACCAAGCCCAGCGCGGCCCGCCAGCCCATCACTCGAGAGGCCAAGTTCCCCAACGAAACCCCGATCGCCGTGGCGATCGTCAGACCGCTGATCACGAGTGCCAGCGCGCGGCCGCGGCGCTCCGCCGAGACGAGCGACGAGGCGGCCACGCCGGCGTTCGGCGTGAACCCGGCCGCGCCTGCCGCTGCCAGCGCACGCGACACCAGCAACAACGCGAAACTCGGAGCGAGCGCGGTGCCGACATTCGCCAGCCCGAGGACGACGAGTGCCGCCACCAAGAGCCGGCGTCGGGGAACGGTGGCGGTGAGCGTCGCGAGCACAGGGGAGAACACCGCGTAGCACAACGCGAACACGGTCATCGAGTAGCCCGCCGCCGCTTCGGACACCCGGAGTTCGCTTGCCATCTGCGGCAGGAACCCGGCGACGACGAACGCGTCCGTCCCGACCGCGAACGTGCCGAGCGCCAGCAACGACACCTGGCCACCAGCTCGGCGGGAAGCTGTCTCCGGTGCATTTAATGAGACACTCAATGTCCCGATTCTCCTTCCGAAAAAGGGCCTCGCCGCTCAGGTTGTAGTCGCAGGTCAGGCGGGTCTTTTACGAACCGCCGGTTGCGGTCGGTGGTCAGGCGGGTCTTTTACGAACTGCCGGTTGTGGTCGCTGGTCAGGCGGGTCTTCTACGAACCGCCGGTTGTGGTCGCTGGTCAGGCGGGGTTCTCGACGAACCGCCGGATCCGGTGCCGGGCCGCGGGCGGACTCGACGCGAGCAAATCGGCGAGGGTCTGGCCGGCAAGCTCGCGCCGCCAGGCCAGCTCGGCTTTGCGCATGGCCCGCGCGATCCCGCACGGCCGGGCGAACTCCTTCGCCGCCGCGGACGATCCCGCTCCGCGCTGTCGGATCTCAGCGCACTGGAACGGATCCGCGCTGCCCTCGATCGCGGTGACGACGTCCATCAAGGTGACCGACTCCGGCGCGCGGCCGAGCCGGTAGCCGCCGCGCGCGCCGGCTTCGGAGCGGAGGATGCCGCTCTTCGCCAGGGGCTGAAGCTGCTTCTTCAGGTACTCGGGCGGAAGGTCGAAGACCTCGGCGAGCCGCCCGACCGGAATCGGGGCGAGATCGTCGAGCCACGCGAGCACCAGGCAACAGTGCAGGCCCCACTCGATGCCTTCGCTCATCCGCATAATGGGGATGCTACACATCCCGATTATGCGGCGAAAGCTGGTTGCCCAGTCTGGGCAGGGCAGCCACCGGCAGGCAGGAGAGCTGATCATCGTCGGCAGGGTCCTCCCGCCGCCGCCCGCGGCTGCCGGTTACCGTTCAATTCGTGCCCCGACGCAATACTCCCGGCCGCGGTCGGCCCGGCCGCGGCGAGCAGCCCAGCCTGGGTGCGATCAGCGGCTGGGCGCACTCCGAATCCGGCCCCGACGGCGACTGGCTCGTCCGGACCGTGCCGGGTTCGCACGCCGCCAAGACCTACCGCTGTCCCGGCTGTGACCACGAGATCCGGCCGGGCACGCCACATCTGGTGGTGTGGCCCGCGGACGACACCGGCGGCGTCGCCGACCGCCGGCATTGGCACCGGCCTTGCTGGGAAGCCCGGGCTCGCCGACGCCCGAACCGTCGCCGCTGACTGGCTGCGCGATCGATGGGAGCCTTCTCATCGATCATGCTCGGGATCGCCGTCCTTCGGCGCCGCTGTTATGCACGGCCGTCGACGGCGGCGTTCCGTCAGCACTCCTGAACCGGCGGCGTTCCGTCAGCACTCTTGAACCGGCGGCGTTCCGTCAGCACTCTTGAACCAGCCGGAATCGCGCGCGTTCCGCCGCCGCGATCCACGCTCCCGTCGGGAGCTGAACCAGCCGGAGTCTCCGCGGCTCGCCCCGCCCCGCCCCGCCACAGCCCCTCGGCCCGCCCCGCCCCGCCACAGCCCGCTCGGCCCGTCCGTCAGGGGCCCCTTGAGGGAATCTAAGTCCGGCAATGGGCCCTTCACGGACGCGCCTGAGGCCGCTAGCGTTTTGCCGCCACCAGGAACCGCGTGCGTTCCGCCACCACCAGGAACCGCGAGCGCCCCGCCACCGCCTCAGCCGCCCGGGTCCGAGCTGGGCCGCCGCCTTCGGCCGCCGGCCGCCGCATTCGTCCGCCGGTCGCCGCCTTCGTCCGCCGGCCGCCGCCTTCGGCCGCCTACCGGCGGAAATGCCGCGACATCGCTCCGTCGTAAACGTCCTCCTGGTACTTCGTGAAACCCAGCTTCTCCACGACCCGCAGCGACGGCTCGTTCGTCACCGTCACGCTGATCAGCACCGGAATCTCCGGGATCTCCCGTTCCGCCCACTCCACCGCCGCCCGGGCGGCCTCCAGCGCGTAGCCCTTTCCCCACGCCGACGGGCGGAACCGGTACCCCAGGTTCAGCACCTTCTCTCCCCGGAAATCCCGCTTCCGTACTCCGGTCATCCCGATCACGTCCGACCCGTCCGCGGCCGCCGGCTTGCCGCGTTCCCGCACTGCCAGATAGCCGTAGCCGAGCTCGGCCCAATGCGCGAGCCAGCTGTCGAAGGTCAGCCGCGTGGTGGCGGCGTCCGGCGGCCGCGGGTTGAACCGGTTCGTCTCCGGATCGGTCTGGATCTCCAGCACCGCCTGCCGGTCCGCCTCCACGAACGGCCGCAGCACCAGCCGTTCCGTCACGATCTCTGTCACTCGTCCGACCATAGCTGCGGGGTACGACAAGAACCGGCGAGAATGCCGTCATGAGCGAGACCGACCTGCCGACCGAACCGCCGTCCGCCGAAGTCCCGTTGGTGCTCTTGCACGCTTTCCCGCTCGACGCGCGCATGTGGGACCCGGTCCGTGCGCCGCTCGCCGAGCGGCTCCGCGTCATCACGCCGGACCAGCGCGGCCTCGGCCGCAGCCCGCTGCCGGAGACCGACGCCGAGCCGAGCCTCGCGCACGCCGCCCGGGACGTCGTCGCGCTGCTCGACAAGCTCGGGCTCGACCAGGTGGTTATCGGCGGCTGCTCGATGGGCGGTTATCTCGCGATGGCCGTCCTCCGCGAGGCTCCCGAACGCGTCGCCGGGCTCATTCTCATCGACACCAAGGCGACTTCGGACACGCCAGAAGCCGCGGAGATGCGTGAAGTCGTCGCGAAGCGCGCCGAGGAAGAAGGCGTGGCCGGCTGGCTCGCTGACGCGAACCTGCCGAAGCTGCTCGCTGACACCGCGTCTCCGGACGTCGTCACGCGCGTACGTGAACTGATCGACGCACAGCCGCCGTCGGGGGTCGCCTGGGCTTCGCGCGCGATTCGTACTCGGCCCGACTCGGTGGAGCTGCTGCGCGAAACGGAGATTCCGGCGCTGGTAATCGTCGGCGAGCGCGACATCCTTACGCCGCTCGAGGACGCGAACACCATGGTGGAAGCGCTGCCCAACGCGACTCTCGTCGTGGTTCCCGAGGCCGGTCACCTGTCGTCGTTGGAAGCGCCCGCAAGCGTTGTCGAGGCGATCCTCGGCTGGTACCCGGTCAGCTGAAGTACTCCGCTGCGGTGACGCGCGCCTCGTCCAGCCGGTCTGGGAACCGCTGTGCGATCAGGAAGCGCCACGCCACCGCGAAAACCGACCGAAGCTGCGTACACGTCGCGAGGACGGCTTCGTCCGCTTCGCCCGGGTACGCGGCGAGGAATTCCGGCCCGCCTTGGCGCGCGAGGATCGCCAGGTCCCATTCGAGCGGTCCGCGCCACGCGTCTTCGAAGTCGAGCCAGCACGGGCCGTCGGCGGTCTGGATCAGGTTGCCGGGGTGCGCGTCGCCGTGCAGGGGCTGGCCGGGGCCGGTCGGCAGGAGTGCTTCGAGCCGGTCGCATTCCGCGCCGATCCGCTCGCCGAAGCCGTCCAGCGCGGCGGTGTTGAGGGCGATCAGGCCGCGCAGTTCCGAAACTGGCCCGCGATCGGGCAGTTCGCCCGGATAGTCGCGCAGCGCGCGGTGCACCTCGGCCAGCGATCCGGCGACCTCGGCCGGGGAGTGCCGATGGCCAGGATCGTGATCGGTCCAATGCCAGAGCGTGACCGGCAGGCCATCCGCGAAATGGGGGCCGGCCGGGGGATCCGTCGTCGGTGAGACGACGCGCACACCACGCTGGGTGAGATGTGCCGACAGTGCGACGTCCCTCTCCAGCCACGGCGTCGCGTCCGGCCGCAGCAGCTGGGTCGTGCCGGGGATCCGCGCGACGACCGGACCCATCCTCACCAGCACGTTCGAGCGCTCGTGGAGCACCCGCGCGGCCTCGGTGCGGAGGCCGAACCGGCGGCCGACCGAGAGCGCCGCGGAGACCGCCGCATCGCGGTGCGGGTCTGCCATGCGGTGATCTAACCAGCCGGTGCGAGCGACCGTCGGCACCGAGGGCTACGATCCCCCTAGCCGCCCGGATCAGGCCCGCCTGAAGCCCGAGCGACTGAACAATTTGACCACCACCAGGCTGCAGTGTTGGAGGCAGGAGTGACGGCCGTAGCCCCGAAGCCGATCGCAACGCGCCCGTATCCCGCGCGCGAGACGGCAAAGGGTTCGTACCTGCTGCGGTTGTTCCGCACGACGGACCACAAGCAGATCGGGATCATGTATCTCGTCGCGTCGTTCGCCTTCTTCATGGTCGGCGGCGCGATGGCCATGCTCATGCGGACGGAGCTCGCCCAGCCGGGCCAGCAGTTCCTGTCCCAGGAGCAGTACAACCAGCTGTTCACCATGCACGGCACGGTGATGCTGCTGCTGTACGCGACGCCCAGCCTGTTCGGGTTCGCGAACTTCATCCTGCCGCTGCAGATCGGTTCGCCGGATGTCGCGTTCCCGCGCCTGAACGCGTTCTCGTTCTGGCTGTTCCTCTTCGGCAGTCTGATCGTGCTGTCCGGCTTCCTCACCCCGGGTGGCGCCGCCGACTTCGGCTGGTTCGCCTACACGCCGCTGTCCGACGCGATCCACTCGCCAGGCGTAGGCGCCGACCTGTGGATCGCCGGTCTAGCGGTATCCGGTCTGGGCACGATCCTCGGTGGCGTCAACATGATCACCACCGTGGTGTGCCTGCGCGCGCCCGGCATGACCATGTACCGGATGCCGATCTTCACCTGGAACATCCTGATCACGAGCATCCTGATCCTGCTCGCGTTCCCGATCCTCACCGCGGCCCTGTTCGGCCTGATGGCGGACCGGCACCTCGGCGCCCACGTGTTCGACCCCGCCAACGGCGGCGTGATCCTGTGGCAGCACCTGTTCTGGTTCTTCGGCCATCCCGAGGTGTACATCGTCGCGCTGCCGTTCTTCGGCATCGTGTCGGAGATCTTCCCGGTGTTCAGCCGCAAGCCGGTGTTCGGCTACAAGGGCCTGGTCTTCGCGACGCTGTCGATCGCGGCGCTGTCGGTGGCGGTGTGGGCGCACCACATGTACGCGACCGGCGCGGTCCTGCTGCCGTTCTTCTCCTTCATGACGTTCCTCATCGCGGTCCCGACCGGCGTGAAGTTCTTCAACTGGATCGGCACGATGTGGAAGGGCCAGCTGTCCTTCGAGACGCCGATGATCTTCTCGATGGGCTTCATCGTCACGTTCCTCTTCGGCGGTCTGACCGGCATCATGCTGGCCGCGCCCGCGATCGACTTCCACGTGTCGGACAGCTACTTCGTGGTGGCGCACTTCCACTACGTGCTCTACGGCACGATCGTGTTCGCGACCTTCGCTGGCATCTACTTCTGGTTCCCGAAGATCACCGGCCGGATGATGGACGAGAAGCTCGGCAAGTGGCACTTCTGGACCACGTTCATCGGCTTCCACACCACGTTCCTGGTGCAGCACTGGCTGGGCGCGGAAGGCATGCCGCGGCGTTACGCGGACTACCTGGCCAGCGACGGGTTCACCACGTTGAACACGATCTCCACGATCGGCGCGTACATCCTCGGGGCGTCCACGCTGCCGTTCATCTGGAACGTGTTCAAGAGCTACCGCTACGGCGAGATCGTCACGGTCGACGACCCGTGGGGCTACGGCAACTCGCTCGAGTGGGCCACGTCCTGCCCGCCGCCGCGGCACAACTTCACCGAGCTGCCCCGGATCCGTTCCGAGCGGCCGGCGTTCGAGCTGCACTACCCGCACATGATGGAGCGGATCCACGCGGAAGGCGAGATCGGGTTCTTCGGCAAGGCCAAGCACCTGGCGGCGCCGTCGCAGAAACTGGTCGAGGCCACGATGCCGGGCGACCACGGCAAGGACAACGCCAGCGAGCAGTAGGCGATTGAGTCTGAAGGGCGCGTGCCCGGCCACTTGGCCGGGCACGCGCCTTTTTCGCGTAGTGAGCGGTTGAGGTCCATGAAGGACTCCAGGTCCGGCAAGCGGCCCTTCACGGCCTGGTGAGCGCGGATGCGGCAGGCTGGTTACCTGGTGAGGCCGTACCCCCGTTCGTGGTGCGACGGTGTGAAGCAGGGCACGAGGGCGTTCTGCCTGCCGCCTGGGGAGGCCAGACTGGGTGTGCCGACTCGCCGTGACCGAATGTCGGCGCCGAGACGAACGAGGGATAGCGAACCAGTGACCCAGACTCCCGTCCTCATCACCACGACCGGTCCGGACAGGCCCGGCGTCTCGTCCGTCCTGTTCGCCGTGCTCACCCGGCACGACGTGGACGTGCTCGACATCGAGCAGGTGGTGATCCGCGGGCAGCTTGTGCTCGGCGTGCTCGCCGGCGTCTACCGCGACCCGGAAGGGCTCCAGGAGTCCGTCGAGCAGGCCATGGCGACGGTCGGCATGCAGGTCGAGGTCCGGATCGGCGAAGCGATCGGAGCGGACCCGTTCGCGCTCGGGCGCCGGGACTCCTCGCATGTGCTGGTGCTGCTCGGACGGCCGGTGACGGCGCGGGCGTTTTCCGAGGTCGCGCGGCGGCTGGCGGGGGTCGAGGCGAACATCGACTCGATTCGCAGCGTCGCCGACTACCCGGTGACCGGGCTGGAGCTGTACGTCTCGGTGCGGGAAGACACCGAAGAGGCCGACGCCGAACTCCGGTCCACGCTGGCGGATGCCGCGTCGGAGGCGAACATCGATGTCGCGGTGGAGCGGGCCGGCATCACGCGCAGGGCGAAGCGGCTGGTGGTCTTCGACGTCGATTCCACGCTCATCCAAGGCGAGGTCATCGAGATGCTCGGTGCGTACGCGGGGGTCGAGGAGAAGATCCGCGAGGTCACCGAGGCCGCGATGCGCGGCGAGCTGAACTTCACCGAATCTCTCGAGCAGCGGGTTTCGCTGCTCGCCGGGCTGCCGGAGTCGGTGCTGGACGAGGTCGCAAAGGCGGTCGAGCTCACCGCGGGCGCTCGGACGACGGTGCGCACGTTGAAGCGGATGGGCTTCCGCTGCGGCGTGGTGTCCGGCGGGTTCACCCAGGTCATCAGCCATCTGGTCGAGGACCTGGGGCTGGACTTCGCGGCCGCCAACGAGCTGGAGATCGTCGACGGGAAACTCACCGGCCGGGTCGTCGGAGAGGTCGTGGACCGGGCTGGAAAGGCGACGGCGCTGCGGCGGTTCGCCGGACAGTACGGGGTCCCGCTGGAAGCGTGCGTCGCGGTCGGCGACGGCGCCAACGACATCGACATGCTCGGTGCGGCGGGCATGGGCGTCGCGTTCAATGCCAAGCCGGCGCTCCGGGAGGTCGCCGACACGGCGCTGTCGCACCCGTACCTGGACGCGGTGCTGTTCGTCCTCGGCGTCACGCGCGCCGAGGTCGAGGCGGCCGACGCGGCGGACGGGCTTGAGCTGGTCCGCCCGTGAACCCAGTGCTCGAACCGCTGCGCAGCCGGTACGCGACCTGGCTCGGCCTGCCCGCGGAGGACACCGCGGACACTTCGGACGAGAACCCGGACGAGGTCCGCGCGATGCCGATCATTCTGCGGATCGAGCGGGCTGAACCACCGGGGCGCACCGCGCTGCTCGAAGCGGCAGCCGCGGCGGCCTTGGCGGTGTGCTTGGACGAGCGTGCGGCTCCTGGCGGCGAATGGGCCGAGCCGGTGCACGCGTGGCTCGACAACCGGATTCGCAAGGTCGCGCGGCGGGCGCGCGGGACGCACTGGCAAGCCGTGCTCGACCAGCCGGGAATCACCGTGGAGGTCGACGGGGCAGAGGCGCGCGCTCTGGTGCCCGGGCTGGTCAAGGAAGCTCCGAAGGAGGTCTCGCGGCTGCAGATCTCCGGGAGCGAGCTGCCTGCCGACACGCCCGGTCCGGCCCCGGCGGACGTGCCGTTGCTGATGCTCAACCCGGAAGTGCCGATGACCGTCGGGAAAGCGTCCGCCCAGGTCGGGCACGCGACGATGATCCTCGCCGCGCTGCTGTCCGACGCGGAGCTGGCGGCCTGGGCGGCGCGGGACTACCGGGTCGCGGTGCGGACGCCCAGCCCCGGGCGGTGGAAGGAACTGTGCCCGGTCGACGACCCGGAAGCCGGCTGGCGCGAGAACCGGGTGGTCGCGGTCCGGGACGCCGGATTCACCGAGGTCGACCCCGGCACGATCACCGTGCTGGCGCAGCACCCCTGAGGAACATCGGCGCGGTCGGCACGGTTGGTGCCGAGGCGATCAGTCAGACGAGGGAAGGTGCCGGGATGACCCTGGAAGTGCAGCGCGAAGGCAAGCACAGCTTTGTCGGCCGCAACGAACGCGGCGCGGAGGTACGGGTCGGGCGGGCCGGTGCGGAGGGCGCGTTCTCGCCGTCGGAGCTGCTGCAGATCGCGACCGCGGGCTGCTCGGCGGTGACGGCCGAGGAGCTGATCACCCGCCGGGTGGGCGAGGACTCGAAGTTCCGCGTCGAGGTGTCGGCTGACCGGCGCGAGGGAGCCTCGGAGCTGGACGCGGTGCGGGTGGCGTTCGACGTCGACGTGTCCGGGCTGGACGAGAAGCAGCGGGCGGCACTGGCCGGTGCGGTGGACCGCGCGATTGAGCGGCTGTGCACGGTGCGCCGGACGCTGACGAAGGGGATTCCGGTTACCGAGAGCTTCCCGAAGGAATGAGCGGTGGCGCGGCTCCGTCGGGGGTGGCGGAGCCGCGGGCGGTGCGTTTTCGGCCTGGATGGCGCAGCCGCGCGGGTGGTGCGGGGAGGATTCTGCGGAGCCAGGCTGAGCCCGCGGCAGCCGTCCGGCGGCTGTCACCGGCTCCGGCAGGGCGAATCCGGCCGTGAGGTGCAGGTCTGGCGGGGGCCCGGCCGTGACACGCAGGTCTGGCCACCGAGTGCGAAACCCCGGCGGCCGCCCTCAGTCCTGGGGCGCGGTCAGCTCTGCCACACCACGTACGCCTGGTCGGCGTCCGTGGTCATCGCTTCGACGAACTTGTCGTTGTCGAACCCGGGCAGCGTCTGCAGGCGCTCGATGAGCGCGTCCGCGGCCGGGTCGCCGCTCGGGACCGCGGTGCCTTTGCCGTCATTGCCGACGAGCATGAAGAAGACGTCTTCGTTCCACGGTCCGTCGGGGATGACTCTCACCATCACGGATTGCAGCTCCGACCAGGCCACAGCCTCTTCGCTGCCGTCGGCGAGCCGGCGCCGCACGCCGGTGTCGTCGACACTGACGGTCCGGGATCGTGCGTTGGACGAATCCTGGGTCAACCGGTGCTCCCTGTCGTGGTTCGTTCCGTTCACCGTACCCGCTTGCCCCGTGCGCTCCGTCACGCGGGCGCGGCCGCGTCGAGCCGCTTCAGCGCGTCCCGGGCGACCTGCGGATCTGTCGTGGGCCAAAACGGCGGCAGCGACGCACGCAGGAAACCGCCGTAGCGGGCGGTGGCCAGGCGGGAGTCCAGCACGGCCACCACACCGCGGTCGGTGACCGAGCGGTGCAGGCGGCCGGTGCCCTGCGCCAGCAAAAGCGCGGCGTGCGTGGCGGCGACGGTGAGGAACCCGTTGCCGCCCCTGGCTTCCACCGCGCGTTGGCGTGCCGAGGACACCGGGTCATCCGGCCGGGGGAACGGGATCCGGTCCACCACCACGAGCTGCAGCGACGGACCGGGCACATCGACGCCCTGCCACAGCGTGAGTGTGCCGAACAGGCAGGTGCGCGGGTCCGCGGAGAACTGCTTCACCAGCAACGGTGTCGCGTCGTCGCCTTGGCAGAGGATCGGGTGGTCGAGGCGTTCGCGCATCGCCTCCGCGGCCTGTTTCGCGGCGCGCATCGACGAGAACAGGCCGAGCGTGCGGCCGCCGGCCGCTTCCACCAGTTCGGCCAGTTCGTCCATTGTGGACTCGGCAAGGCCGTCGCGGCCGGGCGGCGGCAGATGCTTGGCGAGGTAGAGGATCCCGTTGCGGCGGTGGTCGAACGGCGAGCCGACGTCCAGACCGGTCCACTTCGGGCCGGTGTCCTCATCCGACGGGGCTTCCTTGTCGGTCGCCGTGCCGGGCGCCTTCGTGACGCGCGCGCCGCCGGGCGGAAGGCCCCATTGCCGCGCCATCGTGTCGAATTCCCCGCCCAGGGTGAGCGTCGCCGAGGTGAGCACGGTGGTGTGCTGGTTGAACACCCGCTCCCGCAACAACCCCGCGACGCCGAGCGGCGCGACCTTCAACGCGGGCGGCCGCGGGTTCGCGGAGTACTTGTCGCCGGTCAGCCAGACGACGTCGCGCTGGTGCGCCAGATCCTCGTCGTAGGCGTCCAGCAACCGGACCGCGGTGTCGTGCACCTCTTCCAGCAGCGAACGCGCCAGTTTGCGCGCGGTGGCCTCGCCGACGTCCTCCTTGCGGTCCGAGCCCAGTGCGGTCAGGCATTCCTTCGCCGCGTCGCGCACCGCGGGGATCGCGCCCTGCAATGGCTTCGGCAGCGTGTCCAGCCGTCCGGCCGGGATGTCGTCGAGGATCAGCGCCAAGCCGTCGGACGATTCCAGCAGCCGGTCCGCGATGCCCGCGTCCATCAGCTTCCCGCAGCGGCGGGCGGCGGCCGACACCATGGCGCTGGTCAGCTCGCCGGTGGCGACCGAGGTGACCCGGTCGACCAGGTCGTGCGCCTCGTCGATGATCACCAGGTCGTGGTCCGGCAGCACCTGGTAGCCCTGCAACGCGTCGATCGCGAGCAGCGCGTGATTGGTGACGACGACGTCGGCGCGGCCGGCTTCGGCCCGGGCGCGCTCGGCGAAACAGTCGGTGCCGACCGGGCACTTCGCCGCGCCGAGGCATTCCCTCGCGGTGACGGAAACCTGCCGCCACGCCTGGTCGGACACGCCGGGCACCAGCTCGTCGCGGTCGCCGGTCTCGGTGTCCGACGTCCACTCGTGCAGCCGGGTGACTTCCTTGCCGAGCCGGGACACCGCGAACGGATCGAACAGCTGCGCGTCCTCCGGCTCGTCCGCCGGGCCGGTGTCGAGCCGGTGCAGGCACAGGTAATTGCGGCGGCCCTTGAGGATCGCGAAGGTGGGTTCGCGGCCGAGCGGCTTCTTGAGCGCCTTCGCCAGCCTCGGGAGATCGCGGTCGACCAGCTGGCGCTGCAGCGCGATGGTGGCGGTGGAGACGACGACGGTGGTGTCTTTCTCCACCGCGTGCCGGATGGCCGGGACCAGGTACGCCAGCGATTTGCCGGTGCCCGTCCCGGCTTGCACGGCGAGGTGTTCGCCGGTGCGGATGGCGTGGCCGACGGCGTCGGCCATCTTCACCTGGCCGGGGCGTTCGGCGCCGCCGACGGACTCCACCGCGTGGGTGAGCAGTTCGAGGACGCCGGGGAAATCGGTTCGGGCGGGCACAGCCAGACACGATAGCCGCCAGGCCCGACAGGATCTTCGATCCGGCGCGAACGGACCGCTCGCGCCGGATCGAAGCCGTGCTCAGTCTTCCTTGCGGAACCGGGAAACCGCAGCCCAGGCGAGCGGCAGCACACCCGCCGCGACGACCGTCTTCAGCAGGTCGCCGACGAGGAACGGGGCAACGCCCTTGTCGAACGCGGTGGCCAGATCGAACCCGGTGACGGCCATCAGCCACGGCACGCCGAACGCGTAGATGGCCAGATTGCCGAGCACCATGGTCCCCGCCGTGCGCAGCGGGGTGCGGTCGCCGCCGCGCCCGGCGAGCGCGCCCACGAGCGCGCCGGCGAAGACGAAGCCGACGATGTAGCCGGCCGAGGCGCCGGACAGCCCGGACGTGCCGCCCTGGAACCACGGCACGCCGACCGCGCCGACGAGCAAGTACAGCAGCATCGAAGCGGTGCCGCGGCGCATCCCGAGCGTCGCGCCGACCAGCAGCGCCGCGAAGGTCTGGCCGGTCATCGGCACCGGGGTGCCGGGAAGCGGGATCACCAGCTGCGCGGCCGCGCCGGTGAGCACGGCACCGCCCGCGACCAGCGTCAGGTCGCGCACCAGAGTGCCGGGGACCAGGTCAGCCAGCACCTGGCGGCGACCGGAGAGAGACAGTGACGACACGAGACCTCCAACCACGGGAAAACGGACGTCCGGGCAGGTTATCGCCGCGTGCGGAGGCGGAACGGGACAAGTTGCGTTCCTCACGGTGCCGGGACCGCGCCACTCGACCGGGTGAGCCGTGCGGCGCGACGTTTCGGACCCGGCCAGGCTGCCGATGTCGAAGCACCGGCGAAGGGAGACAGATCGAATGCGTGGACGGACCTTGCTGGTCACCGGGGTCTTGCTGCTGGCCGCGCCGGCGGCGGCGCACGCCGACCCGCCGATCGAGTCGACCGGCTGGGCCTCGGCCGGCAGCCTGGACGTGCTGGCCGACAACGAGCACGTAGTCACCGGGGAGCTCGCGCGCTGCGACGCCGACGGACCGGCGACCGTACGCACCCCCGGCGGAGCGGCCGGCCGGATCGCGGTGTTCGGCTTCGGCGGGACGGTCTGCGGGCGCAACGGCCCGATCGCCGAGGCGCAGGCAGGCGGCCAGCGGTTCGAGTCGGATTTCCTGGCCCGCTACGGCGGACCGAAGCTGAAGGTCCGCACGTACGCCGTCAACTGCTCGACGACGGCGGACGCGGGCAGCACCGGCTCGATGTCGATCGGCGAGGTCGCCGGGTTCACGGTGCCGTCGTCGATCCCGGCGAACTACCGGATCACTGTCCCGGGCGGGCCGGCCGGCACGGCGCTGGCCACGATCACGCTGAACGAGACCGTGACGCCGACGCCCGCCGACGGCAGCCTGGTCACGCACGCGGTGCACGTGAAGCTGTTCCCGCAGGGCGGACCGGCCAGCGGGGACATCTACCTGGGCACCGCGGCGTGCAACCCGTTCGGCAAGCACCCCAATGTGGCTTGGGGTGCTTTCGGTTAGGCGGGCGGCAGGGCGGGCGTGCCGGAGTAGCGCACGCCTGCCTCGTCGAAGTCCTTCAGCGTCGCGTCGACGGTCGGGCGCGAACCGCCGACCGTCAGGTCCAGCAGCACCTGCACGCCGAACCCGGCGCGAGCGGCGTCGAGAGCGGTGGCGCGGACGCAGAAGTCGGTGGCGATGCCGACCACGTCGACGTCCGTCACGTCGCGGGCGCGGAGCCACTCGTCGAGCGTCTTGCCGTCGCCGGACTTGCCCTCGAACCCGGAGTAGGCGGCGGAGTACTCGCCCTTCGAGAACACCGCCTCGACCGGCACCACGTCCAGCGCGGAGTGGAACGACGCGCCCGCGGTGCCCGCGACGCAGTGCCGCGGCCAGCTGGTGTTGAAATCGGGGGTGTCGCTGAAGTGGTCGCCCGGGTCGATGTGGTGATCGCGGGTGGCCACGATGTGCGCGTAGCCGCCGTCGGCCATCCGCTGCGAGATGGCCGCCGCGGCCGCCGCTCCGCCGGGCAGGCCCAGCGAACCTCCTTCGCAGAAGTCGTTCTGCACATCCACCACGATCAGCGCGGTACCCATGGTCGGCTCCCTACAGAAAAATCGTCGGAATCGCGGGCTCGCCGTGCGAGAGCTTGAGGCCCTCCCACGGCAGGCTCACCTGCGCGCGCCGCAGCCGGGCCCGCGCGTCGTCCAGTGTGGGCAGATCATCCACCGGAGCGCCGTCGCGCACCAGGGGGATCTGCAGCTCGAGATCGTTTTCGCCGGCCTCCGGGCGGCCCCCCGCCGAGGTCCAGACGACCTCTTCGACGGCCGTGCCGGTGCTTCGGTGCCGGCGCAGCGCGTACTTGCGTCCGCCGCGGGATTCCTTGTGCGCACTGCGTTTCGCCACCGGTTTGCCGTCGACCTCGACCAGCTTGTAGACCATCCCGGCGGTCGGCGCGCCGGAGCCGGTGACCACCGAAGTGCCGACGCCGTAGGCGTCCACCGGTTCCGCGCGCAGCGCCGCGATCGCGTGCTCGTCCAGGTCGCCGGACACGACGATCCGGGTGTCCTTCGCGCCGAGCGCGTCGAGCTGGTCGCGGGCCTTGCGGGCGAGCGGGCCGACGTCGCCGGAGTCGATCCGGATCGCGCCCAGCTCCGGACCGGCCACCCGGACCGCGGTCTCGATGCCCGCGGTGATGTCGTAGGTGTCGACCAGCAGCGTGGTGTCCGCGCCCATCTTGCTGACCTGGGCGCGGAAAGCGGCTTCCTCGCTGTCGTGCAGCAGCATGAACGCGTGCGCGACGGTGCCGCGGGTGGGGATTCCGTAGCGACGGCCCGCTTCGAGGTTCGACGTGGTGGCGAAACCGGCGAGGTAGGCGGCTCGCGAGGCGGCGACCGCGGCGTATTCGTGGGTGCGCCGTCCGCCCATCTCGATGATCGGCCTGCCGTGCGCCGCGCCGGACATCCGCGCCGCGGCGGAGGCGATCGCGCTGTCGTGGTTCAGGATCGACAGCACCAGCGTCTCCAGCACCACAGCCTCGGCGAAGCTGCCGGTCACGGTGAGGATCGGCGAGCCGGGGAAGTACAGCTCGCCTTCGCGGTAGCCGTCGATGTCGCCGCGGAACTCGTAGTCGGCCAGCCAGGCGAGCGTCGCCGGGTCGACGACCGCGGCCTGCTCCAGCATGGTCAGCTCGGCGTCGGTGAACCGGAAGTCGGCGATCGCGTCGAGCACCCGCGCGGTGCCCGCGACGACGCCGTACCGGCGCCCGTCGGGCAGCCTGCGGCCGAAGACCTCGAACACGCACGGCCGCTCGGCCGTTCCGTCCGCGAGGGCGCTCGCCAGCATGGTCAGCTCGTAGTGGTCGGTGAGCAGCGCCGTGCTCGCGCTGGTGACCGGCTCGGGGGAACCCATGGCAGCAGCCTATTCACCCACATGGACGGACCTGGCGCGGCGTACCGGGAGGCCGCCGTGACACCATGGGGTGCATGTCCACGCCTGTCGCATCCGAACAGACGCAGGTCGATCCACTCGGGGCCGAACTGGCCGACTCCGACCAGCCCTGGCGGACAATCGTGTGGAACGATCCGGTCAACCTGATGTCGTACGTGACGTACGTGTTCCAGAAGCTGTTCGGCTACAGCCGGGACCACGCCACGAAGTTGATGCTCGACGTGCACAACAAGGGCAAGGCGATCGTGTCGTCCGGTTCGAAGGAGAAGGTGGAGACCGACGTGGCGAAGCTGCACGCCGCGGGCCTGTGGGCGACGATGGAGCAGCCCTCGTGAAAGCGTGGCGCCGCAAGGGCGACGTCATCCTCGCCGGGTTCGAGCAGCAGGAAGCCGCGGTGCTGCGCGGGCTGGTCGGGCAACTGGAGGACATGCTCACCGCCCGGGCCGAGGAGGCCCCGCAGGACGAGCTCGCCGAGCTGACCGGCATCCGCACCGGGCCCAGCGAATCGCCGGACGACCCGGTGCTTTCGCGGCTGCTGCCGGACTTCCACAAGCTCGACCCGGACAACCCGAGCAGCGAGGAACTCGACTCGGCGGCCGCGATGCGGTCGCTGCACGAACCGGAGCTGCTGGAGAAGAAGGTCGGCGTCGCGAAGACGGTGCTGGACACGCTGCCGCGCGACGGCGGCCCGGTGCAGCTGAGCTTCGAGCAGGCGGACGCGTGGCTGGGCGCGCTGAACGACGTCCGGCTGGCGCTGGGCACCGCGCTGGACGTCACCGAGGACATGCCGGACGAGCTGCCCGAGGACGACCCGCGCGCGCCGCACCTCGGCGTGTACCACTGGCTGACCTGGGTGCAGGAGACGCTGATCCAAGCGCTCACCGGCTGACGTCTCGGAGGTTCGCGCGATGATCACCGACGTTCCCGGCGTGCTCGTCGGGCATTACCAGCGGCTCGGCGACGGCTGGGCCACCGGCACCACCGTGGTGCTCGTGCCCGGCGGCGCGACCGGCGCGGTCGACCAGCGAGGCGGCGCGCCGGGGACGCGTGAGACGAACCTGCTGGAGCCGGAGAACCTGGTGCAGCGGGTGAACGCGGTCTGCCTGTCCGGCGGCAGCGCGTACGGTCTCGCCGCGGCGGACGGCGTGATGCGGTGGCTGGCCGAGCAGAACCTCGGGTTCCCGGTCGGCGCGCAGCCGCACGAGGTGGTGCCGATCGTGCCCGGCGCGGTGCTGTTCGACCTGCCGCGCAGTGCCTGGGGAAACCGGCCGGACGCGGATTTCGGTTACGCCGCTTGCGAAGCGGCCACGGACACGGTGGTGTCCGGCACGGTCGGCGCGGGTACCGGCGCGGTGGTCGGTTCGCTCAAGGGCGGCATCGGGACGGCGAGCGAGGTCGTCGGCGAGGTGACCGTCGGCGCGATCGCGGCGGTCAACGCGGCGGGCGAAGCGGTGGATTTCGCGACCGGGCGTGCGTTCGCCGGGGATCACGAGGTGGACGGGGAGTTCGGCGTCCGCTGGCCCGATCGGCCGGGTGAGGTGCCGGGGCAGCGGACGGACTTGAACACCACGATCGGCGTCGTGGCCTGCGACGCTGCCCTCACCAAGGCTGAAGCGCGCCGGCTGGCGGTGGCCGCGCAGGACGGGCTGGCGCGGGCGGTGCGTCCGGCGCACTCGATGTTCGACGGCGACACGGTGTTCGCGCTGGCGACCGGTGCCTGGGAACTGCCCGGGGAGCCGGGCTCGTTCGCGCTGGCGGCGCGAGCCGGGGCGCTGGACGCGCTGTGCTCGGCCGCGGCGCGGGTTTTCGCGCGGGCGATGGTGCACGGGTTGCTGTCGGCTGCTTCGGCGGCCGAGGTTCCCGCGTATCGCGACGTGTGGCCGGAAGCGTTCAGCTGAACACCGGGCGTGCTCGCGGCGCGTCGGCGGCGACCGGCCGATGCCCGCTGGTCCGGGCGGCAGCCGGGCCGCGGATCGCCGTCGAACCGGGGCGTCCGGGTCGTCTCGGCTGACCTGCGGATGAGCGGTACGTCTCAGAGTGTGGACCCGCTCGGTCCACGACCTAAGATGTGCGTGTGCTCCGGATCCGCCGTGACCTCGTCGACGAGATCGTCGCCCATGCCCGTCGTGACCACCCCGACGAGGCGTGCGGCGTGATCGCCGGACCGCTCGGGTCCGATTCGCCCGAACGGTTCATCCCGATGCTGAACGCCGCGCGCTCGCCGACGTTCTACGAGTTCGACTCGGGCGACCTGCTCAAGCTCTACCGCGAGATGGACGCCAACGACGAGGTGCCGGTGGTCATCTACCACTCGCACACCGCCACCGAGGCGTACCCGTCCCGCACGGACGCGAACATCGCCGCCGAGCCGGACGCGCACTACGTGCTCGTCTCCACGAAGGACCCCGATTCGCACGAGTTCCGCTCGTACCGGATCGTGGACGCCGAGATCACCGAGGAGCCGGTCGAGATCTTCGACTGACCCCGGAATAAAGCGCGGCGTCCATTACGTCTGCGTCTAGGAACCCACCCGGAGGTAAGAACCCATGGCCGTGACCGTCTCCATCCCGACCATCCTGCGCACCCACACCGGCGGCGAGAAGTCCGTCGAAGCGGCGGGCAAGACCGTCCTCGAGATCATCGACGACGTCGAGTCGCGGCACGCCGGCCTGAAGGCACGCCTGGTCAAAGAGGAGAAGCTGCACCGCTTCATCAACGTCTACGTCAACGACGAGGACGTGCGCTTCGCGGGCGGCCTCGGGGCCGAGGTCAGCGACGGCGACACCGTGACGATCCTGCCCGCGGTGGCAGGCGGCGCTCGCTGATCCGATGGCCCGTTACGAATCCCTCCTCGACGCTCTCGGCGGCACGCCGCTGGTCGGGCTGCCGCGGCTGTCCCCGACCGACGACGTCCGGCTCTGGGCGAAGCTGGAGGACCGCAATCCGACCGGCTCGATCAAGGACCGCCCCGCGCTGGCCATGATCGAGGCGGCCGAGCGGGACGGCATCCTGCGCCGCGGGTCCACGATCCTTGAGCCGACCTCGGGCAACACCGGGATCTCGCTGGCCATGGCCGCGAAGCTCAAGGGCTACGGCCTGGTGTGCGTGATGCCGGAGAACACCTCGACCGAGCGCAAGCAGCTGCTGCAGGCGTACGGCGCGCGGATCGTGTTCTCCCCGGCCGCGGGCGGTTCGAACGAGGCAGTGCGGCGAGCCAAGGAACTGGCGAAGCAGAACCCCGACTGGGTGATGCTCTACCAGTACGGCAACCCGGCCAACGCGGACGCGCACTACCGCGGCACCGGTCCGGAGCTGCTCAAGGACCTGCCGACGCTCACGCATTTCGTCGGCGGCCTCGGCACGACCGGGACGCTGGTGGGAGTGGGCCGGTACCTGCACGACGCGAAGCCGGACGTCCAGGTCATCGCCGCGGAACCCCGCTACGGTGAACTGGTGTACGGCCTGCGGAACCTCGACGAGGGGTTCGTGCCGGAGCTGTACGACGAGAGCGTGCTCAACGGCCGTTACTCGGTTGGCGCGTACGACGCGCTGCGCCGTACGCGGGAGCTGCTGGAGCACGAAGGCATCTTCGCCGGGATCTCGACCGGTGCTGTGCTGCACGCGGCCCTCGGGGTCGCGGAGAAGGCCGCCGCGCGCGGCGAGAAGGCGGATGTCGCGTTCATCGTCGCGGACGCCGGGTGGAAGTACCTGTCGACCGGAGCGTATGCGGGCTCGTTGGACGAGGCCGCGGAACGGCTCGACGGCCAGCTCTGGGCGTGAAGATCGGAACGTCTGGTCCGTGAAGAGGCCCTTGAGAGACTCTGCTTCTCTCAAGGGCCCTGCACGGCTTCCAGCGCGACCGGGCACGGCCTGGACGCCCGGAAAGTAGGGGTTTTCTCCCGAGGCCCGGCGCAGCCACCCGACGTAATCTGGGTGGCGTGAGCACACTGCCTCCCCTTCCGCCGATGTCTCCGGTGCCTGCTGCCGGCGGTCCGGGCAAGTCCGTCGAAGCCTCGAAGCGCATCCTGCCCGCCAATCCCAAGGCGGCGGCGATCGTCGCGCTGGGGTTTGTCGCGGTGTTGTACCTCGTGGAGCTGCTGGACGTCATCTTGCCGGGCAGCTTCACGCACGGCGGGATCGTGTCGCGGCAGGTGACCGGGCTCGACGGGATCCTCTGGGCGCCTCTGCTGCACGCCGGGTGGTCGCACCTGTTCTCCAACACGGTGCCGGTCCTCGTCTTCTCGTTCCTCGCGATGGCGGCCGGCATCGGCCGGTACGTCGTTGTCACCGCCATCATCTGGGTGGTGTCCGGGGTGGGCGTGTGGCTCGTGGGGCCTTCGAACACCTACACCGTCGGCGCCTCCGGGCTCGCCTTCGGCTGGCTCGCCTACCTGCTGGTGCGCGGACTGTTCCACCGGTCGCTCGGGCAGATCCTGGTCGCCGTCGTCCTGCTCGGCATCTGGAGCGGGATGCTCTGGGGCATCCTCCCCGGCGACCCGGGCATCTCCTGGCAGGGCCACCTGTTCGGCGCGCTGGCCGGCGTCCTCGCGGCCTGGCTGACCTCACGCGGAGAACGCGTCAAATCCGCCCCGGGTAGCCTCGAGGCGTGAGTTTTCCCGAGGCGCCCATCGGTGTTTTCGATTCCGGCGTCGGCGGGCTCACCGTCGCCCGGTCGATTCTCGAACTGTTGCCCGCTGAGCAACTGCGGTACGTCGGCGACACCGCGCGCAACCCGTACGGGCCGTTGCCCATCGCTACGGCCCGCGAGTACGCGTTGGAGGCTCTCGACGACATGGTCGAGAGCGGGGTGAAGGCGTTGGTTATCGCGTGCAACACCGCGTCCGCGGCTTGCCTTCGCGACGCACGCGAGCGTTACGACGTGCCGGTGATCGAAGTAGTCCTCCCCGCCGCACGGCGAGCGGCTGTGGCGACGCACAGCGGGCGCGTCGGTCTGATCGGTACCGAGGGCACTGTGCGGTCGCGTGCGTATGACGACGCTTTCGCCGCTGCGCCGGACGTACAGCTCACCAGCGTCGCCTGCCCGCGTTTCGTCGACTTCGTGGAGCGCGGCATCACGACGGGGCGACAGATCCTCGGCTTGGCACAGGGTTACCTGCAACCGCTTCTCGAAGCGGAGGTGGACACTCTCATCCTCGGCTGCACGCATTATCCGCTGCTGTCCGGCGTCCTCCAGATCGTGATGGGCCAGGACGTCACGCTGGTCTCCAGCGCCGACGAAACCGCGAAGGACCTCTACCGGGTCCTGACCGAGCTGGACCTGCTGGCCGAGCGTGCCGAACCGCCTCGGCACGAGTTCCTCGCCACCGGTTCGCCGGAGCCGTTCGCGCGTTTGGCGCAGCGGTTCATGGGCTTCGCGCCCGGTGCCCTCGCCCCGGCGAGCGCGTGACGCTGCGGTCGCGACGAGCAGCGTTAGGGTGACGGGGTGCGACTGACGATCCTCGGGTGTTCGGGCAGCATTCCCGGCCCGAACGCTGCCGCGTCCGGGTACCTCCTGGAGGCGGAGGGGTACCGGCTCGGGCTCGAGCTGGGCACCGGTGCCTTCGCGCAGCTCCAGACCGTGCTGGACCCGTTTGACCTGGACGCGCTCGTCCTCTCGCACCTGCACGCGGACCATTGCGCGGACGTCAACTCGCTCACCGTGCTGCGTCGCTATCACCCTGCGTCGCCGTACCCGGCGCGCCCGCGCCAGCTGCCGCTGTATGCGCCGGCGGGGGCACCGTCACGGCTAGGGCACGCGTACGCGGCTGACGAGGCGGAGCGGGCGTCTGTGGATCTGTCTGACGTGTACGCGTTCCACGAGTTACGTGAAGAGTCTGTGCAGATTGGGCCCTTCGACGTGACCGCTGTGGCCGTCGACCACCCGACACCGGCATTCGGCCTACGCATCGCGTACGGCGGCACCATTCTCGCGTACACCGGTGATACCGGATACTGTCGCGCACTTGGCGAGCTCGCGGACGGCGTCGACGTGCTGCTTTCCGAAGCGTCCTGGACGGACGCCGCGGACCGGCCGCAGGGCGTGCACCTTTCCGGCAAACAAGCTGGTGAGCTGGCGAAGGAGGCCGGGGTCGGCCGCCTGCTGCTTACGCACGTCGCGCCCTGGACTGACCGGGCCGCGGTCCTGGCCGAGGCCCAGGCGGTGTTCCCGGACGCCGAACTGGTGACCCAGGGCGCGGTCTACGACCTCTGACCGCGAAAGGGACCGCGGGACCCGGCGTTCGCCCCTCCCACCACCCTCAGCGGACTGGCGTGGCCAGGCAGTATCGTCTGGCGCGTGGCTAGAAAAGATGGCAGGAACGACGACCAGCTCCGCGAAGTGAAGATCACCCGCGGATTCCAGAAGTGGCCTGCCGGGTCAGTGCTCATCGAGTTCGGCAACACCCGGGTGCTGTGCGCGGCGAGCGTCACCGAAGGCGTGCCGCGCTGGCGGGCCGGCTCCGGCCTCGGCTGGGTCACCGCCGAGTACGCGATGCTGCCGTCGGCGACGAACACCCGCAGCGACCGCGAATCGGTGAAGGGCCGCATCGGCGGCCGCACCCACGAAATCTCCCGGTTGATCGGCCGCTCGCTGCGCGCCTGCATCGACCTGGCCGCCTTGGGCGAGAACACCATCGTCATCGACTGCGACGTCATCCAGGCCGACGGCGGTACCCGCACGGCCGCGGTCACCGGCGCGTACGTCGCTCTCGCCGATGCGATCACCTGGCTGAGCGCGGCGAACCGGCTGAACGACCCGCAGCCGCTGTCGTCCTCGGTGGCCGCGGTGAGCGTCGGCGTCGTGGACGGCCGGGTGCGGCTCGACCTGCCGTACGAGGAGGACTCGCGTGCCGAGGTCGACATGAACGTCGTCGCCACCGACGCGGGCACCTTGATCGAGGTGCAGGGCACCGGCGAGGGCGCCACCTTCGCGCGGTCCACTTTGGACGCCATGCTCGACCTGGCGCAGGCCGGCTGCGAGGAATTGACCCGGCTGCAGAAGGAGGCGCTGGCCTTGCCGTACCCGGGCGAGCTGCCGGAACCGCGTCCGGACCGGAAGAAGGGCCAGAAGTGACCAAGCTGCTGCTGGCGTCGCGCAACGCGAAGAAGCTCGGCGAACTGCGCCGCATCCTCGAAGCGGAAGGCATCGAGGGGATCGAGGTGCTGGGGCTCGACGACGTCGACGAGTTTCCGGAGGCGCCGGAGACCGCGCCGGACTTCGAGGGAAACGCGTCGGCCAAGGCTCGGGACGCGGTCGCGGCTACCGGGTTGCCGGCCATCGCCGACGACTCGGGGCTGGCGGTGGACGCGTTGAACGGGATGCCGGGGGTGCTGTCCGCCCGGTGGGCCGGCCGGCACGGGGACGACTCGGCGAATCTGGAGCTGGTGCTGGCGCAGCTTCGGGACACGCCGGACGAGCGGCGCGGCGCGGCCTTCGTTTGCGCGGCGGTGCTTGCCTTGCCCGGGGGCGAGGAGACGGTGGTGCGCGGGGAATGGCGTGGGGTGCTGGTTCGGGAACGCCGGGGGGAGAACGGGTTCGGGTATGACCCGATTTTCGTTCCGGAGGGCGAGAAGAGGACCAGCGCGGAATTGACGGCGGCGGAAAAGGATGCGTTGTCGCATCGGGGAAAGGCGTTGCGGGCGCTGGTGCCCGCCTTGCGGGAGCTGGCTGGGTGAGCTGGGTCGGGCGCCTGCGCTGGTCGGGCGGTCCGGCGGCGGTTCGGGTCGTTGAGGTGCGTGAAGGGAACATTCAGGGACTCTGAGTCCCTCAATGTTCCCTTCACGGACTGGGGCGGCGGCCGGAGTCGAGGAGCGGCGCGGCAAAATCCGGCTAGGCTTCTTGGTCATGTGCGCCAACATCGTCCTGGCCGAAGACGATCCGAAGCAGGCGGCTCTGGTTCGGCTGTACCTGGAGCGGGAAGGCCACGTGGTCGCCACCGCTGACAACGGCGAGGACGCACTGAGCATGGTCCGGCAGCAGGTGCCTGACCTGCTGATCCTCGACGTCATGCTGCCCCGGCTGAGTGGTCTCGACGTCTGTCGCGCGATCCGGGCGTCGTCCGATCTGCCGATCTTGATGCTTACTGCCCGGTCCACTGAGGACGATCTGCTCCGCGGCCTCGATCTCGGTGCGGACGACTACGTCACCAAGCCGTACAGCCCCCGGGAGTTGATGGCTCGGGTGCGTACCTTGCTTCGCCGGACCGGGGCGGCGAAGGAGCTGGCGAGGGTCGGCAGCCTGACGGTCGACGTGTCGAAGCACGAGGTGACTGTCGACGGTCGGCGGATCGAGACCACTCCAGGGGAGTTCCGGATTCTCGAGGTGATGGCTGCCCGGCCGGACCAGGTGTTCACCCGGGCGCAGTTGCTCGAGCACTTGCACGGGTTCGACCGGTACATCACCCAGCGCGCGATCGACGTGCACATCATGAATCTGCGCAAGAAAATCGAGAATGAGCCTGGTAAACCGGAGCGGTTGCTGACCGTTTACGGGGTGGGCTACAAACTGACTGCGAAATTCGATGCCGCGTAGTCTTCTTTTTCGGCTCATCGCGGTTACCGCGATCATCGCGGTTTGCGCGGTCGCGGCCACCGCCTGGCTCGCCTCGCGGACCACCTCCAGCAGCATCGAGCGCGAGCAAGGGCAGGTCTTCGCCGACGACGGTACTGTCTACCAAGCCCTTCTTTCTTACGCCGCAACGCATCCGACCTGGAGCGGGGTGGAGAAGACTATCGACGAGTACGCGGAGAAGACCGGCCGGAAAATCGTGCTGACTACGCCGCAAGGCGAACTGATCGCTAGTTCGGAGCCGCATCCTGGCCAGTCGCCGCATCAGCCGTCCGCGGTCATCGATCCGTTGGCGGTCGATGCCCGGCTGGGCGTCAAGTCCACTCCGGACCGCATTGATCCGGACGCGGTTGGCCCATACCGCCTTCCCGAGGCCGAACGCAGCCGGCTGGAGCAAACCGCGCAGAAAGTCCTCGGCTGCAGTCAGCGGCTGACTGGGTTGGGCCGCATCGAAACCTCGCCCAGCGGCCACCCGCGGGTGATCGCGCCGGCGGGCACCGCGCAATGCGGCACGGCGGTGCTGGAACGGCCGACGCCGACCGAACAGGCGGCATTGGACAAGCTGTCCGAGCTGATCGACGCCTGCCTCGGCCGCAACGCCAAACCGGCCCCGGTCGCCAAGGCCGCGCTCAGCTGGACGTTCGACGGCCCGGTCGTCCAGGCGACCGGCCAGACCGTCACCACCTGCGTGACCGCGGCGAGAAAAGAACAGCTGACGCCGTACGTCGCGCCGGCGGCCTGGCTGTACATCACCGAGAAGGGCACTGATCAGCCGCCGACCGGGTTCACGTTGTCGCAGGAGAACCGGACCAAGCTCATCGCGGTGACGGCGGCGATCCTGCTGCTCACGGTGATCGTGATGGGGCTCGCGTCCATCCGCCTGATCCGGCCGCTGCGCGCGCTCACTGGGGCCGCTCAGCGGATGAAGGCGGGCGAGACCGGCGCGCGGGTGCGGGTGCGCGGCAAGGATGAGATCGCGCGCCTCGCCACGGCGTTCAACGACATGGCCAGAGCGCGGGAGGAGCTGGAAGGCGCGCGCCGGGCGATGGTCAGCGATGTGGCGCACGAGCTGCGCACTCCGCTCGCCAGCATTCGCGGCTGGCTGGAGGCGGCCCAGGACGGGGTGAGCCAGCTGGACGACGAGCTGGTCGCTTCGCTGCTGGAGGAGGCCGTCCACCTCCAGCACATCGTCGACGACCTGCAGGACCTCGCCCTCGCCGACGCGGGCGCGCTGCGCGTCCACCCGGAACCGATCGACGCGAACGCGCTGCTGGCCCAGCTCGCGTCCGCGCACACACCGCGGGCCGAAGCCGCGGGCGTCCGGCTGTCGGTTCCGTCGATGGCGGACCCGGCGCTGACCGCGGATCCGGTCCGGTTGCGGCAGATCTTGGACAATCTGGTCTCGAACGCCGTCCGGCACACGCCGCGAGGGGGCCGGGTGACGGTCGCCTCCCGTCGCGAGGGGGCCGACGCGGTCTTCGAGGTGGCCGACACCGGCACCGGTATCCCCGCGGAGGACTTGCCGCACGTGTTCGACCGGTTCTGGCGTGCCGATGCGTCCCGTGCTCGCGCGTCCGGGGGCAGTGGGCTGGGGCTGGCGATCGTCCGCAAGCTGGCCGAGGCGCACGGCGGCGAAGTCGCGGCGGTCAGCGCGGTCGGCGAGGGGACGACGTTCACCTTGCGGTTGCCGGCCCAAATGTCGTGAAGGGAACATTGAGGGACTCTGAGTCCCTCGATGTTCCCTTCACGACACGCGGGAGGTCAGGAAGCGATGCCCAGGTCGCGGATCAGCTTCGCGACGTGCCCGGTCGCGCGGACGTTGTACGCGGCCTTGGCGATTTTCCCGTCCGCGTCCACGACGAACGTGGACCGGATGACGCCCTGGACGATCCGGCCGTAGTTCTTCTTCTCCCCGAACGCGCCCCATTCGGTGAGGACGGACTTGTCCGGGTCGGACAGCAGCGGGAAGGTGAGCTGCTCGGCCGCGACGAACTTGGCGAGCTTCTCCGGCTTGTCCGGCGAGATGCCGAGCACCTGGTAGCCGGCGTCGTTGAGCTCGGCGAGGTTGTCGCGGAAGTCGCACGCCTGCTTCGTGCAGCCGGGCGTGCTCGCTGCCGGGTAGAAGTACACGACCACGGCCTGGCCGCGGAAGTCGCTGAGCGAGACGTTCTTGCCGGTGCTGTCCGGCAGGGTGAACCCGGGTGCTTCGTCCCCCGGAGCGAGTCGCTGGTCGGTCATGGGACGAGGGTAATTCAGGCGTCCCCGAAGTACGTGACGACGGCGGGCTCGCCGGAGCTGGGCCGCACCTGCACGGCCATCCGGGCGCTGTCGGCGGGCACCGCGAAAGCGAGCGTGACCTGCGTGGACCGGCCCGGGGCCAGGTCGCGGCCGGCGTCGGTGACGCCACCGAGGCCCTGCGTGGCGTCCACGACCTGCTTCGCCGGCTTCCCGGCGACCGTCGCGGTGACCGACAGCCCGGTGAGCTGGTACGGGTCAGTGCCGTTATTGGTGACCTGGAGGTAGAACGCCGCGGCGCGGGCGCTGCGCGGGTACGCGGCCGGGCTCGGCTGGAACGACTGCGGGGCCGACACCGAGACGGTGATCCCGTTCGCGAACTTGTGGTCGGCGCCGAACTGCAGGTCGCCGGACGCTTGCGCGGCCGCCGCGGGCTGCGCCGCCGCATTGCCGCCCAGCGCGGCCGACCCTTCCCGCGGGTTGACGCCGCAGGCCGCCACCGCGAACAGCAGGCAGGCGGTCATCAGCATCTTCGGGGTGCGCGGGGGCGCCATCGCGGGGTACTCCAGTCGGGGTGGGGCGGCGAGTCCGTTCGGCCTAATTGCCGAGCTGACCCGCTCCACTCTGGCGGCAGTAATAACGTCACGGTGGCGAAGACGCGGACCTGGTGTCGTCCCGTGGCCGATCCGTGATCGAAGGAGCACGCCGGGTGACAGTCGTCACCACGATGTCAGCCTGGGTTTAACCAGGGCCAGACAGCGCGGTCAAACAGCGAAGGCGAACAGCAGGATGAAGACCGCCACGCCGGCTCCCCACGCGACCATGAGCCAGCCGAAGTCGCGCACCGGGTCGACCGCGCGGCTTTCCTCGCCGGGGATGTAGACGCCGCGGTTCTCGAACCAGTCCGCGCACTTGCGCAGCATCCGCAGCGGATTGCGTCCCGGCACGGCGCACCTCCCCGATCGTCGGCGCCCAGCCTACGGGTTCGCGGCGAGCCCGCGCGTCGCGCTCGGTCCGGCTTCCGCGATGCGGACGGCCAGTTCGGCGAAGGACCGGACGAGCGGCGGCGTCGAGTCCTCCCGCCAGGCCACCACCAGCCGGCTGGGCGGGCAGTCCGCCAGCGGGACCATGGCGATGCCCTCCGGCGGCGGGTGCACGAGCGGGGCGAGCCCGACGCTTCCGTTCCACAACACCGCCTGCAGGCATTCGTGCACTGTGCGGACGACCGGCCCGCCCGGCCCGCCGCTCCAGAACGCCTGCCACCGCGGATCGGTGCCCTCCGGAAAACGGAACCAGGCCCGGTCCGCCAGCTCCTCGCGGGTCACCTCGGCGCGCCCGGCCAGCGGATCGTCGGCGCGCAGCACCACGCCGACCGGGTCGGCACGCAGCACGTGGGTGCGGATTCCGGCGTCGTCGAACGGAATCCGGGTCAGCGCGACGTCCGCCCGCCCGCTGCGCAGGCCGGTGGTCGGGTCGGTGAGGTCGGCCTCCCGCACGCTGATCCGCACCCCTGGGTGCCGCCGCCGGAACGCCCCGGCGAGCCGGATCGCGATGGTCTCGCCCGCGTCCGCGAGCGTGCCGACGGTGAGGGCGCCCGGTCCGGCCACGGCGGCGACCCGTGCCCGAGCCTGGTCGGCGGCGGACAGCAGCGAGCGGGCTTCGTCGTAGAGCGCGGTTCCGGCGGGGGTGAGCGCGACGCCGGACGGTGAACGGTCCAGCAGGTTCGCGCCGAGTTCGGTCTCGAGCTGCTTGATCGCTCTGCTCAGCGGCGGCTGGGTCATCCGCAGCCGCGCCGCGGCCCGGCCGAAATGGCGCTCTTCGGCGACCGCGACGAAGTACCGCAGCGAGCGGAGGTCCACGACCGGCCACGATACCCGCCGAGTATCGGGAAAACCGGATCGGTCTTGGCACTGGAGCGGCACCCCGCGCTGGACTGGCAGGGACAGCGGATCCGCGAGAACCGAGGAGTGCACCGGCCATGGCCGACTATCCCTACCCCGACCCGGTCGTACAGACCGGGCACGCCCGCGAGCTGGCCCGCGACCTCGTCGTGCTCCCGAACCAGGGGGTGCAGCTGGTGCCGAACGTCGGCATCATCGGCGGGACGCACTCCGTCCTGGTGGTCGACACCGGCATGGGCCCGCGCAACGCGGACACCGTCCTGCGGTTCGCGACCGAGTACGCGCGGGACCGCCGCATCTACCTCACCACCACGCATTTCCACCCGGAACACGCGTTCGGAGCGCAGACGTTCGCCGGGCCGGCCACCTATCTGGTCAACCGGGCGCAGGCGGTCGACCTGGCCGAGAAAGGCCCGGGCTACCTGCGGATGTTCGCCGGGCTGGGGGAACCGGTCGCACGGCAGCTGGAGGGCGTGCAGCTGGCCGAGCCGGACGTGGTCTACGACGAGTCCTACGACCTCGACCTCGGCGGCCGGGTCGTGGAACTGCGCGCGACCGGTCGGGCGCACAGCCGGGGCGATCAGGTGGTGACCGTTCCGGACTCGGGGGTCCTCTTCACCGGCGACCTGGCCGAGGCCGGGCAGTTCGCGATCTTCCCCTGGTTCCCGCCGCACGACACCGACGTCTCCGGGATCCGCTGGATCGAGGTGCTGCGCCGGCTGTCCGGACAGCGGTCGGAGATCGTGGTGCCCGGACACGGCGCGGTCCGCGGGCCGGAACTGCTCGACGAGCTGCGGGGCTATCTCGAAGTGCTCCGCGACGAGACCTGGCGGCGGCGGGATTCGGCGATGGACGAGGCGACGGTGATCGCGGAGGTACGAGAGGTGCTGATCGCCCGGCATCCGGAATGGGAGGGGCGGGAATGGATCGAAACCGCGGTCGCCTGTTTGTGCGCCGAGCACCGGTGAACGGGCTGCTGGTGAGCGGCGAACCCGCCATTCACCAGCAACTTTAGAGCGCTCTCAGGTGGCGCTGTCGTGATGCCTGAGCGGCCAGTGTGCCGGTCTGTCCGTGAAGGGCCCCTCGAGGGACTTGGATTCCCTCGAGGGGCCTTTGCGGACAGGTCAGCGGCACCACATGAGACAAGGTCTTGGAGCGCTCTAGGGCGCGGCCGGGGAAGAAAGGGGAAATGCGACGAGCGCTTCGCCCCTTACCGTCGTCGTCCCGTCGGCCAGCTTTACCGTCAGGGACAGCTTGGCCAGCAGTCCGTTCTCCTCTTCGGACACCGAGAGCACACGCCCGGTGCACGTCGGCCGCGCGCCGAGCGGGGTCGGAGCGACGAAGCGGGCACGCAGCGAGCGGATCCGGTGCTGCGGCACCCATTCGCCGACCAACCGGCCGAGGTAGGCCATCGACAGCATGCCGTGCGCGATGACGTCCGGATGGCCGGCTTCGGCGGCGGCGGCCGGGTCCAGGTGGATCGGGTTGTCGTCGCCGGAGGCTTCGGCGAAGCGGGCCAGCAGCTCGCGGTCCACCGGTCCGGCGGTGAGCGGCGGGAGTTCGTCGCCGACGGCCGGTGCCAGCACGTTCTGCGTCATGCCCGCACCTGCGCCATCAGTACCTGCCGCAGTTCGGCGACGACGGTGCCGTCGCGGGTGATTTCCGTGTCCTGCACGACGAATTCCAGTCCTCGGCGGGTGTAGCGATCGGAGACGACCGTGTCGAAGGCCAGCTCTTCGCCGGCGTGCGCCGGGGAGTGGTAGGTGAACCGCTGCTCGGCGTGCAGCACCCGGTCGACCGGGATGCCGATCCCCGCCAGCGCGTCGACGCCCCGGTGCTCCAGTTCGATGCCGAACAGCAGCGTGGGCGGGAGGGGGACTCCGGGATGGCCGGCGGCGCGCGCCGCGGCCGGATCGTGGAATACCGGATCGTCCGCGCCGACGGCACCGGCAAAGCGGCGCACTCGGTCTTCGTCGACGGTGGTCCGGAACGGGGCGAGCCGCACGGCGGCGAACTTTTGTTCGGGCACAGCGCGATTCTACGGTCCGCCGCCCGTTTTATCGACTGCTTCCGCGAGCCGGGGAAAGGCGTGGAAGGTTTATTTCACGTGAGCTTCGGGTGAAACCCGGGCGTCGGTGTTCCCGGTAAGCGGGGAGCCGGGGGCAGCGTTCCGCGGGCGGGGATTCGGCCATTACGGGCCCGGCGGTTTGGCCGGGTCATACTTTAGGAGGATGCTCGCTCTCCTCCCTTGGAACCACATTCGGCGCGGACAGGCGGCCCAGGGCGCGAGCACCGGCAGCGGGTACGTCGACCTGATTCACTCCAACGCGTGACGACAAGATCCACTTCTTCTGACTGTGAGTCACTGGGTTTCCGCGTTACGGTCCCCCGAACGGGGGGTGTCGGGTGCTGCGGGTCGCCTGGTGGAGTGCTCGTTCAAAGAATGGTTGTCAGCGGTCACGATCTTCGGTAAGGGTGGCCGACGGCAGGGGTTGTCCTGCGAATTGTCTAGTCCGGGGCGGTTGCCTGGCAGGGCGAGATCTCGCAGGTAGCGGCGATGTCGATCACGATAGTGCCGGCGCCCGACGGGCGGGCGGGACGGGGCTGGAGCGGTCCGCGAAAACGAAAACCGTCCGGACTAAATGGTGGTTGGCCGAATTGTTTCCGGCCCTCTTTCCGTCGGCGGTCACTGCGTCGGACGGCGGTCACAGACGGTGTCGCACGGCTGCCTCCGTTCGTGATCCAGATCGGCTCCACGGGCGTTGACCAGGCGCTCGCCCGGGGCCTGGCGGCACCCTCCGCCGGGCTTTCGGCGCACCGGGCGAGGGCTTGGCGGCCTGTACCGGTTGAGCTAGGCTCCGATTGCGTCGAGGGGGACCAGAACGGTAAATCGACGGGAGTACCACGCTCAGCGGAATCAGATTCGGTTTCATCGTGCGAACCGCGCGCAATGCGCGGAGCTGTCCGGGAAAGCAATCTTCCCGGCCTCAATGTGTACGACATCCTGGGGGAAGTCTCACATGTCAGACTTGGCAAACAGTCCTGCCTTCGCCGTGGTGCCCGGCGCGGCCGTCCAGCAAGCGCTGGCCGGCAACGAAAAAGTGGTCGCCGGCATTGTGGAGAACGCCTACCGGCTGCACGGCGGCGGCCGCACCGTCAATCCGCCGTCCTACTTCCTGCGTTTCCCGGACCGGCCGAGCGCGCGGATCATCGCGCTGCCCGCGTCGCTGGGCGGCGACGAGCACCCGGTCGACGGGCTGAAGTGGATCTCGAGTTTCCCGGAGAACCTCGGCAAGGGCCTCCCGCGGGCGTCCGCGGTGCTCATCCTGAACGACCCGGAGACCGGATATCCCTTTGCCTGCTTGGAATCCTCGGTGATCAGCGCGGCGCGCACGGCGGCTTCGGCGGCGCTGGCCGCCGACGTGCTGAGCCGGGACCGGGCCCGCCCGTCGCGGGTCGGGTTCGCCGGCACCGGGCTGATCGCGCGGTACGTGCACCAGTATCTGGCGGGCACCGGGTGGGAGTTCTCCGAAACCGGGGTGTACGACCGGTCCGCGGAATACGCCGAAGGGTTCCGGGGCTACCTCGAACGGTCCGGCGCGACCGGGGTGCGGGTGCACGACGACGCCGAATCGCTGATCCGCGCGAGCGATCTGCTGGTGTTCGCGACCACGGCCGCCGAGCCGCACATCGCCGACCCGGCGTGGTTCGACCACCATCCGCTGGTGCTGCACGTTTCGCTGCGCGACCTCGCGCCGGAGATGCTGGTGACCGCGTGCAACGTGGTCGACGACGTGGAGCACTGCCTCAAGGCGAACACCTCGGTGCACTTGCTCGAACAACGCTTGGGGCACCGGGAATTCCTTGCCGGGACGCTCTTCGACGTGCTCACCGGCGCGGTCTCGGCGCCCGCCGATCAGACGGTGGTGTTCTCGCCGTTCGGCCTGGGAGTGCTCGACCTCGCGGTGGGGGAGTACGTCTACGCGGAGACCGCGCGGGCCGGTCGGCTCGTCTCGATCGACGGATTCTTCTCCGAGCTCAGCCGGCATGGCTGAGCCCGGCTCCGCGGACCGCGGGCCGGGGCACGACCACAAGCGAAGGTGGCAGCAGTGACCGTCATTACTCGCGCGGAAGACTTCAACGCCGACGACCTCTACGTCGACCTCGAGCCGGTGCTGGGCCAGGCGCTGCACCTCAAGTGCGAAGGGTTCAACTTCGCCGGGTCGATCAAGCTCAAGGCGGCCCAGCAGATGGTGAGCGCGGCCGAGGACCGGGGCATGCTGCGGCCGGGCTCGACGATCGTCGAATCGTCGTCGGGCAACCTGGGCGTCGCGCTCAGCGTGATCGCGGCCGGGCGGGGCTACCGGTTCGTCTGCGTCACCGACGCCAAGTGCAACGAGACGGTCCGGCTGCAGATGCAGGCGCTCGGCGCACAGGTGCACGTGGTGACCGAGCCGGCCGGCGAACGCGGGCTGGTCGGCGCGCGGATCGACCTGGTGCGCAGGCTGTGCGCGCAGGATCCGACCTGCGTCTGGCTGAACCAGTACGAGAACCCGGACAACTGGGCGGCGCATTTCCACGGCACCGGGCCGGAGATCGCCAAGCAGTTCCCGGATCTCGATGTGCTGTTCGTCGGCGCGGGCACCACCGGGACGCTGACCGGGTCCGCCCGGTTCTTCCGCGAGTACAAGCCGCAGACCCGGATCGTCGCGATCGACGTGGCCGGCTCGGTGCTGTTCGGCGGGCCGCCCGGGCCGCGCCGGATTCCCGGGCTGGGCAACCACATCACCCCGGGCATCTTCGATCCGTCCATCGTGGACGAGGTGGTGATCGTGGACGAGGCGGAGACGGTGCGGATGTGCCGCCGGCTGGCCCGGCACGGCTTCCTCTTCGGCGGGTCCACCGGCAGCGTGGTCAGCGGGGCGTTGTCCTGGCTGGCTTCCCGCGACCGGCTGCCCGGTTCCGCGGTCGCGGTGGCGCCGGATTTCGGAGTGCCGTATCTGAACACCGTCTATCGCGCTGAATGGGTGCGTGAAACCTACGGAGCCGCGGTCTAGCGTCTCGTGCTCCCGGTGTCTCCGCTTTGCGTTGTCGCCGACGAGTCTTCTTGATCGCGGCCGGGGCGAGCCAGACCTGGATGCCGGTGCAGGTGCGGCGACCCAGGTCCGGGAAGGGCCCCTTGCGGGAATCTGAGTCCGGCAGGGGTCCTTCGCCCGGCAGTCCCGCGGTAAGGCGAACACGACACTGGGAGCCGCTTTTCCCGCGCTGGGGAACTCGGTTGCCGGCCCGCTGGGAAGCGGGCCGGCAACCGCTTCACGAATTCGGCGTGAACGGGCACTTCCAGTCCGGCTCGGTGAACCTTCCGGCGTAATGCCGGGCCTCGTCTTTGTATTTGACGAAGCTGGGGTTCACCGAGCCGGACAGGGCCCGTTCGCGCTTTCGTATTTTGCTCTTCAGGGTCAGGAACTTCATTCCCATGGCGTTGAACTGGAGATGCGAGTTGAACACCAGCGCGGGCTTTTCGAAACGACGGCTCGGCCGCGACGCGCCGGGATGCAAACCGACCACGAAGAACGGGTGCGAACCGACCGAGAACGCGAAGTTCGCGGACGCCGGATCGGAGTCGTAGAGGTCGCTCCACGGGTGGTCGGCGCGGTCGATCTCGTGCATCCGCTGGAGGTATCGCCAGACGAGTTCTTCGAAGTGAAACTCGTTGGTGTGCAACGGTTTCTCGAAGGTCGCCACGAACGAGCTGAAGCTCGTCGCGGACGGCTCGAAGCCCTTCAGGAAGGTCAGCAGATCCTGGTGGTGGTCGGCGGCGGAAACGTCCGGGTCGAGTGCGCGGTAATGGTGGTGCACGATCGTTTTCCGGCGCAGCGCGGCGCGAGCTCCGAGGCAAACAAAACGCTCTTCCGAGATGAACTCTTCGAGTGCGGCGTAGACCGCGTGGGAAACAGATTCGGACATGAGACTCACCCCTGTGCTGTCGACTAGAGCCCCGTCCGGAATGAAGCTACCGGCACGCTGCTCCGACGACAACGGCCCGTCCTGGCATTCGGGTCGGCTAATCCTTCGCGTGGGCAGGGCGGCTCGTCCATTAGGCGGACTTGACACTCGATTCGAGCGCTGTCTACTCTCCTTGCGGAGGACTTCGGAAGAGGTTTCTCATCACTGCGAAGTAGCACTGGGGGGTGCTGCGGGGACTCTGGGGGCAGTGTCCTCGAAGGAAGACAGGCCGGCGCTGCGCGTCGTTTTTCGTCCTGCGTTCCGATCACTCCGGTGCCGGTACCCGGCAATGCGTCTTCTCCGATGGGTGGGAGCCGAAGTGGACCTGCATGTCACCGACCAAGACGAGGAAATCTCGCCCGCGCGGATCGCGGCCGGCTGCCGGAACCTCGCCGGCGTGCTCCGCGCCCGCGGAGTGTCCGAAGAGGACCGGGTGGTGCTGTCTGCGGGCAACTCCGCGGACTTCGTGCTCGCCCTGTTCGCGCTGCTGGAGCTAGGCGTGTCGGTCGCGCTGGCGGACCGGCGCACGCCGCAGGCCGAACTCGCCGAGCTGGTCGGGGATTCCGGCGCGCGCTGGTTCCTGTCCGACCATGACCAGCTGGACGCGGCGTTCGACCGGGTACGGGTCGGCTGGCTGCCGCTGGGCGAGCTCGCCGCGGCGGCCCGGGCGCAGGGCGAACCGGCCGAGGCGGGTGAGATCTCCTTCGAGCGCTGGGCGGCCCGCACCGACGCACTGGTGGTGTGGAGCTCGGGAAGCTCCGGCCGTCCCAAGGGGATTGTCCGCTCCGGCGCCTCGGTGCTGCGCAATGTCGCGGCCACGAGCGACCGGATGGGCTACACCGGCGCGGACGTGCTGATGCCGCTCCTGCCGTTCACCCACCAGTACGGCCTGTCGATGCTGCTGCTCTGGTGGCAGGCGGGCGCGACGCTGACGCTGGTGTCCAGCCGCCGGATCGACCAGGCACTGGAGACGATCGCGCGGCGCGGGGTGACCGTGGTCGACGCGGTGCCCGCCGCCTACGACACGATGCTGCGGATCCTGGCCGGTCGCCGGGAGGCGGTCGCCGGCCTGGCTTCGGTGCGGATGTGGTGCGTCGGCGGCGAACCGCTGCGCGACGAGCTGCGCGCCCGGTTCGAAGAGCTGATGAATTCCCCGTTGCTGGACGGCTACGGCAGCAGCGAGGCGGGCAACATCGCGCTGGCCAGCGCCGCCAACCCGGTCCACTGCGGACGGCCGCTGGACGAGGTGCGGGTCGAGGTGCTCGGCCCGGACGGCAACCCGGTCCCGGCCGGCGAGGTCGGCGAGGTCGTCGTGCACACGCCGGACCTGATGACCGGGGTGCTCGAGCCGGGCGGGCGGGTGCGGCCGGTGGAACGGACCGTGCACCGCAGCGGCGACGTCGGTTTCCTCGACGAGGCAGGCAACCTGCGGGTGCTCGGCCGCAAGTCGGCGGTGCACCGGTTCGGCTACACGATCTACCCGGACGCGCTCGCGGACAAGCTGAGCGCCTGCGGGGCGCCGGTGCGGATCGTGCCGGTGGCCGACGAACGGCGCGGCGCGCAGCTGGTGTGCCTGGTCGCCGACCCGGCCGACCAGTCCGCCACGCACTGGCGCCGGGTGATCGGTCAGCTGCTGGCCGACCACGAACGGCCGAACCGGGTCGTGGTGCTGCGCGAGTTCCCGGTGAACAACAACGGCAAGGTGGACCTGCGCGCGTTGCAGGACATCGCGGAGTCCGCGGTGGCGCTGGACGGGGTGAAGGGCGTGCTGCCGGTCGGCCGCGGCGGCGGCGCTTCCGGCAACCTGTCGGCGATTCCGTTCCCGGACCGGGTCGCCAAGCTCACCGAACTGACCGAGCTGCTGCGCACCCGGCGGGAAGAAGTACTGCAGCTGCTCACCGAGGTCAGCACGTACAAGACCGCGTACGGCGAGATCGACGCGTCGATCGCCGCGCTGTCCGGCGCGGTCGCCGAGGTGACCGAGCACACGCCGCCGGCGGTAGAGCAGATCGGCGTGCTGATGCCGTCGAACATTCCGCTCTACAGCTACATCCTCTACCTGGTCATCCCCAGCCTGTACAGCCGCCGCGTGGTGTTCCGCCCGTCGCGGCGGATCTCGGACCAGACGCGCAAGCTGCACGAACTGCTGTCCGGCACGCACGGTCTGCCGATCGTGCTGGACGACGGCGACCAGGCCGAGTTCCTCGAAGGCGAGGGCGGGCGTTCGGACGTGCTGGTGTTCACCGGCACCTACAAGAACGCCGAGAAGATCCGGCTCGGCTTGCGTCGCGAGCAGCTTTTCCTCTACTTCGGACAGGGCGTCAACCCGTTCATCGTCGGCGCGGACGCGGATCTGCCGAAGGCGGTCGACGGCCTGCTGCGGGTGCGGATGCTCAACTCCGGCCAGGACTGTTTCGGCCCGGACGTGGTCTTCGTGCACACGTCGGTCAGCGCGCAGTTCTGCAACCTGCTGTGCCGCCGGGTGAACGGCTTGCGGCACGGCCGCTACGACGACCCGTCGGCCGAGTACGGCTCGATGTTCTACCTGGACGCGTTCGACGCGTCGGTGGAATACCTGCGCAAGAACCGCGAGTTCCTGGCCGCCGGCGGCGAGGTCAACTTCGTCGAGGACCATCTCCGGCCGACCGTGCTGATCCGTCCGGCGGACACCAAGGTCACGCCGCCGGAGCTGTTCGCGCCGATCTTCAACGTGGTGCCGTTCACCTCGCAGGAATGGCTGCACACGATGGTCGACCACCCGTACTTCGAGGAGCGGGCGATGGCGGCGAGCGTGTTCGGCACCATGCCGGAGACCGTCGAGCTGTTGCGCCGCCGGCACACGGTGAGCGTGAACGAAACGCTGATCGAAGTGGAGGACGGCAACGCGCCGTTCGGCGGCACCGGGATCCGGGCCAACTACGCCGCGATCGGCAAGAAGCGCTACGCGCAGCCGTTGCTGGTCAGCAAGGCGGTGGCGGACCACCTGTCCGTCGCCGACACCTCGGCCGGGCGCACCGCCTAGCCACGAGCCGCACGACTACTGGGGATGAACGACATGGGTTCGGGTGAAACGGGCAAGGGCGGCTGGGCCGCGGCCGCGGCCGTCCTCGCCGGCGCGGGGGTGCGGTCGGTGTTCGGCCTGCCCGGCGACGATCTGGACGCGCTGGCCGCGGTCCGCGGCGAGGGGCTGGGCTTCACGCTGTGCCGGGACCAGCGCAACGCGGTGTTCATGGCGACCGGGTATGCGATCCAGTCCGGCGCTCTCGGCGTCGCGGTGGTCGGCAAGGGCCCGGCGGTCACCAACACGGTGACCGGGTTGCTGGAGGCGCGGTGTTCGGCGGCTCCGGTGCTGGTGCTGTCCGGCGGCACTTCGGCCGAGCACGCGGGCAGCGGCGCGTTTCAGGAGCTCGACCAGGTGTCGGTCCTTCGTCCGCTGGTGAAGTGGGCGGCTCGGGTGGAGCACCCGTCCCGGCTGGTTCCGTTGCTGCGCCAGGCGATTCTCGCCGCGCAGGACGGTGTGCCGGGCCCGGTGTACCTGGAGCTGCCCGATCACCTGGCGAAGGAAGAGATCCCGGTGTCGCACGATGGCGTCGCGACGGAGCTGCCGACCGCGGTGACGCTGTCGGATAGCTCGCCCGCGGTGGCCGCGCTGCGGGCAGCGACCCGGCCGACCATTCTCGTCGGCGGCGGGATGCGGCACCGCAACGCCGGTCGCCGGGTGGAACGGCTCGCCGAGGCGTTCGGCGCCGCGGTCGCGTGCACCGCCAGTGGTCGCGGCGCGGTCGACGAGGCACTGCCGTTGTTCTGCGGGCTTTCCGGGCTGTACACGCCGGAGCCAGTCGGTCCGTTGTGGACGGAGACCGACTGCGTGCTGGTGCTGGGCAGCCGGCTGGAGGAGACCGCGACGTTCGGCTGGCCGGACCGGATCGGCAAGGACGTGCCGGTGGTGCAGGTCAACCTTTCCGCCGGGGAACTCAGCACCGAATTCGGCGGTCCCGCGGTGATCGCGGATGCGGGTACGGTGGTGGACGCGTTGCTCGCGCACGCGCCTGCCAAGCCGGCCGCTTGGGCGGGGCGGGTCGCCGAGGTGCATCGCGAGCTGCGCACGGCGCACCAGGACACGCTCGCGCGACTGCGCACCGAGGGCGAGCTCTGCATCGCGGAGCTGCTCGAAGCACTGGACGAGGTTCTGCCCGCGGACCGGATTCTGGTGCAGGAGAACGGACTGCAGGACATGTGGTCCTACCGGTTCCCGCTCTGGACTTGCTCCGGCGGCGCTGGTTCCGTGGTGCCGTCGGAGCAGACCAGCCTCGGCTTCGGGGCGGCTGCCGCGGTCGGCGTGCGGCAGGCGGCGCCGGACCGGCCGGTGGTCGCGTTCGTCGGCGACGGCGCGTTCGGGCTGTTCGCCGCCGACCTGCCGACCGCGGTGCGCGAGGGCGGCCTGCTCTACGTGGTGCTGCGCAACGGCGGGTACGGCTGGCTACAGGCACAGCTCGACCAGCGAGACGGCGGAGTGCCCGGGGCGGCCTTCGTGGACGAAGCACTGGTCTCCGCGACCGCGCCCGAGCTGCCCGGGCTTCACCAGCGCAGCGTCACCGGCCGGGACAACCTCCGAGCCGAGCTGACCGAGGCGTGGAAGCTCTGCGCGGCCGGCCGGACGGTCGTGCTGGACGTCCCGGTCCGGCTCGAAGACTCCATGTTCGGCGGGGAAAAGGCGGGCGGCGACTTCCCGCTGCTGCCTGGCCCCGCGTGAGCCGGCCCACCCATCGAGAGGAGCGGATCATGTCAACGCCGAACACGGAAACCCGCCGCAAGGTCGTGCTCACCGGGTGGGGCGCGGTGACGCCGCTCGGCCTGACCGCCGACGAGACCTGGCAAGCGATGCTCGCCGGGACCAGCGGAATCGGCACCATCACCTGCATCGAGGCCGGCGACCTGCCGACCAGCCTGGCCGGCGAGGTCAAGGGCTTCGACCCGAAGAAGTACCTGGCGCACAAGCAGGTCCGCCGGATGGACCCGTACGCGCAGTACGCCTACGCCGCCGCCGGCGAAGCACTCGCCATGGCGAAGCTGGACATCGACGAGGAGAACGGGCCGCGCGTCGGCGTGCTGATCGGCAGCGGCTACGGCCCGATGAACTCGATCGCCGAGCACGTCGGTGCGCTGAACGAACGCGGGCCGCGCGCGGTCAGCCCGTTCGCACCGGTGACCGGAGCGATCGACAGTGCTGCGGGCGAACTCAGCCTGGCGTACGGGATCCAAGGCCCCAGCCGGGCGATGAGCAGCGCCTGCGCCTCGGGCACGGACGCGCTCGGCGAGGCGGCGCGGTGGATCCGGTACGGCGTGGTGGACGCGGTGCTGGCCGGTGGCGCGGAGAACATCCTGACCCGGGTCGACATGGCGGGCAGCGGCAACGCGAAGGCGCTGTCCACCCGGACCGACGCGCCGACCGAAGCGTGCCGGCCGTTCGACGAGGACCGCGACGGCTTCGTGATGGCGGCCGGCGCCGGCGTGCTGGTGCTGGAGTCGGAAGAGCACGCGCTCGCACGCGGCGCCACGATTCTCGCCGAGGTCGCCGGATACGCGTCCACTTCGGACGCCCACCACTGGACCGCGCCGCATCCGGAGGGCCGGGGCGTTCGGGCGGCGATGCGCGGCGCGCTCGCCGATGCCGGGCTTGAACCGTCCGATGTGGACTACATCAACGCACACGGCACCAGCACGGTCGCCAACGACCGGGCGGAGCTGGACTCGATCCGCGCGGTGTTCGGCGAGCGGGCCGAGCAGATCCCGATCAGCTCGACGAAGTCGATGACCGGGCACATGATCGGCGCGGCCGGTGCGGTGGAGGCGATGGTGAGCGCGCTGGCCATCACCACCGGGATCGTGCCGCCGACGATCAACTGCCACCGGCCGATCGACCCGAAGGTGAACTTCGTGCCGCTGACCGCCCAGGAGCACCAGGTGGACGTGGCGATGAGCAATTCGTTCGGTTTCGGCGGGCACAACGCGGTCGTCGTGCTGCGCCGGCAGTCCTGAGGAGCGGGCAGGCAATGCAGAACGTCCCCGCCGGCGAGCGCCGGCCGCTTTCGGCCGGGCAGCGCGGAATCTGGTACGCCCAGCAGCTGAACCCGGACAACGTCTTCGTGATGTCCGAGTACTTGGTGATCCACGGACCGATCGACGTCGCGCTGTTCGAGGAGGCGCTGCGCCGGACCGTCGCCGAGGCGGAGACGGTGCAGGTCCGGTTCGTCGAGGACGACGACGGGGTGTGGCAGTACCCGGTTCCGGAGCCGCATCTGCACTACTTCGACCACGGCGGCCGGGAGGATCCGGTCGGGGACGCCGAAGCGTGGATGCAGGCCGACCTGTACCGGCCGTTCGACCTGTCCGCCGCGCCGCTGTCGGTCGACGCGCTCTTTCGCATCGAGGACGACCAGTACCTGTACTACCAGCGCAACCACCACTTGATCGCGGACGGGGTGAGCGGCCGGATCTTCACCGACCGGCTCGCCGAGATCTATTCCGGGCTGGTCGAGGGCACCTGCTACCGCGAGAAGTTCTTCGCTTCGCTGGACGAGTACCTCGCCGACGAGCAGTCCTACCGGGCCTCGGCGATGTTCGAACGGGACCGGGAGTACTGGTCTCGGCGGCTGGCCGACCGGCCTGCCCCGGTCGGCCTGTCCGCGGCCACCGCGCCGGCGAGCGCGCGGCCGGTCCGCAGCACCGCGTACCTTTCGCCGGAGCTGCTGGACCGGCTGCGCGACGTGGCGCGGGACAACGCCAGCACCTGGTCGGTCGGGCTGACCGCGGCGGTGGCGGTGTACCTGCACCTGGTCAGCGGGGCGCGGGTGGTGCCGGTCGGGTTCCCGGTGATGGCGCGCAAGGGCAAGCTGCTCAAGGAAACCCCGGTGATGGCGAGCAACATCCTGGCACTGGTGGTGGACGTCGACCCGGGAGTCACGTTCGCCGAGGTGCTGCGCCGGGCGACCCGCGAGGCGCGGCAGACGCTCAAGCACCAGCGCTACCGGCAGGAGGACATCCTGCGGGAGCTGAACCTCGTCGGCGGCGCGGGGCAGCTCGCCGACGTGGTCGTCAACATCATGCCGTTCGACTACAACGTCACCTTCGGCGGACATCCGGTCACCGCGCACAACCTGTCCAACGGCGTGATCGACGACATCGAGATCACCGCATACGACCGGCTCGACGGCGGCCCGGTGCGGATCGACTTCGACGGCAACGAGGCGCTGTACGCCGAGGACGAGATCGCCGGGCACCTCGACGGACTTTTGCGGCTGCTGGAGCGGCTGGTCGCCGAGCCGGACGCGCCGCTGTCCCGGTTCGACCTGATCTCCGACGAGGAACGCGAACGCGTGCTTGTCGAGTGGAACGACACCGAGCGGCCGCTCGAATTCACCGACGTCGTGGCGCGGGTGCGCGAATTCGCCCGGACGACGCCGGACGCGATCGCCGTGGTGGACGACAGCGGCGAGACCACGTACGCGGAGCTGGTCGCCCGGGCCAGCGCCGTCTCGCGGCGGCTGCGGGAGGCGGGGGCCGGGCCGGACACGCTGGTCGCGCTCCCGACTGATCCGGGCGTTGGGTTCATCACCGCGGTGCTGGGCGTTTTCGGGGTGGGCGCGGCGTATGTGCCGATCGACGTGGCCGCACCGCTCGCGCGGTCGGTGTCACTGATCGAGGAGTGCGGTGCGCGGTTCGCCGTGTGCTCGCCCGCGCTGGCGGAGTTCTCGGCGCGACTGCCTGGTGTGCAGGTGCTGGAGCTGGACGGCGCGCAGGACGCGGAGCTGTGCGAGCTGGCGGGTGCGCCCGACAATCTCGCCTACGCGCTGTACACATCTGGCTCGACCGGAAAACCCAAGGGTGCGTTGGTGCACCGGCGCGGAATGGCGAACCACCTGCAGGCCAAAGTGGACGATTGCGGGCTGACCGCGGCGGACACGGTGGTGCAGAACGCGCCGCTCACGTTCGACATCTCGATCTGGCAGATGCTGTCCGCGCTGGTCGTCGGCGGCCGGACGCGGGTGGTCACTCGTGAGCTGGCGGCGGATCCGCGTGAGCTGTTCAGCCGGGTCGCGGCGGAGCGGGTCACGATCCTGGAGGTCGTGCCTTCGCTGCTGCGGGCCGCGCTCGACGCGTGGCAGGCCAGCGAGCAGCCGATTCTTCCCGATCTGCGGTGGCTGCTGGTCACCGGCGAAGCGTTGCCGGCCGAGGTCGGCAAGCGGTGGCTCGCCCAGTACCCGCAGATCCCGCTGATGAACGCCTACGGCCCCACCGAATGCTCCGACGACGTGACGCACGCTGTGCTCGATTCGGCGGACGCGCTGGACGTCGTCCCGATCGGCAAGGCGCTGCGCAACACCCGGCTGTACGTGCTGGACGACCGGCTGCGCCCAGTGCCGGTCGGGGTGCCGGGCGAGCTGTACGTCGGCGGGATGGGCGTCGGACGCGGGTACCTGCACGACCCGGCTCGCACCGCCGCGGTGTTCCCGGCGGACCCGTTCACGCCGCACGCCGGTGCCCGGATGTACCGCACCGGCGACTACGTGCGCGCGCTGCCGGACGGCACGCTCGTCTTCCTGGAGCGTCGCGACCACCAGGTGAAGGTCCGCGGCCACCGGATCGAACTCGGCGAGATCGAGGCAGTGCTGGCCAAGCACCCGGCCGCCGGTCCGCTGGCCGTCGTGGTGCGCGAAGACCGGCCGGGCGACAAGCGACTGGTCGCCTATGTGGTGCCCGCCGAGTCCGAAGCGGACACCGAGACGCTGCGTGCGCACGCGGCGGCCGCGCTGCCGGAGTACATGGTGCCGGTCGCGTTCGTCGTGCTGCCCGAGCTGCCGCTGACCCCGAACGGGAAACTGGACCGGCACGCGCTGCCAGAGCCCGAGTACGCCCGGTCCGGCCGCGCGCCGCGCGGGTACCACGAGGAACTGCTGGCCGGTCTGTTCGCGGACGTGCTCGGTCTGCCATCGGTGGGCGTGGACGACGGGTTCTTCGACCTCGGCGGGCATTCGCTGCTGGCGACTCGGCTGATCAGCCGGGTCCGGACCACGCTGGACGTCGAGCTTTCGGTTCGCGAGGTGTTCGAGGCGCCGACGGTGGCCGAGCTGGCGAAGCGGCTCGACGGGGCAGGTCAAGGACGCGCCCGGATCACTGTCCGGGAGCGGCCGGAGGTGCTGCCGCCGTCACCGGCCCAACGCCGGCTGTGGTTCCTGCACCAGCTGGACGAGGCTAGCGGCGTCTACAACATCCCGCTTCCGTTGCGGCTGGAGGGAAAGCTCGACGAGGCTGCGCTGCGCGCGGCTCTCGGCGACCTGGTGGCCCGGCATGAAACGCTGCGCACAGTGTTCCCGTCGGTCGGCGGCGAACCGGTGCAGCAGGTGATCCCGGCCGCCATCGCGATCGCCCGGCTGGACGGGCTGTTCACCGCGGAAGCGGTGGCTGAAGCCGATCTGGCGGATCGGCTGACCGAGGCCGCGGCATGCGCGTTCTCTCCCGCTGGCGAGTTGCCGCTGCGGATCCGGCTGTTCGAGCGGAGCGAAACCGAGCATGTCCTGCTGATCGTGCTGCACCACATCGCCGGAGACGGCTGGTCGCTGGCACCGCTGCTGCGGGATCTCGAAGCCTCGTACCGGGCCCGGCTCGGCGGGTCCGCGCCGGAACTCGCCGCGTTGCCCGTGCAGTACGCGGATTACACGCTGTGGCAACAAGAGGTACTGGGGTCCGAAGAGGACGCGGACAGCGTGCTGGCGCAGCAGGTGCGCTACTGGCGCGAGCGGCTCGCCGGACTGCCGGAAGCGCTGGAACTGCCCACCGACCGGCCGCGTCCGGCAGCGGCGTCCTATCGCGGCGGCCGGGTGCCGTGGGAGCTGGACGCGGAAACCTATGCCGGGCTCGTCGCGTTGAGCCGGGAATGCCGGGCGAGCCTGTTCATGGTGCTGCAGGCGGCGGTGTCGGTGCTGCTGAGCCGCCTCGGCGCGGGCACCGACATTCCGCTCGGCACAGTGGTGGCCGGCCGGACCGACGAGGCGCTGGACGACCTGGTCGGGTTCTTCGTGAACACGCTGGTGCTGCGCACCGACACCGCGGGCGAGCCGTCGTTCCGCGAGCTGCTGGACCGGGTCCGGCGCGACGATCTGGCCGCCTACGCCCACCAGGACGTGCCGTTCGAGCGGCTGGTGGAAGAGCTGAACCCGCGCCGGTCGCTGGCGCAGCACCCGTTGTTCCAGGTGCTCCTGGTGCTGCAGAACGCGCCGGAGCCGGAGTTGGAGCTGCCCGGGCTGCGGCTCGGCCTGGCCGAGCTGCGGACCACCGTGTCCAAGTTCGACCTGTGGTTCGACCTGCGCGAGACCTACGCCGAGGGGACCGGTCTGTCCGGCGACATCGAGTACGCGGCGGACCTGTTCGACCCGGCCACGGTGGTCGCGCTCGGCTCCCGGCTTTCCGCTCTGCTGAGGGAGATCGTGCGTCGTCCGAACGCGCCGATCGGCTCGCTGGAGCTGCTGTCGGCGGACGAACGCGCGCAGCTGGTGGTGGAGTGGAACGACACCGCCCGCGAGTTCCCGGACACCACGCTGGCTGAGTTGCTGGAAGCCGTCGCGGTGCCGCATTCCGGCCGGATCGCGGTGCGCTGCGGCGACGAATCACTGACGTATGCGGAGCTGCACGAGCGAGCCAACCGGCTGGCGCGGGTCCTGGTGGACCGAGGGGTCGGACCGGAGAACCTGGTCGCGGTCGCGTTGCCGCGCACGGTCGGCACGGTGGTGGCCTTGCTCGCGGTGCTGAAGGCCGGCGGCGCGTATCTGCCGGTGGACCCTGGGTACCCGGCAGAGCGGATTTCGTTCCTGCTGAGCGATGCCGCACCGGTGTGCGTCCTGACCGCTGGCGGCATGGAACTCCCGCTGCGGGCGGGGAATACGTTGGTGCTGGACGACGCGGAGGTGCAGGCTGAGATCGCGCGGCAGTCTTCCGCCGCACTGTCCAATGCGGACCGTCGGGCACCGGTGTCGCCGGACAACCTGGCGTACGTCATCTACACCTCCGGCTCGACCGGACGTCCGAAGGGCGTGGCGATCGGCCAGCGCGGAGTGGTGGATCTGCTCTGCTGGGCGCGCGAGTACTTCAGCGCCGAACAGCTGGCTTCGGTACTGCTGTCGACGTCGCTGAACTTCGACGTCTCAGTGTTCGAGTTGTTCGCTCCGCTCGCGGCGGGCGGTTCGGTAGAGGTAGTGGAGAACCTGACCGCGCTGGTCGATCGCGGCTGGTCCGGCGGGTTGGTGTCCGGCGTGCCCTCGGTGTTCGCGCAGGTGCTGAGCGCCGGTGTCGACTTGTCGGCGAGGAGCGTCGTGCTGGCCGGCGAGGGATTGTCGGCGCGGGTGTTCAACCAGGTCCGGCGGACGGTGCCGGGCGCGGAGATCGCGAACATCTACGGGCCGACCGAGGCCACGGTGTACTGCCTGGAGTGGCGCTCGACCGGCGACGAGGAGCTGACCCGGGCGGCGCTGACCGGACGGCCGCTGGCGAACCACCAGGCGTACGTGCTGGACGCCGGGTTGCGTCCGGTGCCGACCGGGGTGGCAGGCGAGCTGTACATCGCCGGGGCCGGGCTGGCGCGCGGGTACCTGGGGCGGCCGGGGCTGACCGGTGAGCGGTTCGTCGCGAACCCGTTCTCCGAGGACGGCGAGCGGATGTACCGCACCGGCGACCTGGTGCGCTGGACCGCGGGCGGCGACCTGGAGTACCTGGGCCGGGCGGACGACCAGGTCAAGGTGCGCGGGTTCCGGATCGAGCTGGGCGAGATCGAGTCCGTGCTGATCCGGCAGCCCGGCGTGGAGCAGGCCGCGGTCGTCGTCCGGCTGGACCGGCTGGGCGACAAGCAGCTCGTCGCGTACGTCGTCGGTTCGTCGGAAGGCCTGCGCGATCAGGTCGCGGCCCGGCTGCCGGGCTATCTGGTGCCCGCGGTGTTCGTCGAGCTTCCGGAGTTCCCGTTGAACGCCAACGGGAAGCTGGATCGGCGCGCGCTGCCGGACCCGGAGTTCGCGACGGCTGGCGAGAGCCGCGAGCCGGGTACCCGCAGCGAAGCCGTGCTCTGCGAGGTCTTCGCCGAGGTGCTGGAGCTGGACAAGGTCGGCGTCGACGACGACTTCTTCCTGCTGGGCGGGCACTCGCTGCTGGCGACGAAGCTGATCAGCCGGGTGCGCGCGGCACTGGATGTCGAGCTGCCGATTCGGGCGGTGTTCGAGACGCCGACGCCGGCTGGCCTGGCTCGTTCGGCGGACGCTTCGGGCTCCGCGCGGATCGCGCTCGCCGCTCGCGACCGGCCTGCCGAACTTCCGTTGTCCTTCGCGCAGCGCCGGTTGTGGTTCCTGAACCGCCTGGACGAAGACGGCGGCAGGTACAACATCCCGCTCGTGCTCCGGCTTTCCGGCACGCTGGATGTCGAAGCGCTGCAGGAAGCGCTCGCCGACGTCGTGGTGCGGCACGAAGCTTTGCGCACCGTCTTCCCCGAGGTAGACGGACGGCCTCGGCAGCGGATTCTCGACCCGGAGCGAGCGCGGGCCGCGCTGCGGTTCCGAGTCGAGCAGAGTGACGAGGCGGACCTGACCGCACGGATCAGGGAATCGGCGACAGCCGGATTCGACCTGTCCGTCGAGCTGCCGATCACCGCCACAGTATTCGAAATGGACTCGGCGAACCGAGTGCTTTCGCTGGTCCTGCACCACATTGCCGGTGACGGTTGGTCGCTCGCCCCGCTGCTGCGGGACCTGGCCACGGCGTACCGGGCGCGCCATGACGGTGCGGTTCCGGAGTTCCGGCCGCTGCCGGTGCAGTACGCGGATTACACGTTGTGGCAGCGGGAAGTTCTTGGCTCCGAAGAGGACAGCGACAGCCCGCTGGCCGGTCAGGTGCAGTTCTGGCGCGACCAGCTGGCCGGCCTGCCGGACGTGCTGGACCTGCCGACCGACCGGCCGCGTCCCGCGGTCGCGAGCCACCGGGCGGGGACGCTCGGCTGGCAGCTTCCACCGGAGCTGCACGCCCGCCTCGCCGAGCTGGCCCGCGAACACCGCGCGAGCCTGTTCATGGTGCTGCAGGCGGCGGTTTCCGCGCTGCTGTCGCGCCTCGGCGCCGGTACCGACATTCCGCTCGGCACCGCGATCGCCGGACGCACCGATGCCGCGGTCGAAGACCTGGTCGGGTTTTTCGTGAACACGCTGGTCCTGCGCACCAATACGGCAGGCGACCCGGCCTTCGGCGAGCTGCTGGACCGGGTGTGCCGGAACGACCTGGCCGGGTTCGCGAACCAGGACCTGCCGTTCGACCGGCTGGTGGAGCTGCTGGAACCGGACCGTTCGCTGGCCCGGCACCCGCTGTTCCAGGTCATGCTCGTGCTGCAGAACACCCCGGAGCCGGATCTCGACCTGCCCGGCGTCACGCCGTCGCTGCTCGATCCGGGCGTCGCGCCGGCGAAGTTCGATCTGTCCTTCGAACTCACCGAGACCTTCGCCGCCGACGGTTCGCCGAACGGAATCGAGGGCACCGTCGACTACGCCGCCGACCTGTTCGACGAGTCCACCGTGGAGCTGCTGCTCACCCGGTGCACGCGGCTGCTGACGCAGGTCTCGGCGGATCCCTCGCTCCGGCTGTCCGGAATCGAGCTGTTGACGGCCGAGGAACGCGAGCAGGAGCTGACCGGCTGGAACGGCGCTCAGCTCAGCGAGGAACAGCCGCTGCTGCCCGCACTGTTCGAGGCGCAGGCGCAGCGGACCCCGGACCGGACCGCACTGGTCTACCGCGAGGCCGAGTTCTCCTATGCCACGCTGAACGAGCGGGCCAACCGCCTTGCCCACTACCTGCTCGCGCTGGGCGTCGGCCCGGAACAGCCAGTCGCGGTCGCACTCCCGCGCACGCCGGAGACCGTCGTGGCGATCCTGGCGGTGCTCAAGGCCGGGGCCGTACACGTCCCGATCGACCCGGAGCTGCCCGCCGAACGGCTGGCTTTCCTGCTCGGCGATGTCGGCCCGGTGGTGGCGCTCACCGCGGGTGCCGAGCTGCCCGGAGTCAGCACGGTCGACCTGGCCGCACGGTCCACTGTGGACGCGCTGGCGGCGTGCCCGGCGACCGATCCCACCGATGCCGAACGCGGCTCGCTGACCCCGGACCACGCGGCGTACGTGATCTACACGTCCGGTTCGACCGGCCAGCCGAAGGGAGTCGTGGTCCCGCACCGCGGCCTGGCCAACCTGGCCGCCGACCACCGGCTGCGCTGGCCGGGCAGCGACCCGATGCGGGTCGCGCTCACCGCGGTGTTCTCGTTCGACACCGCATGGGAAGGCTTGCTGCTGCTCGCGGACGGCCACGAACTGCATCTGATCGACGCGGACACCCGGCTCGACCCGGAAGCGCTCACCGCTTACCTCGTCGAGCGGCGGATCGACTTCCTCAACGTCACCCCGTCCTTCCTGCACGCGCTGCGCGCGGCCGGGTTGTTCGACGGTCCGGTCCCGCGCCGGATCGTCGTCGGCGGCGAAGCGATGGACGAGGCGCTGTGGCGGGAGCTGTCCGAGCTGCCGGGTGTGGTCGCGGAGAACTTCTATGGACCCACTGAGTCCACTGTGGACGCGTTCACCGCGGTAGTGGTCGGCGACCGCCCGGCGATCGGCCGCCCGCTGCCGAACCTCTCCGCGTATGTGCTGGACAGCTTCCTCCGCCCAGCCCCGGCCGGCGCGGTGGGCGAGCTGTACCTGGCCGGTCCGCAGCTGGCGCGCGGATACCTCGGCCGGTCCGCGCTCACCGCGGAGCGGTTCGTCGCGAATCCCTACGGCGCACCGGGTTCCCGGCTCTATCGCACCGGGGACCTGGTCCGCCGCCGCGCCGGCGGTGCGCTGGAGTTCCGCGGTCGCGCCGACGACCAGGTCAAGATCCGCGGATTCCGGATCGAACTCGGCGAGATCGAGACGGCGCTGGCGGCGGTGCCGTCGGTCGCCGGAGCGGTCGCGCTGGCCCGCGAGACCGGCAACGGCCCGCGCCGGCTGGTCGGCTACGTCCGCCCCGAACCGGGTGCGGAACTCGACCCGGCCGAGGTGCGCGCGGCGTTGCGCAGCCGGCTGCCCGATTACGCGGTGCCGGCGGCGATCGTGGTCGTGCCGGAGTTCCCGTTGACCCGCAACGGCAAGCTCGATCACCGGGCGCTGCCGGAGCCGGACTTCGCGGCCGGCGAGACGGCCCCGCGCGACCGGCGCGAGGAGCTGCTGGCCGAGGTGTTCGCGAACGTGCTCGGCCTGGAGAAGGTCGGCGTCGAGGACAGCTTCTTCGACCTCGGCGGCGACAGCATCGTGTCGATCCAGCTGGTGAGCCGGGCCCGCAGCGCCGGGCTGGTGTTCACGCCGCGCGACGTTTTCGAGCACAAGACCGTCGCGGGGCTGGCCGAGGTCGCCGTCGAGCCAGACGAAACGCAGCTGGTCGCGGCGGACGACGGTGTCGGCGAACTTCCGCTGACCCCGGTGATGCGCGCGCTCGTGGAAAGCGGCGGGCCGTTCGACGGGTTCAACCAGTCGCGTCTGCTCGCGGTGCCCGCCGGGCTCGGCGAAGACCACCTGGTCGCTGCCGTGCAAGCGCTGCTGGACCAGCACGACGCGCTCCGGATGCGGCTGGCCGAGGGCCGGCTGATCGTCCCCGAGCCGGGTGCTGTCCAGGCGCGGGAGGTGGTCCGGACCGTCCCGGCCAGCGCGAACCGGCAGGCCGAAGCCGACGCCGCGCGCGGCAGGCTGTCCCCGGCGGACGGCCGGCTGTTCGAGGTGGTCTGGTTCGACGCGGGCCCCGAACCCGGACAGCTGCTGATCGTCGCGCACCACCTGGCGGTCGACGGAGTGTCCTGGCGGATCATCGTGCCGGACCTCGCCGCCGCCTGGCAGGCCGCCGCCGCGGGCCGGACCCCGGAGCTGGCCCCGGTGTGGACGTCGTTCCGGGCCTGGTCGAACGCGCTGGCCGAGGCCGCCCGCGCGCGGATCGACGAACTGCCGTTCTGGGCCGCGACCCTCGACGGTCCGGACCCGGTGCTCGGTGCCCGGCCGCTCGACCCGGTCCGCGACACCTTGGAGCACGTCGCGGTCACCGGCCTCCAGCTGCCGTCCGACCTCACCGAAGCGCTGCTCGGCGCGGTGCCCGCGGCCTTCCACGCCGGTGTCGACGACGTGCTGCTCACCGCGCTCGCGATGGCGGTCGGCCGGTGGCGGGAGCGGCGCGGCCTCGGGCGCGACAGCTCGGTGCTGATCGACGTGGAAAGCCACGGCCGGACCGAACTCCGTCCTGGCATGGATCTTTCCCGCACGGTCGGCTGGTTCACCAGCATTTCCCCGGTGCGGTTAGACCCGGGCCGGGCGACCGGTCCGGCCGAGGCGCTCAAGCGGGTCAAGGAACAGCTGCGCCGGGTACCGGACAAGGGACTCGGCTACGGCCTGCTCCGTCACCTCGACCCGGTCGCCGGCGACAAGCTGGCCGGGCTGGGCGCCCCGCAGATCGCGTTCAACTACCTGGGCCGGTTCGCCACCGGCGCCGCGGGCGAGTGGACGTCGGTCTCGGAGACCGAGGAAGCGACCGCGGCCGGCGATCCCGGTCTGCCGCTCGCGCACGTCATCGAGATCAACGCGGTCACCGAGGACACGCCGGACGGACCGCGGCTGGCCGCTTCGCTGGCCTGGCCCGCGGAACTGCTCGCCGAGACAGGCGTTCGCGAGCTGGCGCGGGACTGGGAGAAGGCGCTGCGCGAACTGGCCGGGCTGGCCGCCGCCCCGGAAACAGGCGGGTTCACCCCGTCCGACCTGTCCCTGGTCTCGCTCAGCCAGGCGGACATCGATCTGCTCGAGAACGACGAGGACGAGTGATATGACCCAGCCCCCGCGCAAGCGGTCCGCCGTCGAGGACATTTTGCCGCTCACCCCGCTGCAGGAAGGCTTCCTCTTCCACTCCCTCTACGACCGGGACGGCCTGGACGTCTACACCGCGCAGATGGAGATCGGCCTGCACGGCGACCTAGACCCGGCCGCGTTGCGCGCGGCCGCCGAGGCGCTGGTGCGCCGGCACGCTAACCTGCGCGTGGCGTTCCGCCACCACGGCCTGGACCGGCCGGTGCAGGTGGTGCGCCGCGAGGTGCGGTTGCCGTGGCGCGAAGCCGACCTCACCGGGGCAGCCGACCCGGCCGCCGAGTACGCCGAGCTGACCGACGCCGAACGCGTCCGCCGGTTCGACCTGGACCGGGCCCCGCTGCTGCGGTTCGTCCTGGTCTCGCTGCCGGGCCAGGCGTTCAAGCTGGTGCTGACCGTGCACCACATCCTGCTCGACGGCTGGTCCGTGCCGGTGATGCTGGACGAGCTGTTCTCGCTGTACGAAACCGCGGGCGACGCGTCCGGGCTGCCACGGGTCGCGCCGTACCGCGACTACCTCGCCTGGCTGGGCGGGCAGGACACCGAGGCCGCGCTGACCGCGTTCGCCTCGGCGCTCGACGGGCTGACCGAGCCCTCGCTGACGCACGCGGGCGCGGACGGCGGCGATCTCGGAGTGCCGGAACAGGTCCACCTGGAGCTGACCGCCGAAGAGACCGCGCGACTGTCCACAGTGGCCCGCCAGAACGAGTGGACGATGAACACTCTCGCGCAGGTCGCGTGGGGCATCGTGCTCGGACGCCACCTCGGCCGCACCGACGTGGTCTTCGGCGGCACGGTGTCCGGCCGTCCGCCGGAGCTGCCCGGCGTGGAGCGGATGATCGGCCTGTTCATCAACACCCTGCCGGTGCGAGTGGCGTGGTCGCCCGGCGACCGGCTCGCCGACGTGCTCACCGCGGCGCAGCGGCGGCAGACCGAACTGCTGGCGCACCAGCACGTCGGGCTGGCGCAGGTGCAGCAGCGGCACGGGCTGGGCGAGCTGTTCGACACCGCGACCGTGTTCGAGAACTACCCGGTCGACGTAGAGACCACGCCGGAGCTGGCGGGCGGCGTCCGGATCACCGACTTCCACGGCCGCGACGCCACGCACTTCGCGCTCAGCCTGGTCGGCATCCCGGGCGAGCGGCTCACCTTCCGCATCGACTACCGGCAGGACCTGTTCGAGCACGCGACCGTGCGGCGGCTCGGCGGCTCGCTGCGCCGGGTGCTGGCCGCGGTCGCCGCCGAGCCCGGTCGCGCCGTCAGCTCTCTTGACCTGCTCGACCCGGCGGAGCGCGAGCAGATCCTGGTCGGCTGGAACCAGACCGCGCGTCCGACCGAACGCGCCACCCTCACTGAGCTGCTGCGCCGCCAGGCGGACCAGACGCCGGACGCGCTCGCCGTGGTCCACGGCGACGTCGAACTGGACTACCGGCAGCTGCACAGCTCCGCGAACCGGCTGGCTCGCCTGCTGATCGAGCGGGGTGCCGGTCCGGAACAGCTGGTCGCGATCGCGGTGCCGCGCGAACCGGGGCTGATCGCCGCCATTCTCGCCGTCCTGGCGACGGGCGCCGGCTACCTGCCGCTCGACCCGGAGCTGCCCGCCGACCGGCTGGCCGGGATGCTGGCCGAAACCAGCCCGGTCTGCCTGATCACCACGACCGAACTCGCTCCGCGCGTGCCCGCCGGTGAGATTCCGGTGCTGCGACTGGACGACGACGCGGTGCGCAGCGAACTGGCAGCCACTTCGGACGCACCGCTCCGCGCACCGGTGCGCCCGGAGAACCCGGCGTACGTCATCTACACGTCCGGTTCGACCGGCAAGCCCAAGGGCACCGTCATCGAACACCGGGCCGCGCTCAACTACCTGCTATGGGCTGTGGACACGTACCCGGCGTCGCGCGAAAGCGTCCTGCTGCACTCGCCGGTGTCGTTCGACCTCACCGTGACCGGCCTGTTCGCACCGCTGATCTCCGGCGGTTCGGTGCACCTGGGCCGGTTGATGGACGGCGGTGTCGAAGCCGGAAGCCGGACCGCGCGCGAAGGGTTCGCGTTCCTCAAAGGCACGCCCAGCCACCTGTCGGTGCTGAACGTGCTGCCGGACGAGTACTCGCCGAAGGCGGAGCTCGTGCTCGGCGGCGAGCCGCTGCCCGGCGCGGTGCTCGACGTGTGGCGGCAGCGACACCCGGACGCGCGCGTCGTGAACGAGTACGGACCGACTGAGACAACGGTCGGCTGCACGTCGCTGGCGATCGAGCCGGGCGAGCAGATCCCGGCCGAGGTGCTGTCGCTGGGCGTTCCGCTGTGGAACACCCAGGCGTACGTGCTCGATGCCGCGCTGGCCGTGGTGCCGCCGGGCGAGGTGGGCGAGCTGTACATCGCGGGGGAGAACCTGGCGCGCGGCTACGTCGCTCGCGCCGGGTTGACCGCGGGCCGGTTCGTGGCGAACCCGTTCGGCGCACCGGGTTCGCGGATGTATCGCACCGGCGACCTCGCGCGCTGGCGTGAAGACGGCACGCTGGAGTTCGCCGGCCGTTCCGACGATCAGGTCAAGATCCGCGGATACCGGATCGAGCTGGGCGAAATCGAGTCGGTGCTCTCCACGCACCCGTCGGCCGGTCCGCTGGCTGTGCTGGTGCACGAGGAACAGGGCGACAAGCGGCTGGTCGCCTACGTTGTCCCGGCGGCTGGCGAAAGCTTCGACGGCACCGCGTTGCGGGCGCACGCGGCGGCCGCGCTGCCGGAGTACATGGTCCCGGCCGCGTTCGTCGAACTGGACCGGCTTCCGCTGACCGGCAACGGAAAGCTGGACAAGCGCGCGCTGCCCGCGCCGGACTTCGGCGGCGCGGCGGCCGGTGGCGGCCGGGCCCCGAAGGGCTACGCCGAGGAACTGCTGGCCGGTCTGTTCGCCGACGTGCTCGGTCTGTCCACCGTGGGCGCGGACGACGATTTCTTCGAGCTGGGCGGGCATTCGCTGCTGGCGACCCGGCTGATCAGCCGGGTCCGCTCGGTGCTGGAAGTCGAGCTCTCGATCCGCGCGGTGTTCGAAGCGCCGACCGTGGCCGGGCTCGCCCGCGCGGTCGAATCCGCGCAGGGAGCGCGCCGCACCGTCGAGGTGACCGAGCGACCGGCCGTACTGCCGCTGTCGTTCGCCCAGCGCCGGTTGTGGTTCCTGAACCAGCTGGACGAAGCTGGCGACACCTACCACATCCCGCTCGCCCTGCGGCTCACCGGCGAGCTGGACCAGCCCGCGCTCGAAGCCGCGCTCGGCGATGTCGTGACACGGCACGAAGCGCTGCGCACGGTGTTCCCGGAGGTCGACGGCGAGCCGCGGCAGCTGGTGCTGGCCGCGGAAGCCGCGCGGGAACGGCTCACGATCCGCTTCGCGGAAGCCGACGAGGACACCCTGTCCGAGACGCTCGCCAAAGCGATCGCCGCTCCGTTCGACCTGGCCGCCGACCTGCCGATCCGAGTGTCCCTTGTGGACCTTGCGACCGACGAGCGCGTGCTTCTCCTGACGCTGCACCACATCGCGGGCGACGGCTGGTCGTTCGCCCCGCTGCTGGGAGACCTCGAACGCGCCTACCGCGCCCGGCTGACCGGCACCGCGCCGGAGTTCGAGCCGCTGCCGGTGCAGTACGCGGACTACACGCTGTGGCAGCGGCAGCTGCTCGGTTCCGAAACGGACGAAGAAAGCCTGTCCGCGCAACAGTTGCGCTTCTGGCGCGAGCAGCTGGCCGACGCACCAGTCGTGCTCGAACTGCCCGCCGACCGGCCGCGTCCGCCCGTCGCGTCCTACCGCGGCGACCGGACCGAGCTGCGGATCCCGGCCGCGCAGCACGAACGGCTGGCCGCGCTGGGCCGCGAATGCAAGGTGAGCGTGTTCATGGTGCTGCAGGCCGCGGTCGCGGCGCTGTGCACCGGACTCGGCGCGGGCACGGACATCCCGCTCGGCACCCCGATCGCGGGCCGGACCGACGACGCCTTGGACGACCTGGTCGGCTTCTTCGTGAACACGCTGGTGCTGCGCACCGACACCTCGGGCGATCCGGCGTTCCGCGACCTGGTCACCCGGGTGCGCCAGGCCGACCTCGCCGCCTACGCGCACCAGGACGTGCCGTTCGAGCGGCTGGTCGAAGTGCTCAACCCGGCGCGGTCGCTGGCCCGGCATCCGCTGTTCCAGGTCATGCTCGTGCTGCAGAACGCGCCGGAGCCGACACTGGACCTGCCCGGGCTGGCGCTCGGCATCGAAGACACGTCGGTGCCGGTAGCGAAGTTCGATCTGCTCTTCGACCTGCAGGAGACTTTCGACGCGGCCGGTCGTCCGGCTGGCATCGAGGGCAGCCTCGACTACGCCACCGATCTGTTCGACCGGCGCACCGCCGAGTCGTTCGGCCGCCGCCTGCGCCGCCTGCTCGACGCGGTGCTCGCCGACCCCGGCATCCGCATCGGCGACATCGACCTTCTCGGCGCCGACGAACGCGAACGCGTCCTCGTGACCTGGAACAACACCGCGCGGCCGCGGCCGGACACCTCGCTGATCGGCCTGCTCGAAGCGCGCGCGGCCGACCGGCCGGACGCGGTGGCCGTGGTCTGCGGAGACGAGTCGATGACGTACTCGGAGCTACACGAGCGCGCGGCCCGGCTGGCGCGGGTCTTGTCGGGCCGGGGCGTCGGGCCGGAAACGCTGGTCGCGGTCGCGTTGCCGCGCACGGCGGAAGTGGTAGTCGCGCTGTTGGCAGTGCTGAAAGCGGGCGGCGCGTACCTGCCGGTGGACCCGGGCTACCCGGCGGAGCGGATTTCCTTCCTGTTCGAGGACGCCGCCCCGGTCTGTGTGCTCACCGATTCCGCGACGGGTGCGACGCTCCCTGCCGGGCCGCTGCGCCTGGCGCTGGACGACCCCGCGGTGCGGGCGGAATGGACCGCGGCAGAACCGTTCTCCGGCGCGCCGGACCTGCCCGCGGACCGGCTCGCCTACGTCATCTACACCTCCGGCTCGACCGGACGGCCCAAGGGCGTCGCGGTCCCGCAGTCCACCGTGGCCGATCTGGTCTGCTGGGCGACCGAGTACTTCACGGCCGAACAGCTGGCTTCGGTGCTGCTGTCGACGTCGCTGAACTTCGACGTCTCGGTGTTCGAGTTGTTTGCTCCGCTGGCCGCGGGCGGGTCGGTCGAGCTGGTCGAGAACCTGACCGCGCTGGTGGACCGGGGCTGGTCGGGCGGACTGGTGTCCGGCGTGCCCTCGGTGTTCGCGCAGGTGCTGAGCGCCGGCGTCGACTTGTCGGCGCGGAGTGTGGTGCTGGCCGGGGAAGGCTTGCCGGCGCGGGTGTTCAACCAGGTGCGGGAGGTCGTGCCCGGGGCGGAGATCGCCAACATTTACGGGCCGACCGAAGCGACGGTGTACTGCCTGGAATGGCGGTCGGCCGGCGACGAGACGCTGACCCGCCCTGCGCTGACCGGACGGCCGCTGGCGAATCACCAGGCGTACGTGCTGGACGCGCGGTTGCGCCCGGTGCCGCCGGGCGTCGCGGGCGAGCTGTACATCGCCGGAGCCGGGCTGGCCCGTGGATACCTGGGCCGGGCGGCGCTGACCGGCGAGCGGTTCGTCGCGAACCCGTTCGGCGCCAGCGGCGAGCGGATGTACCGGACCGGCGACCTGGTGCGCTGGACGGCGACCGGCGACCTCGAATACCTCGGCCGCGCCGACGATCAGGTCAAGGTGCGCGGGTTCCGGATCGAACTCGGCGAGATCGAATCGGTGCTGTCCCGGCACGACGGCCTCGAGCAGGTCGCCGTACTGGTGCGCGAGGATCGGCGCGGGGACAAGCAACTCGTCGCGTATGTCGTCGGCTCGACCGATGGCCTGCGGGACTATGCCGCGGCACAGCTGCCGGGCTACATGGTGCCCGCGGTGTTTGTCGCGCTTCCGGAATTCCCGTTGAACGCCAACGGAAAGCTGGACCGTCGCGCACTGCCGGACCCGGAGTTCGCGGTGGCCGGAGAGAGCCGGGAACCGCGCACGCGCGACGAGACCGTGCTGTGCGAGGTCTTCGCCGAAGTGCTGGAGCTGGAGAAGGTCGGCGTCGAGGACAGCTTCTTCGACCTCGGCGGCCACTCGCTGCTGGCGACGAAGCTGATCAGCCGGGTGCGCGCGGCGCTGAGAGTCGAGCTGCCGATCCGCGCGGTGTTCGAGACGCCGACCCCGGCCGGGCTCGCCCGTGCCGCGGGCGAATCGGGTGCTGCCCGGCAGGCACTGTCGGTCCGGGAACGTCCGGCCGAACTGCCGCTTTCCTTCGCGCAGCGGCGGCTGTGGTTCCTCGACCGGCTGGACGAGGAGGGCGGCATGTACAACATCCCGCTCGCCCTCCGGCTTTCCGGCGAGCTGAACGCCGAAGCGCTGGCCGCGGCCCTGCGCGACGTGGTGACCCGGCACGAGGCCCTGCGGACCGTCTTCCCGGACGTCGACGGCCGCCCGCACCAGCGGATTCTCGCCCCGGCCGACGCCGCGGACCTGCTCGTCCTGGAAACCGCCCCGGTGACTGACCTCGCCAGTCAGCTGGACGCGGCCGCCGCGACCCGGTTCGACCTCGCCCGGGAACTGCCGCTTAAGACGTGGCTGTTCGAGCTCGACGCGACCGAGCACGTTCTCCTCGTCGTGCTGCACCACATCGCCGGGGACGGCTGGTCGCTCACCCCACTGCTGCGGGACCTGAGCACGGCGTACCGGGCGCGGCACGCTGGTGCGGCCCCGGAGTTCCCGCCGCTGCCGGTGCAGTACGCGGATTACACGTTGTGGCAGCGGGAAGTCCTCGGGTCAGAAGAGGACAACGACAGCCCGCTGGCCGGTCAGGTGCGCTTCTGGCGCGACCGGCTCGCAGGCGCCCCAGACGTGCTGGAGCTGCCGACCGACCGCCCCCGTCCGGCAGTCGCCACGCACCGGCCCGGCTCGGTCGAATGGCGGCTGCCCGCCGAGGTGCACGGCCGCCTCGCGGAGCTGGCTCGCGAACACCGAGCGAGCCTGTTCATGGTGCTGCAAGCGGGAATCTCCGCTCTGCTGTCGCGGCTCGGCGCCGGCCCCGACGTCGTGCTCGGCACGGTGGTCGCCGGACGCACCGACCGGGCGGTGGAGGACTTGGTCGGGTTCTTCGTGAACACGCTGGTCCTGCGTACCGACACGGCAGACGGCCCGACGTTCGGGGAGCTGCTCGACCGGGTCCGCGACGACGATCTGGCCGTGTTCGCCAACCAGGATCTGCCGTTCGACCGGCTGGTGGAGCTGCTGAAGCCAGACCGTTCGCTGGCCCGGCACCCGCTGTTCCAGGTCATGCTCGTCCTGCAGAACACCCCCGAGCCGGACCTGGAGCTGCCCGGCCTCACCCCGGCGCTCGCCGACCTCCGCACGGCTCCGGCGAAGTTCGACCTGTCCTTCGACCTGAACGAGACCTTCGCCGAGGACGGCACCCCGGCAGGCATCGAAGGCGTCATCGGATTCGCCGCCGACCTGTTCGACGAGTCCACAGTGGATGGTTTGGGCGCGCGCCTTGCCCGGCTGCTCGACGCCGCGGTCCGCGGGCCGGACCGGCCGGTGGACCGGATCGGACTGCTCGACAGCGCCGAACGCAACCGCGAACTGGTGCGCTGGAACGACACCGACGTCCCGGTCGCGGGCACGTCCGTGGTGCAGCTGTTCGAGGAGCGCGCCGCCGAGACGCCGGACGCCCCGGCGGTGGTTTCCGCCGCCGGGACGCTCAGCTACCGGCAACTCGACGCGCAGGCGAACCGCTGGGCACATCGCCTGCTCGCCGCGGGCGTCGAGGCGGAAACCCCAGTCGCGTTGCTGCTGGAGCGTTCGCCCGAGCTGATCGCCGCGGTTCTCGGCGTGCTCAAGGCGGGCGGGGCATACCTGCCGCTGCACGAGTCGTACCCGGCCGAGCGGCTGGAGTTGATCCTGGACGAGGTCGGCGTGCCGGTGCTGATCACCGACCGGCCGGAGCTGCCCGCCGGGCTGACTCCACCGCCGCACGTGCTGCGCGCCGCCGACCCGGCGGACAGCCCGGAGCACGCGCCGGACCAGGAGATCCAGCTCGACCGGCTCGCCTACCTGATGTACACCTCCGGCTCGACCGGCCGGCCGAAGGGCGTCGCGGTCACCCACGCCAACGTGGTCGAGCTGGCTACCGACCGGGCTTTCGGCACCGCGCACCACCGGGTGCTGCTGCACTCGTCGCACGCGTTCGACGCCACCACCTATGAACTGTGGACGCCCCTGCTCAGCGGCGGCACCGTCGTGGTGGCCCCGCCGGGCGAACTCGACCTGCCCGGACTGTCCCGGCTGATCAGCACGTACGGCGTCACCGCGCTGTGGTTGACCGCTGGCCTGTTCCGCCTGGTAGCCGAGGAAGCGCCGGAGTGCCTGGCCGGGGTTCAGGAGCTGTGGACCGGCGGCGACGTCGTCCCGGCGGGAGCAGTCGCCGCGGTCCGGGCGCACTGCCCGGAGCTGACCGTGGTCGACGGATACGGCCCGACCGAGACCACCACGTTCGCCACGCACCACCGCGTCCGTCCGAGTGAGCCGGTGCCGGAGCCGATGCCGATCGGCTCGCCGCTGGACAACACCCGCGCCTACGTCCTGGACCGCCGGCTCGGCTTGGTCCCGCCAGGCGCCCCGGGGGAGCTGTACCTGGCGGGCACCGGTCTCGGCCGGGGCTACCACGACCGTCCGGCGGAAACGGCCGCGCGCTTCGTCGCCGACCCGTACGGTCCGCCGGGCTCCCGGCTCTACCGGACCGGCGACCTGGTCCGCCGCCGCGCGGACGGCGCGCTGGAATTCCTCGGCCGAGCCGACGACCAGGTGAAACTGCGCGGATTCCGGATCGAATTGGGCGAGATCGAATCGGTGCTTTCGCGCCACGACTCGGTGGCGCAGGCGGTCGTGCTGGTCCGCGACCGGCGGCTGGTGGCATATCTGGTCGGACCGGCCGAAAAGGACCTCGCCGGGATCCGCGAGGCCGTCGCGGCCACGCTGCCCGGCTACCAGGTCCCGGCCGCGTTCGTCGTGCTCGACGAGATCCCGTTGACTGTCAACGGGAAGATCGACCGGGCCGCGCTGCCGGATCCGGAACGCGCGGCGGCAGTGGACGCCGCTCCGCCGCGGACCGCGTTCGAGGATCTCCTCTCCGGAGTCTTCGCCGACGTGCTCGGCCTGGAGAAAGTCAGCGTCGAGGACGACTTCTTCGACCTCGGCGGCGACAGCATCGTCTCCATCCAGCTGGTCAGCCGCGCCCGCAAGGCCGGGATAGTCCTGACGCCGCGCGAAGTGTTCCAGGGCAAGACGGTGCGTGCGCTCGCCGCTGTCGCCCGCCCGGCCAGCGCCGAGGAACTGGCGGCGGACGACGGCGTGGGCGAGCTGCCGCTGACCCCGATCGTCGAATGGCTGAAGGCCGGCGGCGGGGCGATCGACGGCTTCAACCAGTCCTATGTGGTCACTACCCCGGCCGAGCTGACGCTGCCGGACCTGACCGAGGCGTTCGCCGCGGTGCTGGCGCACCACGACGCACTCCGGATGCAGCTGACCCGGACGGACGGCTGGGCACTGCACACCCTGCCGGCCGCGGATCTCGACGCCGCGCAAGCCGTCCGCCGGATCGACGCGACTGGCCTGGCCGGAGCCGAACTGGCTGGTCTGGTAGCCCGGGAAAGCGAACTTGCCCGCCGCGAACTGGACCCGGACGCCGCCCGGATGATCCGGCTGGTCTGGTTCGACAACGGCGACGCCCCCGGCCGCTTGCTGATCATCGCGCACCACCTGGTGGTCGACGGCGTGTCGTGGCGGGTTCTGCTGCCGGACCTGGCGGAAGCGTGGGCCGCGGTCCGCGCGGCAACGCGGCCGCAGCTGCAGCCGGTGCACACCTCGCTGCGGCGGTGGGCGAAGCTGCTCGCGGACGCCGCCGTGCGCGAGCGCTGGACGAGCCAGCTGCGCTTCTGGCTCGACGTCGCGGACACCGCACAGCCGAGAATCGGTTCCGTCGCGCTGGATCCGGAGCGGGACACGCTGGCCACCGCGCGGACCGTCGACCTCGACTTGGCTCCCGGCCTCACCGCCCGGTTGCTCACCACGGTTCCGGCGGCATTCCGCGCCGGAGTGGACGACGTGCTGCTCGCCGGTCTGGGACTCGCGGTCCGGGAATGGCTCCTGCGCCGCGACGAACAGCTGCCGGGCGCATTGCTGGTCGACCTGGAAGGCCATGGCCGGCAAGAGGAAACGGTGGCACCGGGGGTGGACCTGTCGCGTACCGTCGGCTGGTTCACCACGCTGTTCCCGGTGCGGCTGGACGTCGCCCCGCTGTCCTGGACCGAGGTCACCGCGGCTGGTCCGGGTCTCGGCGAAGCGTTGAAGCGGGCCAAGGAATCGCTGCGCGCGGTGCCCGACCACGGACTGGGCTACGGCCTGCTCCGCCACCTCAACCCGGAGACCGCGGACAAGCTCGGCTCCTGCGCCCCGCCGCAATTGGGCTTCAACTACCTCGGCCGCATTTCCGCGGGCGCGGCAGGCGGGTACTGGGCCCCGGCGGCGGACCACGAAGGCGACAGCGAGATCGGCGACGGTTCGCTCCCGTTCGGCCACGTGCTGGAGATCAACGCGGTCACCGAGGACGGACCCGACGGCCCCCGGCTGCGAGCGAGCCTCGCGTGGCCGGCCGCGTTGCTCGCCGAACCCGCCGTCGCGGAACTGGCGCGGCTGTGGCGGGACGCGCTGACCGCGCTCGCCGAGCACGTGCGGGAGCCGGACGCGGGCGGGCTCACCCCGTCGGACGTGGCGATGGTTTCGCTGTCCCAGCGCAAGATCGACCAGCTGGAGGCCAAGTTGAGGAAGGCAGGGCGACGCTCGTGACCAGGATCGACGACATCCTCCCGCTCTCTCCGCTGCAGCAGGGAATGCTCTTCCACTCGCTGTACGAGACCGAGGGCCTGGACTTCTACACCGTGCAGCTCTACGTCGAATTGCACGGCACTCTCGACGCGGACCGGCTTCGCGCGGCGGCGGAAGCGCTGGTGCGCCGGCACGCCAATCTGCGCGCGTTGTTCGTGCATGAGGGCGTAGACGAACCGCTGCAGGTGATCCCCAGCGAAGTCGAGCTGCCCTGGGACACCGTCGACTTGTCCGCTCTGGACGCGTCGGTGGCCGAGGCGCAGTTCATCGCCCGCTACGACGCCGACCGGCTCGAACGGTTCGCGCTCGGCGACGAGGTCCTGCTTCGGTTCGTGCTGTTCCAGTTGCCGGACGCGCAGTGGCGGCTCGCGCTGACCATGCACCACATCCTGCTCGACGGCTGGTCCGTCCCGGTGCTGCTGGACGAGCTGTTCGAGCTCTACGAGAACGGTGCCGATCCGGGTGCGCTGCCGCCGGTGACGCCGTTCCGGGATTACCTCCGCTGGCTTTCCGCGCAGGATTCCGAGGCCGCGCTCGCCGCGTGGAACCGGGTGCTGGACGCCACCGCCGAGCCGACCCTGGTCGCTCCGTTCGACCGCGGCGGTGCGCTGGCCCCGCATTCGCACCTGCTGGAACTCCCGGAAGACCTGACCACCCGGCTGTCCACAGTCGCCCGCCGTCGCGGCTGGACTCTGAACACGGTCGCGCAGACGATGTGGGGGCTGGTGCTCGGCCGGCTGCTCGGCCGCACTGACGTGCTGTTCGGCGGCACCGTGTCCGGACGCCCGCCGGAACTGCCCGGAGTCGAGCGCATGGTCGGGCTGTTCATCAACACGCTGCCAGTGCGCATCGCCTGGCAGTCCGGACAGTCGTTGGCGGCGCTGCTCGACGCGGTCCAGGACCGGCAGACGGAACTGCTGCCGCACCAGCACGCCGGGCTCGCTGAGATCCAGCGGCAGGCCGGGCTGGGCGAGCTGTTCGACACCAGCCTGGTGTTCGAGAACTACCCGGCGGACGCGGCCGACGGCGGGGCGGAGCTGACCGGCGGCGTGCGGGTGACCGAACTGGAGGCCCGCGATTCGACGCACTACGCGGTCACCCTGCTCGGCGTTCCCGGCCGCCGGCTGAAGTTCCGGATCGACTACCGGCCGGACGCGTTCGAGCCCGCACTGGTCACCCGGCTCGGCGACTGGCTGACGCGACTGGCCGAAGCCATTGCCGCCGACCCGGACCAGGCCGTCGACGCGCTCGAGCTGATCTCGCCCGCCGAGCGCACCCGCGTCCTGCGCGAGTGGAACGACACCGCGCACCCGCGCAGCCGGGAGACCCTGTCCGCGTTGCTGTCCGCGCAGGCGATACGCACGCCGGACGCGCTGGCTCTGCAGTCGGAGAGCGGCACGCTGACCTACGCGGAGCTGCACGCTCAGGTCAACCAGCTGGCCCGTGTCCTGCTCGCCCGCGGCGCCGGTCCGGAGCGGCTGGTCGCGGTGTCACTGCCGCGTTCGGCGGACCTGGTCGTCACGTTGCTGGCGGTGCTGCAGACCGGTGCCGGCTACCTGCCGATCGATCCCGCACTCCCGGAAAGCCGGATCTCGTTGATGCTCAACGATTCCCAGCCCGCGTGCGTGGTCACCGACACCGCCGAGCCGCCAGCGGGGCTGCTGGTGCGGCTGAGCGACCCGGCGCTGCGCGCGGAATGGGCGGCCGCGTCCCCAGCCCCGCTTACCGATGCGGAACGTGGCGGCCCGATCCTTCCGCAGCAGCTCGCCTACGTCATCTACACCTCCGGTTCGACCGGCACGCCCAAGGGTGTCGGCGTCGCACATTCCGCGATCGTGAACCGGCTGGAGTGGATGCAGGCGGAGTACCGGTTGGGCGCGGACGACCGAGTGCTGCAGAAGACTCCCTTCGGCTTCGACGTCTCGGTCTGGGAGTTCTTCTGGCCGCTGCTCACCGGTGCCGCGCTCGTGGTGGCCCGGCCGGACGGGCACCGGGACCCGGCGTACCTGGCTCAGCTGATCCGGGAACAGCGCGTCACAACTGTCCATTTCGTACCGTCCATGTTGGAAGTCTTCCTCGCCGAACCGACGACCGCCGGCTGCCGGGGCGTGCTGCGCCGCGTCGTGTGCAGCGGCGAAGAACTCCCAGCCGCCGCGAAGGACGCCTGCCTCGACCTGCTCGGCGCGGAACTGCACAACCTCTACGGCCCGACCGAGGCCGCGGTGGACGTCACGTACTGGGCCTGCACCCGCAACCTGGCCACCGTGCCGATCGGCCGTCCGGTGTGGAACACCGCGACCTACGTGCTGGACGCGCACCTGGCCCCGGTGCCGCCGGGCGTTCCCGGCGAGCTGTACCTCGCCGGCGACCAGCTAGCTCGCGGGTACGTCGGTCGCGCGGGCCTGACCGCGGAACGGTTCGTGGCGAACCCGTACGGTCCGCCGGGTGCGCGGATGTACCGCACCGGCGACCTGGCGCGCTGGCGCGAGGACGGGACACTCGGCTACCTCGGCCGCACCGACGACCAAGTGAAGATTCGCGGCCAGCGCATCGAGCCGGGGGAGATCCAGGCCGCGCTGTTGCGGCACCCGGCGCTGAGCCAGGTCGCGGTCGTGGTCCGCGCGGACCGGCCCGGCGACCAGCGGCTCGTCGCGTACGTCGTGCCGTCCGCCGAGCCCGCTCCCAGCGCCGCCGAGCTGGCCGAGTTCGCCGCCGCCACGCTGCCCCCGCACCTGGTGCCCAGCGCGTTCCTGACGCTGGCCGAGCTGCCGGTCAGCGTGAACGGGAAGCTCGACCGCCGGGCGCTGCCCGCACCGGAGCTGACCACCGCCGCCGGACGGGAAGCGCGCACGGTACCCGAAGAGCTGCTCTGTCAGGCGTTCGCCGAGGTCCTGGGCGTCGACCGGGTCGGCCCGGAGGACGGATTCTTCACTCTCGGCGGCCACTCTCTGCTCGCCACTCGGCTGGTCAGCGCGGTCCGCGCGCGGCTTGGCGTCGACCTGAGCGTGCGGACGGTGTTCGAAGCGCCGACTCCGGCCGCGCTCGCGCACCGGCTGGACGGCGGAGAACCGGCGGGCGACGCCCTCGACGTCCTGCTGCCGCTGCGGCGCGGCGGATCGCGGCCGCCGCTGTTCTGCCTGCCCCCAGCAGCCGGGCTGTCGTGGTGCTACACCGGGTTGCTCGGCGAACTGGACCCGGAGATCCCGGTGTACGGGCTGCAGACCCGTGACCCGCGCGACCCGCTCGCACCGCGGTCGATCGCCGACCGCGCGGCCGACTTCGCCGAACGCATCCGCACTATCGCGCCGCACGGCCCGTACCGGCTGCTCGGCTGGTCGCTCGGCGGCCACTTGGCCCAGGAAATCGCGGTGCAGCTCCAGGAAAAGGGCGAAGAAGTCGATCTGCTGGTGCTCCTGGACTCCTACCCGGCACCGGCCGCCGCGCCGCTGCGCCGCGACGAGATCTTCGCCGACGCGTTCGGCCCGGCCGGGCTCGTGCCGTCCGATCTGGACAGCCCGGAAGGCCGGGCCAAGGTGTTCGCGGTGCTGCGGAGGGAACTCGGCGACCACGACTGGGTCACCGACGAAGTCGCCGAAACCGTGCTGGAGAACTACCTCTCCGGCACCCGCGCGATGCTCGAACACCCGCCGCGCCGGTTTCGCGGACGGCTGCTGTTCTTCGCCGCGGATGCCCCGGCGGGCGACCCGGTCCGGCGGCCGGAGCGCTGGGAGTCCGTTGTGGACGGCCCGATCACGGTGCGCCGCACCGGCTGCAGCCATGAAGAAATGACCGGTCGGGAAACGCTCGACACGGTCGCCGAGGCGATCAACCAGGCCCTGGCAGACAACCCTGAGAAAGGAACCCGATGACGAACCCGTTCGAAGACCCCGAAGGCTCCTACTACGTCCTGGTGAACGACGAGGGCCAGCACTCGCTGTGGCCGGTCTTCGTGGACGTGCCCGCCGGCTGGCGGGTGAACTTCGGTGCGGAGAACCGCCAGGCATGCCTCGACTACATCGAGCAGAACTGGACCGACCTGCGGCCGAAGAGCCTCGTCGACGCGATGGACTCCTGACCTTCTCCCAAGCCGGTCTCCCGCGGTGGTCGACAAGGCTCGGGGCTGGGCCGTGAAGGGAACATTAAGGAACTCAGAGTCCCTCAATGTTCCCTTCACGGATCGCCCAGAGCCGCGCCCGCCCGCCCGAGACGAACTCTCGACTGGAAAGGCGGCCCGATGATGGCTGGAAACTCCGCGGAGTGGCTCCGCGTGCGCACCCCGCGCCCGCACGCCCGGTGCACTCTCGTCTGCCTGCCGCACGCGGGCGGAGCGGCGAGCTTCTTCCGCGACTGGGGAAGCGGCTTGCCCGCGGAGGTCGAGGTCCAGACGGTGCAGTACCCGGGCCGGGAAAACCGGTTGGGGACCGCGCCGCTGCTCTCGATGGCCGACCTGGCCGACGCGGTCGCCGAGGCGATCGAGCCGCTGTTCGCCCGGCCAGTCGTCCTTTTCGGACACAGTATGGGCGCTTCGCTGATGTATGAAACGACCCGTCGGCTGGAGGCGGCCGGACGGGAACCCGCGCTGCTCATCGCGTCCGGACACGCGGCCCCGCACCGGCGCGAACCCAAAGCGCTGCACCTGGGCAGCGACGACGACCTGGTGGCCGAACTGCGCCGCTACGAGACCGGACCGTCCGCGTTGGACGATCCGGACCTGCGGGAGATGCTGCTGCCCGCCATCCGTGCCGACTACCAGGTGATCGAGACCTACCGGCCTTCTTCTCCGGTCCCGGTGCGCGCTCCGCTGGCAGTGTTCCGCGGAGCGGTCGACGAGGACGTCACCGAGGACCAGGCGAACGGCTGGGCCGACCTCACCGCCGCCGGTCCGCTGCGCGCCCACCGGGTCTTCCCCGGCGGCCACTTCTACCTGCGCGAGCATCCCGGCGAGGTGCTCGCCGCGGTCTCCGCCGAGATCGCCACCGCCTATCGCTCTTGTCAGCCGGTCTGACCGGCCGTCCGTTTTCTCTGGAGGGACAATGCAAACCGTCGAAGACGGAGCGCTGGCCACGGCCACGCTCGACCTCGCCGAGCACCGCGAATTCGAACGGCTCGCCCGCACTCTGCTGCCGCTTTACGGCGGCAAGGTCGATTCGCCTGCCTGGGTCGCCGCGACCCGGCAAGCCTGGGAGGACTCGCCGATCGGGCTGCGCCGCAGCCTGCGCGAGTTCCGCCGGCACTCCGGCGAGGGCGGCGCGCTGCTGGTGCGCAACCTGCCGGTGGACGTCGAAAACCTGCCGGACACGCCGGTCGAGGACGGTTCGGTGCTGCGCGAAGCGACCGTGTCGGCCGCCGTGCTGATGCTGATCGCGCACGGCCTCGGCGACCCGGCCGCGTTCCGCCCGGAGAAGACCGGCGCGCTCGTGCAGAACGTGGTTCCGGTGCCGGGCAAAGAAAAGTTCCAGGGCAACGCGGGATCGGTGCGGCTGACCTTTCACACCGAGAACGCCTTTCACGCGCACCGCCCGGATTTCGTGATGCTGCTGTGCGTGCGGCCGGACCACGAGCGGATCGCCGAACTGCGCACGGTCTGCTCGCGGCAGGTGCTGCCGAAGCTGAGCGAATCCGCGCTGGCCACCTTGCGCTCGCCGCAGTTCGTCACCGAGGCCCCGCCCTCGTTCGGCGAAGGCGCCGGCCGGGCCGAACCGCACCCGGTGCTGCCCGGCAACCTCGACGACCCGGACCTGCGCATCGACGAGGCGGCCACCCGGCCGGTCACCGGAGAGGCAGCCGAAGCGATGGCCGAGCTGAGCGGGCTGTTCGAAGCCTCGTTCAGCCGGATCCGGCTGCGCGCCGGCGATCTGGCCATTGTGGACAACCGGGTCACCGTGCACGGCCGGTCCGCCTTCACGCCCCGCTACGACGGCCGGGACCGGTGGCTGCAGCGCACCCACGTGCTGGCCGACTTCCGCCGTTCGCGCGATTTCCGCACGAACGACGGATACGTGCTGGAAAAATGAGGCTCAGCCCCGGTTGCGGCGGTTGCGCCGCACCCGGAAGCTGAACCACAGCACGAGAATGCCGAGCACGCCTAGCAGGATACTCGCGTACGGCTGGTATTGCGGAACGTAATTCACGACGAAGAAACTCTCGGTGGTGTCCTTTCCCGCGATGCGCTGGCCCAGGGAACCGAATCCCTGGATCAGCAGGAGGACGCCGATGATGTCGACCAGAACCATTGAGCACCTTTTCGACAGGGGTTTTCCGCGGACGCGGCCGGGATGGCAGCCAGGATTGCAGAAAACCAGGGGAACAGGCAAACCGGCCGGCGGCCGGAAGGGGATGACATGGATCTGCTGAAAGGTAAGAGCCTTTTGGTGACCGGGGTGCTCACCACCTCCTCGATCGCGTTTCACGTCGCGCGTGCGGCACAGGAACAGGGCGCGCGGGTGGTGCTCACCGGATACGGCCGGCTGCGGCTGGTCGAACGGCTGGCCCAGCGGCTGCCCGAACCCGCGCCGGTAGTCGAGCTGGATGTCGCCGATCCGGCGCATCTCGAACGGCTGCCGGAGCTGGTCGGCGAGCACGTCGAAAGTCTCGACGGGGTGCTGCACTCGATCGCGTACGCGCCGGTCGAGGCCATGGGCGGGAACTTCATGACCGCGCACTGGACCGACGTCGCCCCGGCGCTGCAGGTGTCCGCGTATTCGCTGCAGGCGGTGGTGCGCTCGGTGCTGCCGATGCTCAACCGCGGTTCGTCGGTGGTCGGCCTCGACTTCGACGCGGCCCGGGCGTTCGCCGAGTACGACTGGATGGGAGTCGCGAAGGCCGGGCTCGAATCGTGTGCCCGGTACCTCGCGTCCTACCTCGGTCCGGCCGGAATCCGGGTGAACCTCGTCGCGGCCGGGCCATTGCGCACCACCGCGGCGAAGGCGATCGGCCCCGGCGGCAATGAAGCCGCTCGTGCGGAAGGCCAGCGCTGGGCCGCACGTGCCCCGCTGGGCTGGGACGACCAGGAATTCGATCCGGTCGCCCGCGCCTGCGTCGCACTGCTGTCCGACTGGTTTCCCGCCACCACCGGCGAAATCCTGCACGTGGACGGCGGAGTGCACGCGATCGGCGACCGGCCGGGCACGCCGCTGGCTCCGCTGCCGGTCCGGGCGGAGCAGCATGACTGAGCAGTACGCGGTCGAGGCGCGCGGCATCGTGAAGAACTTCGGCACGCACCGCGCCCTCGACGGGGTGGATCTGCTGGTGCCCAAGGGATCCGTGCTCGGACTGCTCGGTCCGAACGGTGCCGGCAAGACCACTATGGTCCGGGTGCTCACCACGCTGCTGGACCCGGACGAGGGCGAAGCCACCGTCGCCGGCCACGACCTGCGCACCGACCCGGGGGAGGTGCGCCGGTCGATCGGCCTGTCCGGCCAGTACGCGGCAGTGGACGAAGCACTGACCGGGTACGAAAACCTGTACCTGGTCGGCCGGCTGTACGGGCTGGGGCGCAAGGGATCCGCCGCGCGGGCCCGCGAGCTGCTCGGCCGGTTCCGGCTGACCGACGCGGCGGAGCGGCCGGCCAAGACGTATTCCGGCGGGATGCGCCGGCGGCTCGACCTGGCCGGCGCGCTGGTGGCGAGCCCGTCGCTGGTGGTGCTGGACGAACCGACGACCGGACTGGACCCGCGGTCCCGGATGGACACCTGGGACCTGGTCCGGGAATTGGTTTCCGACGGTACTTCGGTGCTGCTGACCACCCAGTACCTGGAGGAAGCCGACCAGCTCGCGGACTCGATCACCGTGCTGGACCGGGGCCGCATCATCGAACAGGGCACCGCGGACGAACTGAAGGCGCGAGTGGGCAGCGAACGACTGGAGTTCGTGGTCGCCACGGCGGCCGAGCTGCCCGCGCTGCGCGAGGTGCTGGCCGAGGTCGGCGCCGCCGAGCCGGTCGTCGAGAACCACCTGCGGCGCGGGCACGTGCTGGTGCACGCGGGGACCAAAACGGTGGTGGAAGCGTTGCAGCGGCTGGAGGACCGCGGCGTGCGCGTGCTGGACGTGTCGCTGCACCGGCCGCGGCTGGACGACGTTTTCCTCACCCTGACCGAAACCAGCGCGGACGGAGCGGCGGAATGACGACCCTGGCCAAGGGAGTGACCGACGGCTACATGATCGCCTGGCGGAACCTGCTGCACGTGCGCCGCAGCATGGACTGGGTGTTCGCCGCGGTGGTGCAGCCGATCATGTTCGTGCTGCTGTTCGGGTTCGTCTTCGGCGGGTTGCTCGGCGGCGCCTCCTACCGCGAGTTCCTGCTCGCCGGGATCCTCGCCCAGACGCTGGCGTTCAACTCCGCGTTCACCGTGATGGGGCTGTCCACCGACCTGGGCAAGGGCGTCATCGACCGGCTGCGCTCGCTGCCGATTTCGCGGGTCGCGGTGATGGTCGGGCGCACCGCGTCCGACCTCGCGGTGAGCGTGGTCGCGCTGCTGGTGATGTCGGTGTGCGGCCTGGTGATCGGCTGGCGCATCCGCGGCAGCGTGCTGGACGCGATCGGCGCGTACCTGCTGCTGTTGCTGTTCGCGTTCGCCATGTCGTGGATCGGCGCGCTGATCGGCCTGCTCGCGCCGAGTCCGGAAGTCGCGCAGAGCGCGGGGCTGATCTGGCTGACTCCGCTGACCTTCGTCTCCTCCGGTTTCGTGCCGGAGGCGTCGATGCCGGGACCGTTGCGGGTCATCGCGGAGTGGAATCCGGTGACCGCGGTCATCAACGCGGTGCGCGGGCTTTTCGGCAATCCGAGCCCGGCCGGCGTGCCGCGGTTGAGCGGCTGGCCGGTCGAGCACGCCACCCTGTACGCGTTGCTGTGGTCGGTCGCGATCATCGTGGTCTTCGTGCCGCTGAGCATGCGCGCCTACCGCCGCGTCGCGGCGCGCTGAGCAGGGCACGAAAAGAGAGGCAGGTGCCGGACTGCTCCCGGCACCTGCCTCCGGTGTCTGCGCCCTAGGGGGTACGGCGCAGACGGCTGTGGTCACCGCTGCCGCTGCCGTCCCCCGGTCATCGCGCGGTAGACCGCGGTGATCCCGACGATGAGCGCCGCGACGAGCACCAGGGTGATGGCGATGTTGGCGATCGCGGGCACGCCCTCGATCAGCTTCTGTTTCAGCAGGTTGGCGCCGACGATGAGCACCACGTAGACGTACCACGGAGCCCACTTGCCTTCGTTTTCGTTCTTTTCCGCATTCATGGTCAGGTCCCCTGGGTTTCAGCAGTACTTTTCGATTTTGCGTTTCGCGGCCGCGGTCTGGACGCCGTGCAGCAGGTTCTTGGCGGCCGACAGCACGTATTTCGTGGCGTTCGAACGGTCCGCTTCCTTGGTCGAGGACTCGGCTTTCTGCACCGCCGAGGTCAGCTCGCCGTCGACTTTCTTTTTCACCGAAGGATCGGCGGCGATCCAGGCTTTGGCGGCCGAGCAGACGAGATCCTTCTTGTCCCCCATGCCCAGCGGGTTGACTCTGCACCCGCTCACCAGCAACGCCGTCGCCACGACCAGCGCGATCAGTGCGATTCTCATCCCGCGATCCACTCCTCTGGCCGCCGGAAGGATTTCGGCGGTTCGGTGCAACCGGACGAGATCGAGTATGGCGAGGGGGCGTTCGGCGACGCATCGCCGAACGGACTGAGCCGGGGCTCATCAATTCGTAGGATGTGGCCGTTGCCGGGCCCATGCTGGGATGGTGTCGTGTTCGCCCGTCTCTGCGGCTTCCGCGCGGTGCTCGCTCGCCTGCGGACTCTTCCGCCGCGCAGCCAGGATCTGCTGATCGTCGCGAGTTCGGTGGCGTCCGGCACGGTGATGTACCTGGTCGGGCTTTATCCGTTGTACGAGACCGGAACCACGGATCTGACCCCGGGGTGGCTGCGCCCGACGCTGTTCGCCGCGATCTGTTTCGTCGAGGTGTTCCGCCGGCGTGCGCCGGTCGTCGCGCTCACCGCCGGCAGCGTGCTGCTCGTCGCGGACAGTCTTTTCGGGGTCAGCATGCCGATTCTCGTGGTGTTCGCGGATTTGCTGTACGCGGCGACGCTGTACGGTCCGCGGCGGCTGGGCCGGGGAATCCTCCCGCCGGCGGCGTTGGGTTTGGCCGGGGTGCTGCTGATCGGCCTGCTCTTCGACCCGGACTGGTGGGTGACGGTCATCGGCAGTTTCGTCGCGGTCCCGTTCGCGGTGATCCCGGTCTGGTGGGCGACGAGCATCCGCCAGCACCGCGAGATCGCCGACGCGGCCCGCACGAACGCGGAGCATCTGGCGAAGATCGGCGAACTGGACCGCACCGCGGCGGTGGCCGCCGAGCGGTCCCGAATGGCACGCGATCTGCACGACGTGATCGCCGGCCATCTGTCGGCGATCGCGATCCAGTCCGAGGCCGTGCTCACGATGAACAGCGAGGACCCGGCGACGGCGCGAAGGGTGCTGGTCGCGGTGCGCGAGAACAGCGTCCGTGCATTGGAGGAAATGCGCGCGATCATCCATCTGCTGCGCACCGACGCCGCGGAGCCGGACGAAACGACCGCTCCGGCCCGGCTGGCCGACCTGTCGAAACTGGTGGAGTCGGCCCGGGCCACCGGCGTCGAGGTGGACGTCGACATCGACGCCGCGGTGGCCGGTCTGCCGGATTTGCCCGCCGCGGTGGACTTGACGGCCTACCGGATCGCGCAAGAAGCGTTGACGAACGCGGTGAAACACGCGCCGCACAGTAAGGTTCGAGTGGAAATCAGCCGACGGGACGGCTCGCTCACCGTAGAGGTGGCCAATAAGCTGACCCGACGGCCCGGAACAACCGGCGACACCGGAACGGGGCTGCTGAACATGCGGGAGCGAGCAGCCGCCGTCGGCGGCACGGTGTCGGCCGGACCGTCCGAAGCCGGCTGGCTGGTCCGGGCCATCCTGCCCGTCGTGGAGGTGAACGCGTGACGATCGACGTGCTGGTCGCCGACGACCACAGCGCGGTACGGGCCGGGCTGGTGCTGATCCTGGACAACGCCAAGGGCATCCGGGTGGTCGGCGAAGCGTCGAACGGAACGGAAGCGGTAGCCCGGGCCCGGGAACTGCGCCCGGACGTGACCTTGATGGACGTCCGGATGCCTGGCGTCGACGGCATCGCGGCCACCCGCGAACTGGTGTCCGAGCGCCTGGGCGAGGTACTCGTGCTGACGGCGTTCGACCTGGACGAGTACGTGTACGCCGCGCTCCGCGCCGGTGCCGCGGGTTTTTTGCTGAAGTCGGTCGAAGCCCCGCGCCTGGTGGAAGCGGTCCGGCTGGTGGCGTCGGGCGAGGGGGTGCTGGCCCCGCAGGTGACGCGCAAGCTGATCGCCGCGTTCGCCGGTTCGGCTCAACCGCCGGAGCCCGCACAGCCGGGCGTCCCGTTGGACGGTTTGACCGACCGAGAGCGCGACGTTTTGACCTGCCTGGGCAAAGGCTTGTCCAACGCCCAGATCGCCAGCCGGTTGTTCATCGGCGAGACCACGGTGAAGACGCACGTCTCGAAGGTGCTCGCCAAGCTCAATCTCCGCTCGAGGGTCCAGGCGGCGATCGTCGCGCAGGAGGCCGGGCTGGCTGAGCGGTAGGGCTCTCGCCCGGGTCCTCCCGGCGTCCCGCCCCGCCCGGCTCCCGTCGTCGTCTCGGCGTGGTCCTGCCCCGCCCGGCTCCCTTCGTCGTCTCGACGTGGTCCGGCTCGCCGGTTCCGTCGTAGTCGGGCGATGGTCCGGCTCGCCCGGTTCCCGCTGTCGTCCGGCTCGCCCTATCCCGCCCCGCCTTCGTCGCCCTGCCATGGTCCTGCTCGGTCAGCGCCCGCTAGACCCTCCTGAAACCCGTTCCAGCCTCGCGATCGTCGGCGCGCGCATTCTGGCCAGTGCGCTGGCCGAAGCCCCCGGTCACGCGGAGGCTTTCGCGCGCTACGAAACCGAGCACCGGGTGCGCGTGAACTCCAAGCGACGCGGGGTTCAGACCGCGGCGGCGATGCTGGTCCCGCGGACCAAGACCGCGCTGCTGGCCCGCAACCTCGCTGCCCGGCTGCCACCCTGGCGAAAGAATTCCTTGACAAGAATATTCTGATCGATGAATACTTCTCTTCATGGACGGGATAGCCTCAGCGCTCGCCGACCCAGCCCGGTGGCGGCTGGTCGGACTGCTCGCCGAACGACCCCGGTCGGTCGGCGAACTGGCCGAGCTGACCGGGTTGCGCCAGCCGCAGGCGACCAAGCATCTGCAGACCCTCGCCCGCGCCGGCCTGGTCGCCATGGCCCCGCTCGGGCAACGGCGGGTCTACGCGGCCGAATCGGGTCCGCTGCGGGAGTTCGCGGACCGGCTCCGGGACCTGGCGGAGACGATCGACGCGCATGCGGGGGAGCGGGACGTGCTCGACCGCTACCGCGCGGCCATCGAGGCCGACACCGCTGCCGCCGATCAGGATCGCTGGGCCGACGGCCGGGCGTTCGTCTTCGAACGCGTGCTGCCGGTGCCGCCGGAAACCGTCTGGCAGTACTGGACGGACGCCGTGCGGCTGACCTCCTGGTGGGTCCCGCCGTCGTTGACCGTCACCGAATGCGTCCTCGAACCGACTCCGGGCGGACGCGTCGTGCTCGCCTACCGCGACGCCGAAGCCGACTACCGATCGGAAGGACAGGTCCGGACCGCCGTCGCCGCCGAGCGGCTCGAGTTCGACCTGTCGGTGCTGGACGCGGCGGGCGCTGTGGCGTTTCGCGGCCGCTACGACCTGGCACTCGCCGCAGCTGGCGAGGGCACCCGGCTGCGGCTGGATTTGGAGATCACCGAAACGACCGTCGAAGCCGTGTCCGCCATCGCCGGGATCGAAACCGGCTGGGGGCAGGTGCTCGACCACCTCATCGAAGTCATTGCCGGAAAGGAAGTCCAGTCATGAACGAACGCCGCGTCACCGCCAATCTCGCCCTCACCCTCGACGGCCGCTACCACGGTCCGGGCGGCCCCGGCGACCTGAGCGCGATCATCCCGTACGTCACCACCGACGTCGCCCGCGATCAGCTGACCCGGATCTGGGAGAACGCGACCACCGTGCTGCTCGGTCGCCGCAACGCGGAAGGATTCCTCGGCTTCTGGCCGACGGTCGCCGCCGACGAGAACGCGGACCCGCGCGACCGCGGCTACGCGAAGTGGTTGGTGGACACGGAAAAGGTGGTGCTGTCGAGCACTCTCGCCGAATCGCCGTGGGAGGGCGCGCGCATCGTGAACGCGCCGGCCGCCGAGGTCGTCGCCGAGCTCAAGGCGGCGGGGGAGGGCGACATCCTGGTCAACAGCAGCGTCAGCGTGATCAAGGCGCTGCTGGCCGCCGACCTCGTGGACCGCCTCTACCTGACCATCTGCCCGGAAATCGCCGGTGGCGGCCCACGGCTGTTCGACGACGGGCTGCCGGGAACGAAGTGGACTGTCGCGCATCAGGAGACCGGGGCGCAGGGCGAACTGGCACTCGTCTACGACCGCGCGCGCTGACCGGGCGCGCGGTGCTGTTCGCCTGAGTTTCTTGACCTTCACGCTTACGTCAATGTTTAGCGTCGGGTGTCATGACTGATGGACAGTTCACAGGCAAGACAGTGCTGGTCACCGGCGGTGGCACCGGGATCGGACGGTCGACCGCGCAAGCATTCGCCCAGCAGGGCGCGGATGTGCTGATCGTCGGCCGGACCGCGGCCAGTCTGGCCGCGACCGCCGCGACTCACCCCGCCATCCGCACGTTCGTCGCCGATGTCAGCGCACCGGAGTCGGCCGACGCGATCATCGAAGCGGCCGCCGGCGCGTCCGGTCGCCTCGACGTCCTGGTCAACAACGCCGGCATCGTCCGTCCGCGGCCGCTCGGCGAGATCCGGCCCGCCGAACTCGCCGAAGTCGTGGCGACGAACCTGCTCGCGCCGGTCTACCTCGTCCAAGCCGCGCTGCCGCACCTGACCGGTGGGCTGGTCGTCAACGTGACCACCGCGATCGGACAGCGCGGCTGGCCGATGCCCGGCCGCGAGTTCTACGCGGCGACCAAAGCCGCGCTGGACTCGCTGACCCGCAGCTGGGCGGTGCAACTCGCCCCGCGCGGCATCCGGGTCGCCGCGGTGGCGCCCGGACCGATCACCGCCACCGAGATCACCGCGAACGAAGGACTCTCAGCGGAGCAGACCCGCGCCCAACATGACCAGCTCGCGTCCTACGTTCCGTTGCGGCGCTTGGGTGAACCGGAGGAAGTCGCCTACTGGATCGTCCAGCTCGCCCGTCCTGAGGCCGCCTTCGCGACCGGCGTGGTCCTGCCCGTCGACGGCGGCGCGGTGATCGGCTAGCCGCGTACGCTCGGCTAGGTGCGGATCGGAGAGCTGGCGAAAGCAACCGGCACCACCACCTGAGCGTTGCGGTTCTACGAGGAGCAGGGCTCGTCCGGAACCACCCCGGTCCGGCGCTCCAGTGCGGCCCGCACCGTGTCGAACCCGGCAACGGCTCGCCGTCTGGCTGCGCACCGCACCCGGCCGATACCGCAAGGCCATCGCGGGTCTGTGGGGCTACCTCACCGTCCCGGTCGTCGTCGGGATCCTCGCGCTCGTCGGGGTCCACATCGACGGCGACACCGCGGCCTGGATCATCGCCGCCGGTGCAGCGATCCTCGGCACCGGTGCGGTCGTCCGGGCCAAGCCGAACGACGCGCCGCCGGCCGTCGACCCGCTGTACGCGGAGGACGTGCCGCGACTCCCGAACCCGGGCTGCAACAACGGGTAGCTCACTATCTGCAGATACAACGACGAGGGTCCCCGCGCACGCGCGGAGGGCCCTCAATTTGCGTGTGTCAGGAGCCCTTGTTGGCAGCGTCGCAGTAGTTGAGAACGGCGTTGTGGGCTGCGCCCTTGTTCACGGACCCACCGTCCATGGTCCGGAAGTCGATGGCGAGGTCGACGTATGTCATCAGGCCGGTTCGGCAGACGTCGCGACCGCTGCCTAGGGAACTCATCTTGCTGCGGTAGTCGTTCTCGTCAAGATTCAGACCTGCGGCATTGGCCTCGACGATGAAGGTGTGCACAGGTTCCGGCGCTGCTGGGGCCGGAGCTGCAGACGTCGTCGCAGACGGTGGGGAAGCGGCCGCAGGTTCCTCTTGGCCGCCCGACGAGCATCCAGCGGTCGCGAGCGTCGCAACACCTGCAAAGGCGATTGCAGCGGATACACGGATGGCCCGCCGGAACTTCATCTCGACTCCCGATTGTCGGCTATGTCCACCAATCTTGTTCGCGTCAACCGACGGTCGTGTTACAGCAGATGGGGCCAGGGCGCGGCCGGTCAGCCAGTCAGGCGGGCCCGGCGACCCGAGGGGGAGGGTGGGCACCGAGCCCGCGTCCCGAACGTTACCGAACACAACTCCGCCCCGCCGTGCAACCGAGGGGGAAGCACAGCGGGGCGGAGCTGTGCGGTGCTCACGTCTCGGTGCGATGGCGGACGTACTGTCGGGCCACCTCGGTGAGCTGGGGGAATGCCCCTCGATACGCCCACATGCCCATGATCAGGACTGCGAAGGCGGTCACCCCGTCGGCCGGCGCTTCCCGGTACGGCGCAATCTGCTGTGCCCATTCCTCGGCCTCGGCCGGGGCGTGGCCGCCCGCAACGAGCCGCAGCGTCAACGCGACGCCGTCGAGCCACGGTGCGCCGATGCTCGACCATGCCCAGTCGACCACGTGCGCGCGGTCCGAGACCAGGATGTTGAGGGGGTGCAGGTCTCCGTGCACGAGACTGTCCCCGCGTAGGAGGTCGATCCCTTTGCGTTCCCAGTCCACGAGCTCTTCGAGGTGCTGGTGATCCCACGCGTCTAGGTCGCGGTCCGTTGCTTTGGACAGCCGCCGCCACGGCGCGTTCCAGGCCCACTGCTCGGCCGCGGCGGGAAGGTCGAGCGTGCATCGCCCGAGCGTGCGCGCCATTGTGGCGGCGCTGTCGGCGACCAAAGCGAGGTCCGGGGAGCCGGGCGCGAGATTCGCGTGGTGCCCGGCGACGTGCTCGAACCCCAGCACCGACCACCCGCTCGACTCGGCCTCCCAGAGAAGACGCGGAGCAACGGAGTGCGGCAGGGCAGGATTCACCCTGGCCTCAACCTGCTGCATCCGCGCCCTCCGGGAGTCAGCCAGAACCCCTTTGACGAAGAAGCATCCGCGCTCGGCCCGGAGCGTCGCCAAGAAGTCCGAGTTGCGTCCGTCCTCCGGCGATACCGAAGACGACACAGGGCCCGTCTCGTTTTCGATCGCGCGACGGACCGCGGCGGGAATGTCCTCCCAGCTCTGACTGGTCATCGATGTCCCCTCGGATTATTTCCGCGCGGCTGCCGGGGGCGGGTCGTCGGTGCATCCGTTCTTGCACTGCGAGCATTTTGCGCACTTGGCGGCCCCAGTGAACCACAGCTCGTCGTCCACGACGAACCCGGCAGACGCGATCGCGACCGTTGTGCACGCCAGCATGTCAACGAGGGGAGTGTCGCTCAATTCCTCGCTGTCGTTAGGGACATGATGGATGAAGCTCCCCGAGATCCGGTCGCAGAAGTCCGCGTACTCGTGCGTGTAGAGGATGAACGTGTGCCAGCCAATATCGACCGTGTCGCTCGGCGCGAGCGGCTGGTCGGTCCGGGCGCAGGCGGCGAGAAATGCCAGAGCCTGATCCATGATTCGCCCCGCATATTCCAGAGGAACCGAATTCTCTTTCGCGACGCGGGCAGTGAGGCGATGGAACAGGTCTTCCGGGATCAGTCCACGGCCGGTAGGAGTTTCAACGACAACGGTCATTTCGTTCCTTTCGTGTTCGCCTGTTCAGGGGTGGAACCCCGGCCGCCACGCCACGTCGGGGAAACGCCGCGACCGGGAGACTCGTGCGCGGCTAGTCGCCGGCGTCGGTTTGAGCCGTGGCGATGACTTCGCCCGTGTCCGGGTCGGTGTCGGTTTCAGTGCCGTAGTGGTCGATCCACCAGCCCATGCCGATCACCACCAGACCTGTCGCGGTCCGCGCGGTCCGGTCCAGAAGCACGTCCGGCAGTCCTCGGCGCGGTCGCGGTCGTCGCCCAGTTCCGCCGACAGCTCCGAGGCGAAGCACGTGCGCTGCGGAACCCGCTTGCCCCGGGTGCACTTCGGCCAGAACACCTCGGCGCCCGGGTAGAACAGCTCTCGGTCGAACCGGTGATTACGGCCGTCCTTCGCCCACCGGTGCACGGCGTAGGTCGCCGCGGCTACCTCGTCGGCGGGCAGCTGGCCCGCGATCCGTGCTGTCATGCCAAGGACGGTAAGAACGATCTCCGGCTATCCGTGTCCCTCAGGGACACACGGACCACTGATCACCCGATAGGTGCAATGCCCATCCGCCACGCTAGCCCGCGCAGCTCTCGCCCGAACGCGTCACGTCCGACGGACGCGAGTTGGCTCATCACCGCCTCGCGCACAAAAACATCCCGGTACAGCTGATGCGGCGCAAGGGTTTCAGCTTTGAGCAGCGCCGCTAGTCCCTGCTCGCGGTGCGACCGCTCCGTCATCAACGCGCGACCGAGGTCGGTCCAGAAGCTGGCCTGCCGTCCGGTCGAGATAGTGCCCGGCCGGACTTTCCGTGCCACTTCAGCGATCCGGGCACCCTCGCCCAGTTCGACCCCGATGGACACACGGAAAATCCCGGCATTGGTGCGTCCGAACTGCATGATGCCGGACGGCCAGGGGCTGGTGTCCGGTCCGATTTCCTCGGCAATCCGCGCGGCCTCTGAGAGGTGGGTGAGCGCAGTGTCGCCGTCGCCTTGTGCCGCGGCCGCGAGCGCGGCGGTCAGGTTGGCCATGCCCCGAGTCTCTGGCCGATCCGGCGGAGCAGCATCCGCCACCTTCACCGCCAACTCGTATTGCCGCGGCCGGCTCGTGCTGGAGATGAAATGGGCACGGCCCCACCGGGCGACGGCCTGCCATACCGGGTCGTCGAGGTCGTCGGCGACCTGCTGCATCCGCTCCGCAGCCATCGAAGGCATCCCGGGCAGGCGCAGCCGAGCCGAGATGCTGCCCGCGACGTGGTAGGCGGTGAGCAGCGGCGCGAGAGCTTCCCGGCCGGTCGTCGGGTCGGCCGCCGCGGCCAACAGGTCGCGGATCAACGGGCCGAGTTTCGCCACCTGAGTCGGGTAGTCACCGGCGCCGGTCTGGCCGCTGCGGTTGCGGGACGCGTGGAACGCACGCAGGTCGGCCAGCACTTCCGCCAGCGGCCGCCCGGGCGCGTCCGGCACCTCGCCGACCCACCAGTCGCCGAGCAAGTCGGCGAGCGCGGTGGCAGCGTCGTGCAAGGCGGGCTCGACGTCGACCGGCGGGGCCGGGGAGATCCCGGTGATCTCATCCGGGGCGACGCGCAGCGCTCCCGCGATCGCTTCGAGCGTTTTCCTGCTGTTGATGGGTTTCTCGCCGCGTTCGAGCTTCCCGAGATACCCATAGGACAGGCCCGCGAGGTCGGCGGTGACGCGCAGATCGAGGCTCCGCCATGCGCGCAGTTCGCGGATCCGGCGGCCGACGTTGTGCATGAGGCCTCCTTCGCCGAGGACAGCGGGCTTGCTGTCCATCTGCTGTCCGCGGTGGTTCTCTAGCTCCTGCGTGCTCTGCTCCGACGCTGGTCAGAGCGTGATCGTGGGGCCGGAGAGACTCGAACTCTCACTGGCACGGACCTAAACCGTGTGCCTCTGCCAATTGGGCTACGGCCCCCAGGGGAACTTGGAAGAATCGTAGCGTGCGCCACGTTCGGGTCGGCTCGGCGTGGCCAGTCGACGTCCCGCACCCGATGTCCTCTACCGTGGAGCGCCTACAGTCCGATGCGGCGAGGAGGGCACGTGGCTCGCGACCCCGAGACCATCGAGCGTGAGATCGAGCAGGCGAGGACCGCCCTGGTGGCGACCCTCGATCAGCTGGGCACCAAAGCCAACCCGCAGAAACTCGCTGAACAGGCGAAGGACAGCGCACGGGCGAAGCTCGACAACCCGAAGGTCAAGTACCCGCTGATCGGCGCCGGCGTACTGATCGCCGTGCTGCTGGTGCGCAAGCTCTTCCGCTGACGGTTCCAGCCGGCGCGCCTACGGTTCCGCAGTTCAGTTCGCGGCCGTAGGCGCTGGCCGTCCCGAAGCGGTTGCAGTGTCGTGGCCCTGTTCGTAGTCGCGAGGCTTGCCCAGCCCACACTCGGCCCTGCCGTCCGTGCTGCGGACGTGCGTTGCCGGTGGGCGGCCGCGACCTTGCTGCCGGACTTGGTGGCGTAGTGACGGACCTATGCCGTGGGCTGCGATCGCGGACTATGCCCCGGATGCGCGCAAAGCCGCTGGTCGGCCGTGTGCTCCCCGCAATGGCGGCTCGGCAGCCGATGTGGTCACCGTCGGTCAGTTCCGTGCCCGACCGGACCACATCGACGGTCACCCGTTTGGCGGTCGCTCACCTGGGTCGCCCTACGGCTTGACGGCACCGAATTGGGCTACCCCGCATGGGTGAACGTCAGGTTCGCCCCGGGCGCGCTGGGCCTCGCCAGATCGGCCGCGAACGGGACCGTCGGCAGGTCGCGGCCAGTCGTTCGCGAGCGCGCGTGCGCGAGCGCGAACCGACTACTCGATCAACCAAGCAACGCCGCAGGTCAGGCGCGTGCGGCCGGCGGCGTTGCCGACGCGCCAGCGGTCACACCAGGGCGTTTGGCCTCCCCGGGCTTGCGGTCCTCGACCTCTTTCGGAAGCCGTTTGCCCGGCGGCATCGTCGGCTTGACCGGCTCCGCCTTCTCGACGGCAGCGGCGGCGGACGCCGGGCCGGCGGGAGCCTTCCCGTCCGGGGCGGCCGGCTCGTCCTTGTCGGAAGAGTCGGAGGAAGCTGCGTCCGAGCTGGGTTTGGCGTCGGCCGAGGCGTCCGCTTCGGACTCCTTCGCGGCCTTCGCCCCGCCGGACGGCGGGATCTCCAGCGGCTCGATCTCCGGCAGCGTCAGCCGGGCAGCCATGTACGCGCTGGTGAACTCAAGCGCGTTGCCGTTCAGCAGGTGCACGACTGTGGGACGCTCGTTCGGGGCGATCTTCTCCACGAGCTGGTCCGCCGCGTCGCGTGCGGCGATGATGCCCGGCGCTTTGCCGGTCAGCTCCTTGCCGTTGCCGCTGACGGTGATCGTCCAGTCGTCGTTGTCGTGCTCGTATGTCGCCGTGATCGTTTCCACCACTGCCTCACCCCTCTCGTCATCAGAATGCGTCACAGACCGAGACCCGGCCACCGCAGACTCATGACGCGATTCCCGCTCCCCCGCCGCTGGCGCGACACTCAGTGTGTCTTTCTACCGTGTCATCGATACCGCAAGGAAACTCTGTGTCACAAGTAACGAGACGAGATGCGCGCTGAGTAACGACCGAATGGCCTAATGCACGGTTGTCCTCACGTGCACGTCAGATCGCGCGCTGTGACAACCCCGCCCAGAGGAGATCCATCGCGTACTCGGTGGCCCGCTCGGGTGTCACCTCGGGAAACCGCTCGCACCAGATCGCCAGTCGTTCGCAGGCGCCGACCACGAACTCAGCCGAGGCTTCGGCGCGCAGGGTGTCGTCGCTGTCGAAGTAGCCGCTCATCAGGGCGGTGATCAGGTCGGTCTGCTGGCGACGGGTCTCCTCTATCTCGTCGGCGGCCGGAGTTCCGATCAGTGCCATCTCGTGCCGGAGCAGTGACCACGCCTGCCGGCGCTCCCGGATGAACACGAAGAACGACAGCAATCCGCGGCGCAGCGCCTCGTTGGCGGTCGGCGCGCCGACGATCGCCTGCTCAGTGGCCTGTTGCAGGGCGGATCGCGACTCGCGGATGCATGCCAGCAGCAGACCCTCTTTGGAGTTGAAGTACTCGTACAGCATCGGCTTGGACACGCCGACCAGTTCGGCGATCTCGTCCATCGACGCCATCGCGTAGCCGCGCTCGCCGAAAACCTGCTCGGCCACCTCGATCATCTGCCGTTCGCGTTCGGCTCGGGGCATGCGCTTGCGCTTCGCGGTGGTCATGCCGCACACTCTACCGGCAGTAACCTACTCCGAGTAAGCTGGACTTCGGGTAACAGTTAATGGGAGGACGCATGGGCAACCGCACCGAGACCGGGGTGATCGTGGTCGGCACCGGGTTCTCCGGGCTGGGCATGGCGATCCGGTTGCGCGAGGACGGCCGCGACGACTTCGTGGTGCTGGAGAAGGCGGACGATGTCGGCGGCACCTGGCGCGACAACAGCTACCCCGGTTGCGCGTGCGACATCCCGTCGCACATGTACTCCTTCTCCTTCGAGCAGAACCCAGGCTGGTCGCGGGCGTACTCGCCGCAGCCGGAGATTCACCGGTACCTGCGCGGCGTCTCGGACAAGCACGAGCTGCGCCGCTTCATCCGGTTCGGCCAGGAGATGACCGGTGCGCGCTGGGACGCCGAGGAAAGCCGCTGGCACGTCAGCACCCGCGGCGGCGACGAGTTCGTCGCACCGGTGCTGGTCGCGGGCGTCGGCGCGCTGCACCGGCCGATGATCCCGGAACTGCCCGGCATCGAGCGGTTCCAGGGCAAGGCGTTCCACTCCGCCGAGTGGGACCACGACTTCGACTTCGCGGGCAAGCGCGTCGCCGTGGTCGGCACCGGGGCCAGCGCGATCCAGTTCGTGCCGAAGATCGCGCCGCAGGTCGCGGAGCTGACCCTGTTCCAGCGGACCCCGCCGTGGGTGCTGCCCAAGGCGGACCGGGACATGCCGGGCTGGCTGCGCGGATTGTTCCGTGCGGTGCCGCCAGTGCAGCGTGTGTACCGGAATTTCCTTTACTGGACACTGGAAGCGCGGGCGATCGGGTTCAACGGGCAACCGTGGATCATGCGGCTCGGGCAGCGGATGGCCAAGGCGAACATCGATCGTGCGGTGTCGGATCCGCAGCTGCGGGCCAAGCTGACGCCGGACTACACCATGGGCTGCAAGCGGGTCTTGATCTCCAACGACTACTACCCGGCGCTGGCGCGCGACAACGTCGACGTCGTCACGGACGGGGTAGCGGAGGTTCGCGAGCACAGCGTGGTCGACCGGGCCGGGGTGGAACACGAGGTCGACGCGATCGTTTACGGGACCGGGTTCCACGTGACGGACGCGTTCGACAGCCTGGAGATCGTCGGGCTGGACGGGCGGAACCTCGCCAAGGAGTGGGCCGAGGAGGGAATGCGGACCCATCTGGGGATCACCGTGCACGGGTTCCCTAATCTGTTCTTCCTGCTGGGGCCGAACACCGGGCTGGGGCACAACTCGGTGGTGTTCATGATCGAGGCGCAGGTTTCCTATGTGTCGCAGGCACTTCGGCTCGCGCGGGGCCAGGCGCTGGAGCCCCGGGCCGAGGTGCAGGAGCGGTTCAACGCCGAAGTGCAGCGGAAGCTGGGGCAGGGGATCTGGACGCAAGGCGGATGCAAGAGCTGGTACTTGGACGCCAAGGGGGTCAACCGGACGTTGTGGCCTGGGTTCACCTGGCGGTACTGGCTCGATACCCGGCGGGTTCGGCGCGAGGATTTCGAGCTGCTCGGCTGAGGTTTGGGGGGGCGGGGCGAACCCGACGGCTCAGCAGAGCTTGCCGGCGGGACGGGATGTCTTGACGAGCGGTCCTGACCCGCGGTGCCGACTTCGGATGGCCGCGGGTACGAGGGGGACTTTCGCGACGGGGGTGGAGTCGCGAAAGTCCCCTCGTGATGGAGCGGCCGCGAGAGGCGGCCGGCGTGGTTCGGGTTTTGTGCTGGCACGGGCGGTATCCGGCTCAGGGTGAGCGGGCGGTGGCGTGCTGCGGAACGAGGGCTGCGGTGGTGCCCGAGTGCGGCGCGCGGAACGGCTGGGTGCGAGAGGGACTTTCGCGGCAGGGGAGGAGGCGCGAAAGTCCCCCTCGCAGTCTGGGGGCGTGCGGCAGTCGGGTGCGGTCCGTGGGTGCGGAACGGTTTACCAGGAAGAGAATCGATCGCCGGGCGTGACCCGCTTGCCGGGCAGCAACCCGCCTACCAGGGCAACCCGTCGACTCGCTGGGTGCGCTGAGCCGATTGCCGAGGGGCAATCCGATTGCCGGGAAGAAACTCCGTCGTGGAGCGGGAATCGCTTACCACGCAACGGAAGCGGAGGTACGAGGGCTTTCGCGGCAGGGGCGGAGTCGCGAACGTCTCGCTCGTAGTCCGTGCGGCCGGGATCAGGCCGGGGCGAGCTTGCGCAGGTGCGAGACCAGCTCGGCGGTCGGGAGCCCGCACAGCTCGGCCATCCGTTCCAGCGCCGCGAAGTCGAACGACACCTCGCCGTCCGACTGGGAGGCCGGCGCGTGGCTCGGTTGGCTTGGCGTGCTTGCGGATCCGGCGGCGGGGCCAAGTCCGCCGCCGGGAGTCTGGGAGGCACTGGAACCAGCACCGGAACCCGCCACGCCGCCGGAAGAACGAGTCCGCGAAGGGGCGACCCCGAGCTGCCGCAACCGGCCTTCGGCCCAGCGGCGCAACGGAGTCAGCTCCGGTCCGGCCTCCTCGACCACCCGGCGCAGGTCCACCCGGACCCGTCCGGGCTCTTCGGTGAACACCCGGCTGTGCACCTTCGCCAGCAGATCCTGCGGAAGCTCGTCCATCGCCACGCACAGTTCCACCAGGCGCACCACCGAACATTGCCGCGTGCCCAGCTCGTACGTCGCCAGTGTCTGCAGCGAGATTTCGCTCTGCAGATGAGCGTTCAGCTCCTTGCGCGTCCATCCTCGGCCACGCCTGAGCTTGCGCAGCTCGTCTCCCAGCACCCGCTGGTAGTGCTCAGCGTCGATCACGGCCCCTGCCCCTCACCAACATCGTGGACGCGGGCTTGCGTCCCGCCGGTGAAACGGCCGAAGTTACTGCTCATTACGCGGGTTTCGCGAAGAGTTCTCCACTTACCCCGAATGGAGCAACGACGTCAGTTGACGCAGGGCACGCCCGCGGCGGTGATGGTCTGGTCATCGGCCCCGGAAGCGGGCGGGGACGAGGGCGGCGGGGCCTGTGCGGCGCCGGTGCCGCTGGACGCACCGCTGGGCGGCTGGTAGTCCGAGCCCAGGAAAACCTTCACATGGCCCTTCGGCACGCTCTTGTCTTCCTGCACCGTCGCCTTCGTGCCGAGCGCGTCGGCGACCGCCTTGCCCGCCTCCTCGCCGCCGGCGGGGACCCAGATCACAGTGGTCTTGCGCGAGGACGCGTTATCGGTCGTCCCGGCGGTGAAGCCCTTGTCGCTCAACTGCTTCGACACGCTCGCCGCCAGTCCGGTACGGCCCGAGGCGTTGCGCACGTCGACCGTGACGGCTTTGTTCGCGTCGTTCTGCTGCGCCGCCTGGTCCGGTGCCGGCGCCTGGGCCGGTCCGGCCTGCGGACCGGCCAGGCCCTGCACGAAAGCCTTCACCTTCGCCGGGTCGACCTTGATCGCGGAGCCGTCGCTCGGGGTGCGGTAGTCGACGTTGTCGATCGGGATGGTCCGGAACTCCAGCTGGCCGCCGGTAAGGCCCTTCATCTGCTGGGCGAAGCTGAAGATGTCCCAGTTCTGGTTCAGCACCACGGACTTCTTGATCGCGTCGATCAGCGCGTTCAGCTTGCCCGGGTCGGTGAGCGTGCCCGCGGAAAGGACCTTCCGCGCCATGCCGGCCATGAACACCTGCTGGCGCACCACCCGGTCGAGGTCGCCGCGCGGCAGGCCGTGCCGCTGCCGGACGAACTCGAGCGCCTGTACGCCGTCGATGGTGTGCTGTCCCTTGGTGAACTTCGCGCCCGAGTACTCGTCGTCGACGTTGTCGTTCAGGCAGACGTCCACGCCGCCGATCGCCTTGGTGATGTCGCTGAAGCCGAGCAGGTTGATCGCGGCGTAGTTGTCGATGGTGGCGCCGGTCAGGTTCTGGACGGTCGCGATCAGGTTCTTCGCACCGGCCTGGTTCGCCTTGACGTCCAGTTCCTTCGGGTCCGTCACGCCCTGCGCCTGCAAGTCCTTGCGCGCGGTCAGCATCGCGCGGGCGTACGCGGAGTTGATCTTGTGCTTCCCGTATCCGCCGGCGATGTCGACGTAGGAGTCGCGCGGCAGCGACATCGCGACCGCTTTGCTGCCGTCGTTCGGGATGTGCACCAGGATGAGCGTGTCGGTGTTCAGCTCGCCGTCCGACTCGCCCGCGTTGAGCTGGGCGAGCTGGTCCGCGGGCAGCGGGTTGCCCTGCATGTCGGTCCGGCTGTCGAGACCGACCAGGAGGATGTCGCGGGCACCGTCGGCGGGCTGGTCGCCGCCTCCGCCGTCCCCGATGACGTCGGCGTAGTTGAGGCCGTTGACCAGGCCCTGCATCGCCGCCCATGCGTATCCGGTGAGGCCCATGACCAGCAGCGACACCACGGCGACGGCGATCTTCGCACCGCGCATCCCGCCGCGGCGGCGCCGGGGCGGCGGTCCGGACCGGCGGACCGGCCGGTACTCGTCCGGGTCTTCGCGGCGCGTCCGGGGCGGCGCGGGCTGCCGCGCCGGCGGCCGGCCGCGCTCGTCCTGCCACGAGCGGGCTGGGCGGCGATCGCCTTGCCCGTACCGAGGCGGGTAGTCCACGCGGTCGGCTCCTTCTCGTCGTACTGGTCTCCGGTTCTGAAGACGCATGGTGCCGGTCCGGGGTTGCGGCCGGTTCGCACCTCCCCCGGGCGGTGTGGTGTGCACCACCCATGGTCCGGTATCCGAAGCGGTTTCGCCCGGTTGGCGGTACGCGTGTCGCGGCTCAGCCCGCGGCCCTTGCCGCCGGTCTCGCCGGGACCAGGCAGGTGCCCGCCGCGACCAGCGCAAACACCGCGGTGGCGGTCTGCAGGACGAGCAGGACGGTGCTGTGCGCGTCGTCGGCCGCGGCGGCCACCAGGGACGGCACGCAAGTCAGCGCGGCGACGAACCAGGTTCCGGCGGAAGTCGCGGCGCCGGTCCGGACGGTGTGCAGCAGGAGCATCCCGAGCAAGAGGTGCACGAGGCTCTGGACTGGGTCCAGCTGCAGGCCGAGGAGGTCGGCGTCGGCGGAGGCGGCCCCGAACCGGGCGAGCGCGAGCCCGAAGACTCCGAGCGTCGCGTAACCGATGCCGAGGGCCGCGGCGGCGCGGGCGATCAGCACCTGACGGCCGGTGGTCGCGACACGCGGGCGAGCCGGCGGCGGCAGCGGGACGCCGGGCCTGGCCGGGTGCCGCTCGAACCACCAGAAGACGAGAGCCGCCGGTACGAGCAACAGCGCAATGGCGAGCAGCATCCGGGGACGCAAGAGCCAGCTGAGCCCGGTCGCGATCGGACCGGGCAGGTAGACGACGGCGACCAGCAGCAGCATCGTCGCGAGGAACGCGAGGTACAGGCTCATCGGAGCACGTAGTACCGCGGCGGCAGCTTGTGTGACGCGCGCGTTCGCGGCCCAGCGGCGTAGTGGCTTCGCGAGAAGGCCAAACACGCCTAGCTGCGAGACGCCGAGCAGCAGCACTGTCCACGGCCGTGCCGACAGCGCAGCCGGCGCGCCCGGGTTGCCGAGCAGCGTCGGCGAAGCGTGGAAGGCGACGACGGCTACCGAGAGAGCGCCGACGCCGATTACTGCGGCGGTAGTGAGGACGGCGCGGGGCAGACGGACGCCGCCTGCGTAGGCGAAAGCAGCCTGCTGCGCGAGGAGCGCGAGGGCCAGCGTCGCGACGTACCGCGGCCACGGGGCGTGTGCCCAGGCAGCGGTGAGTTCTCCGGCGACGACCGCGGCCGTCAACGCTGCCACTGACCACAGCCGCGTACGGCGGTACAGCGCTAGGAACGCGGGCGCGCAGACGACGGTCAGCAGGTAGACGCCGAGCAGCCACAGGGGGTGGAGCGCGATGCGCATGACGGTCGCATTGGTGCCTGCCGGGATGCCCAGGATCTCTAGCGCGAGCGGGACGATCAAGGCCACCACGGCGAAGATCAGCGCGGGGCGGAGCAACGGGCTGGAACGCTCAGCGAGGTAATGCCGGTAGCCGCGTCCGGCCTGCCAATCGGCGGCGTTCGCGAGCCCGCCGGCGAAGAAGAGCAACGGGGTCAGCTGGGCCAGCCAGGTCAACGGCCACCAGGTGCTCGGCGGCGCGCCCGCCCAGTCGGCTAGCGCGGTCACCGACTCGCCGACGATCAGGAGCACCGCGCTGGCGACCCCCAGAACAGCCCACGGACGCGGCATCCCGGCCGGACGCCGCCGGGGGACGGTGCGCCGGGTGAGGTGCCAGCCGCGCAATCGCATGACCAGCAGACAGCCGATCACGAGAACACCGGCGATCATCGGACCGAGCGGGTCGCCGACCGGCGGGCCCCAGCGCTGGTGCCACGAGTTGAGTACCAGGCCGGCCTCATAGAGGGACGCGACCGCGTGGCAGGTCCCCGCCGAGCCCATCGGGTTCAGGTCGCAGGTGTGGTGCATGTCCTGGATCAGCCGGTCGTCCAGGTCGGTGCGGGCCCACTGGTCGAGCGGATGGCCTTTGACGTTGGCATAGCGGAGGAGGTCGTAGCCGAGGTCGTGGGCACGGCAGGGGACAGCGAAGTCCCATTTGGTGTTGTCGTCGCCCCAAGGAGCGGAGCAGCCGCCGTCGGGGTGGACCGCTCGGACGGTGCCGTCGCGGGCGGGTTGCGCGGCGGGATGGCCGCCCATGACCTTGGTGAAGTCGTGCGGGAGAAGGGGGAGCGCGGTGGCGTCGGGGCCGGGATGGGTGAGCGCGACGATGGCGTTCTGCGCGGCCAGGACGTCGCCGGTCGGGGGGCCTTGGTCAGGCGGGGAAGCGGGACGGGAAGCGATCAGGCCGAAGGCGAAGACGGTCAGCAGGACCAGGAAGAGCCAGCCGGAGGCGGCCCAGGGGCGGCGAGTGGTCGCGGCGGCCTGGGGGCGGGTGGCGAGCGCTGGCATGGGGTCCAGGGTGCCAGGTGAGGTTCGGCGGGGGGAGGTGGACGGCCCCCGTTTGTGGGTGGGGTTGTCCAGGGGGCTTGGCCGGGTCTTGTGCGAGGGGCTTCCGCGGCGGCTGGGGTTCGCGGGGCCTGGGTGGCGATTGGGTTGTCGATTGGGTTGTCGTGGCTTGTGCGGTCGGACCTTCTGTACGCGGAGCATGCGGGGGTGCCGGGCGTGGGCAGGCGGGCGGTCCCCCGGGCGGGCGGGCGCCCGGCGGTGAGGTCGCCGGACGGCGAGGTCCCCAGGGCGGGCGGGCTCCCGGCGGACCGGTCGCCCGGCGGTCAGGTCGCCCGGCGGTGCGGTCGCCCGGGCGGACCGGTCGCAGGGGTGGTGAGGCCTCCGGGCGAGAGGTCGGCATTCCGTGAGGGGCCCCTTGAGGGACTTAGATTCCCTCAAGGGGCCCCTCACGGACATCGCCGGGAGGGCCGCGCAAGCCGGCGTAAGGCTGCACGCCGGTAAGTCCACAACCCGTGAGCCCGACAAGCCCGCACCCGAGCAAGCCCCAGAACCACCGATTCCGCCATCGCGGCCCGAAATCCGCACTCTCGGTTCACCAAACGGCCGCATCCGGCAACCCATGGCTTCTGAATCGTTTCGCGATTAATCGCAAAGCCGTCTCGATCGCCGGAATTGTGGATCACTCAAGAAGTCGGATTCGCATCCGCGAACCGAACCTGGTTCCGGCCGCCTTCCTTCGCCGTGTACACCGCGGCGTCGGCGGCGTGCAGCAACTGTTCCAGTGTCGTTCCGTTCACGCCGAGCAATGCGACCCCGATCGACGCCGTCCGGCCGGTGATCAATGCCGAACCGCCGCGTTTGTCGGTTGTCGAGATGCGTTGGTCGGCTACCGCGGCGCGGATGCGTTCCGCGGTCACCTTCGCGGCCGTAGTGTCCACATCGGGCAGCAGGATCAGGAACTCCTCGCCGCCGAAGCGGCCGAGGATGTCCTTGGGGCGGGTGATCTCGTCCAGTGTCTGCGCGACGGTCCGGAGGACGTCGTCGCCCGCCGGGTGGCCGAAGGTGTCGTTGATCCACTTGAAGTGGTCCAGATCGATCATCAGCAGGGCCAGGGTTTCCCCGCCGCGGGCGGACCGGGTCAGTGCCCGCTCCGCGGATTCCGACCAGCCGCGCACGTTGAAGATCCCGGTTTTCGGATCCGTTCGCGCCTCGGACTGCAGTTGGTTGATTTCCGCCAGCCGGTTGCCCAGCACCGTGATCAGCACCAGGATCACGATCGCCGGCGGAATGTCCACGAGCAGGATCGTCGCGATCGTGCCCAGGCCGATGGTCGACAGTTCCAGCAGGTTGTCGTCCTTGGTGCCCAGCACGTTGCTCAGCGTGGGCGAGGACGTGCCGCCCAGTGCGAGCAGTCCTCCGATGACCACGGCCTGCAATGCGGCGTAACAGAAACCAACCACCATCAGGATGCCGAAGACCTGCACCGAGTTCGCCGGCGACAGCTGGGCCAGTTCGGCCGACGCGAACGTCTGGAACAGGTAGTGTGCCAGCAACGCCGAGACCGCGTGCGTGAACGAGGTGAACACGAACTTGTGCGGCGGCCGGCGGGAGTTGAACCAGCGCTGCACGCGAAGCAGCACGATCAGCAGCAGAGTCAGCGGGATCGGCAGCAGCAGCGCGGCGGGGAACACCCAGATGCCGGACAGGTCGATGTGGACGGCGGTGACCCGGTTGCGCCGCCGTTCCTCCTGCCTGCGGGTGAGCTGGATGTGCACCGTGGCGCAGCCGGCGAGGATGCCGAATCTGGCCCAGTCCACGAGAGTCGGGCCCGGCGACGAGACCACGCCGAAGGTCAGCAGCGCGACCGCGATCGCTTCCCACGCCAGCAGGAACGCGACCATCCGGCGAGGTTTCGTCCAGAGATCCCATGACGGCACCGGATTCCCGGCGATGAGCGCGCGCGCCCGCTCGGCCAGTCCCCTCGCCCTGGTCGTCTCCTCCCCGGGGGCGCGGTGCTCACCGCTCGCCGGTTCGGTTCCGGGCATCGGGCCGTGCCTCCTCGGGTGTGCGATGCGGTTCCCGGAAGGTTCCCGCTTCTGTGTTGTTATCGTTTGCCGGTATCATCTCACTTACCGACTTCCCGAGCAGTATTCGGTCGCAGTCCCCGAACCCCGGAGACGTCTTCCGCGAGACCTGGTGTATCCATGAAGGGAATTGCGGAGGAGAGTCCGCCCGTCCCCCCGAGCGAGGTGTTTTCCGTGCGCGACCGCGAAGCCTGAATCGAGCTGTTGTCATTTTCCGATGAATTGTCAGCGAGCTGAGGTGAACAGCAGTGCGTGACCGCGAGGCGTGAGTTCCGTGACCGAACCAGGAGCAGATTCGTGACAATGCGAGCGGAGGTGTGTTCCGTGCGTGACCGCGAGGCGTGAAAAGACTTCCGGCCCGACAGCTTCGGGCCGTACCGGACCAGACTGCGACACTGTCGCGGCGTGTCCGGGCGACCACGACCGGCAACCATGTCAGGCTCCGGCCGCGACGGCGTGCCGCACCCGGATCCAGGAGAACGCGGTGGGGATCGCCAGCGCTACCCCGGCCAGCCCGGCCAGTGCGATGGCGGTGATCGCGGACCCGGTGAACTGGGCGACCACCCCTCCGAGAGCCACCCCGATGCCCTGCGCGACCCGCAGCCCGGTGCGGTACAACCCGCCGGCGCCGCCGCGCAGTTCGTTCGGAACCCAGGTGGAGAACGTCGCGGTCACGGTGATGATGTAGGCGCCCATCGCACCGGCGAGCGCGAGCAGGACGAGCGCGACCACCAGGTTCGGTTCCAGCAGGAACAGGGCGAGCAAGGCGAGCGAAGCGATCGCCAGCACGCCGAGCAGCCGCTGACGGACGTCGGCGGACGCGAACTTCGACAGCAAGTAGGCCCCGGCGACGAAGCCGAGCGGGTCGGCGGCGAGCAGCCAGCCGACCGCGGCGGACGGCGCGTTCAGCTGCTGGGCCAGCGGCGCGGCCAGGCCCTCGGGCACCACGGCGAGTCCCACCAGCCACGACAACGCGATCAGCACGCGCAGCTTGCGCTGCCCGAACACCCAGCGGGTCGCGGAGAACCACGTGGAGTGCTCGCCGCCCGCGGCGGGCCGGTTGTGCACCCAGCCCCGCACGATCGCCGCGGCGATCGCGAAGCTGACCGCGTCGATCGCCAGCGCCCAGGACGTGCCCACCGCAGTCACCAGCACGCCGCCACCGGCCAGGCCGAGCAGTTGCACGGTATTCGTGGTGATGCCGCGGAGGTCCTGGCTGCGCAGATACAGCTCGTCGTCGAGGAACACCTCGCGGGTGATCGCGTTCTGCGCCGCGTTCGCCGGGGAAGCCGCCAGCTGCACCGCGACCAGTAACAGGCACAGCACGACCAGTGGCATCCCGGGCAGGCTCATCAGCCCTACCAGCACCGCCTGCACCGCCGCGCTGACGCTCAGCACCGCGCGACGCGGATAGCGGTCGGCGAGGAACGACAGCCCGAGCCCGCCGGCGAGGGCGGGCAGGAAGGTGAGTGCGTAGACGACCGCGGCCCACAGCGCCGAACCGGTGCGGTGGTAGACGAGGATGGACAGCGCCACCTTCGCCAGCTGGTCGCCCGCGCTCGAGACGGCTTCCGCCGCCCAGAGAACGCGGTATTCGACATTCCGCAGCGGTGCTGTGAGCCGTGAAGTCGCTTCGGTCGTCACGGGGTGACCACTGCCCCCTCCCCGATCGAGTGAATGCAGGTGTTCCCGCATTGTGCCTTCGCCAGTGACGCTCCCGACCGGGAGTGTCACCGAGCCGGCCGAGGGTCCACCCTCAGTATGCCGCCGATCACACCAGGGTGAACAGCCGGGAAGAATCCGGTGGCCGGAACGCGCACGCCGTTCGTCGGGGGTCCGCGCCGGTCAGCCGGGCGACCGCCGGGCCGGAGCGCGCGACCGCCGGACCCCGGCCTGGGTGATCTGTCGCGGGGTATCGCCGAGCTGATCAGCCGTCCCGCGTTCGGCGCAGCACGCCCACCGTTCGCCGCGACCCCGGGGATCGGCCGTTCCGGTTGCGCCGAACGGGCGAACACTGGAAGGGACCCGGCGGAGCGGCCGTCGTCCTGCCGGGGCGCCAGTGGGGAGTGAGCATGGACAGGCTCTTGCCGGACAAGGCAGTGGTGGTGACCGGGGCCGGCCGCGGGCTCGGGGAAGCGTTCGCCGGGCACGTGGCACAGGCCGGCGGTGCGGTGGTGGTCAACGACATCGACCTCGAAATGGCGGAACGCGTCGCGGCGGCGATCCGCGCCCGGGGCGGGCGGGCGGTCGCCAGCGGGCACGACGTGGCGGACGCGGCGCAGGCGCAGGCGATCGTCGACCAGTGCGTCGGCGAGTTCGGCCGGATCGACGGGCTGGTCAACAACGCGGGCCTCAACTACGAAGCGCTGCCCTGGGAGGACGACGCCGAGCAGGCCCGGCAGCTGGTCGAGGTCAACGTGCTGGGCGTGATGTACACCGGGCTGGCCGCGATCCGCGCGATGGTCGACGCGGGCGGCGGCGGGGCGATCGTCAACATCTCCTCCGGCGCGTCGCTCGGGCAGCGGAAGCTGGGCGTGTACGCGGCGAGCAAGGGCGCGGTCGCGTCGCTGACCTACTCGTGGGCGCTGGACCTCGAAGAGTCCGGCATCCGGGTGAACGCGGTGTGCCCGGTGGCGCACACCCGGATGGTCTGGAAATCGGAACGCGCGCTGCGAGCCTGTCCGCCGGAGCGCACCCCGGACAAAATCGCGCCGGTCGTGGTGTTCCTGCTCGGCGCGGGCTCGGAAGGGATCACCGGGCAGCTGATCCGGTGCAACGGCCCGCAGCTGCACGTGATGGGCCAGCCGTATCTGAAGCAGCCGATCCTGGAACGGCCGGGCTGGGACGACGAAACCGTGCAGCAGGCGTTCGACGAGGTGTTCTCCGCCCACCTGGAGAACTACGGCCTGGAGAAGCGGGTGCCGCCGCGGCTGCGGAAGTGGACGGAGAACTCGATCCGGGCGTCGTGATCAGCGGGCTTTGGCGGCGGCCTCGCGGCAACCGGGCAGGTCGGCCGAGCGCAGGGTCGCGCCGACGGCGGCGAGGGCCGCGGAGTTCATCGACAGGCTGGTCACCCCGAGCCCGGCGAGGATCGGAGCGAGGGCCGGATCGGCGGCGGCCTCCCCGCAGACGCCGACCGGCTTCCCGGCGACGGCCCCGGCCTCGGCGACCAATCCGACGAGCCGCAGCAGCGCGGGCTGACCCGGGTCGTTGAGCGCGGCGACCGCGCCGAGCTGGCGGTCGGCGGCGAAAACGTACTGCGCGAGATCGTTCGTGCCCAGCGAAACAAAATCCACCTCGGCGAGGATTTCCTTGGCGCACAAGGCTGCAGCCGGGATCTCGATCATCACGCCGGCCCGGGCGATCCCGGCCGCTCGCGCTCGCTCGGCGAACCAGCGCGCTTCCGCGGCGGTCGCGATCATCGGGGCCATCACGGAAAGTTCGGCCCCGGTGTCGGCGGCGGCCGCCGCGATCGCGGTCAGCTGCCGGTCCAGCAGCTCCGGCCGGTCGAACGCGACGCGCACCCCGCGTACTCCCAGCGCCGGGTTCGGTTCGTCGCCCATGTCCAGGAACGCCAGCGGTTTGTCCGAACCGGCGTCGAGCGTGCGGACGATCACCGGCTTCCCGGCGAACGGTTCGAGCACGGCCGCATAGGCCGCTCGCTGCGCGTCCACGGTCGGCTCTTCGGTCGCGGCGAGATAGCAGAATTCCGTGCGGAACAAGCCGATTCCCTCCGCTCCCGCCTCCGCCGCAGCACGCGCGTCCGCGGCCGAGCCGACGTTCGCGAGCAGCTTCACCGGATGCCCGTCGGCCAGCGCGCCGACGCCGTCCCACTCCGCCCGCGGCTTCCGGGCCACCGCACGCACGGTGCCATCCGACGGCGAAACCGTGCCGGCGGCACCGTCCACTTCGAGGCCCGGACTGTCCACGGCGAGCACTCCGGCGCACGCGACGACGGCCGGAATTCCCAAGGCGCGAGCGAGAATCGCGGTGTGGCTCGTCGGCCCGCCTTCTTCGGTCACCAGGGCGAGAACCAGGGCCGGATCGAGCCCGGCGGTGTCCGCGGGGGCGAGGTCTCGGGCGACCAGGACGCTTGGCGACGTCAGCTCGGGCACGCCCGGCGGCGTCACGCCGAGCAGGTCGGCGACGATCCGGTCGCGGACGTCGGCGATGTCGCGGACGCGTTCGGCCAGGTAGCCGCCCGCGGCTTCGAGCGCCGTCATGAATTCCGCCGCGGCCTCCCAGACCGCGCGCGGGGCAGGAAGCGACTGCGCGCGGACGAACCGTTCGGCGGACGCGAGCAGCGCCGGGTCCGCGGCCATCGCAGCGGTCGTTTCCAGCACCGACCGGGCATCACCGGACACAGAACGGGCACGATCGGACAACCGGGCAGCGACCCGGGCGGCGGCCGGGCCGATCCGGCCGGACTCCACGTCCAGGTCGCCGGGAACCGGGCGGTCGGTGGGTTGGTGCAGCTCAGTGGCCACGACGACGCGTGGGCCCGCGGCTTGACCGGCGCTGACTCCGACTCCGGACAACGACATGACGAGACCTCCGAGAGCAAAGGATCTTGTAACTGGGGATTGACACTACGGTAACAACGGGCACAATCAAATGACAACGGGCAAACAGCGGAGAGGAACGGGCATGTACGCCGCCGAACGGCACCAGCTCCTGGCACAACGGGCACGCCGCGACGGACGGGTCGACGTGGGCGACCTCGCCGCCGAACTGGGGGTCGCCCCCGAGACGATCCGCCGCGATCTCGGTGTGCTCGAACGCCAAGGCGTCGTCCGCCGGGTCTACGGCGGCGCGGTCGCGGTGGACCGGCTGGACTTCGAACCCGAGGTCGCCCAACGAGACCAGACCAACGCCGCGGAGAAGGACGCGATCGCCCGAGCCGCTCTCGACCAGCTGCCCGAACGCGGTTCGGTGCTGCTCGACGCGGGCACCACGACCAGCCGCCTGGCGACGCTGCTCCCGGCCGACCGGGACCTCACCGTCTTCACGAACTCGATCCCGATCGCCTCGATCCTCGCCACTCGCCCGGGAATCACGTTGCAGATCCTCGGCGGCCGGGTCCGCGGCACGACGCTCGCCACCGTCGGCACCGGCTCCCTGCACGCGCTCGACGGGCTGCTCGCCGACGTCGCTTTCCTCGGCGCGAACGGGTTTTCCGCCGAGCACGGCTGCACCACCCCGGACCTCGAAGAGGCCGCGGTGAAGTCCGCGCTCGTCTCGGCCGCCCGCCGGCGCGTCCTGCTCGCCGACCACAGCAAGTACGGCACCGACCAGCTCAGCCGGTTCGCGCGGCTGTCGGAGATCGACGTCCTGGTGACCGACGGCGGGATCGACGCGGGCGCGGTCGCCGAGCTCGAAGAAGCCGGCCCCGAGGTGGTGCTCGCATGATCGTCACCGTCACGCCCAACCCGAGCCTCGACCGCACTGCGCAGCTCGGCGTGCTGCGCCGCGGCGAGGTGCTGCGGGCCTCCCGCGTCCGCCTCGATCCCGGCGGCAAGGGCGTCAACGTCTCCCGGGCGCTGGCCGCCGCCGGGTCGCCGACCGTCGCGCTGCTCCCTGCGGGCGGCCCGGTCGGCGAACGGCTGGCCGACCTGCTCGCGCCGGAGGGCGTCCCGGTCGTCGCGGTGCCGATCGCCGGCACCACCCGCAGCAACATCACCCTGGTCGAAGCGGACGGAACCACCACCAAAATCAACGAGCCCGGCCCGGAGATCTCCCCGGCCGAGCTGGCTGTCCTCGAACAACGCACCGTCGAACTCGCCGGCCGCGCCGAGTGGCTGGTGTGCTGTGGCAGCCTGCCGGCCGGAGTGCCGGACGACTTCTACGCCCGGCTCGGCAAACTCGCCCACGACGCCGGCGCGAAGGTCGCCGTCGACTCTTCCGGAGCGCCGCTGGCCGCCGCGCTCGCCGCCGGTCCCGACCTGATCAAACCGAACCTCGACGAGCTGGCCGAGCTGGCGGGCCGCGCGTTGCCGCTGCTCGGCGACGTCGTCGAGGTGTGCGAGGACCTGGTCGCCGACGGCGTCGGCGCGGTGCTGGTCAGCCTCGGCGCACGCGGCGCCGTGCTGGTCGGCCGAACCGAGACCCGCCACGCGCTCGGCCCGCTGGTCGCCGTGCGCAGCACCGTCGGCGCCGGAGACGCCGCACTCGCCGGGTTCCTCCACGCGGGAGGAACCGGCCCCCGAGCCCTGCGCGCCGCGGTCGCCTACGGCACCGCCGCGGTCGCGCAGGAGGGCAGCCGCATGCCCGCCCCGGAGCACGTGCACCCGGACCAGGTGCGCCTGCTCGCCGCCGATCCCACCCTCACCCTCAGCGGAGCCGCCGCATGACCACGCCAGACCTGATCACCGCCGACCTGGTCGACCTCGAGCTCGCCGCCGCGGACAAAAACGCCGCGGTTCGCGCGCTCGCCGGACGGCTCGTCTCCGCCGGGCGGGTGACCGACCTCGACCTCTTCCTCAAGGACGTCGCTGCCCGCGAAGAGCAGATGGCCACCGGACTGGAAGGCGGGATCGGCATCCCGCATTGCCGTTCGGTCGCCGTCACCACGCCCACGCTCGCCTTCGGCCGCAGTGCCGGGGGAATCGACTTCGGCGCGCCGGACGGACCGGCGAAGCTGATCTTCCTGATCGCCGCGCCCGACGGCGCGGATTCCGCTCACCTGAAGGTTCTCGCCGCGCTCGCCCGCCGGCTCGTCCGCGCCGAGTTCAAGCAGACGCTGCTGGACGCCGCCGATCCGGCGGCGGTCGCGGCCTACATCAGCGAGGAGGTGGCCTGACATGAAGTTCGTCGCCATCACCGCGTGCCCCACCGGCATCGCGCACACCTACATGGCCGCCGAATCGCTGGAGCAGACCGCGAAGGCCAACGGCGACACGATCGTGGTCGAGACACAGGGTTCCGCAGGTTCCGAGCCGCTGTCCGCGGCGGACATCGCGGAAGCCGACGCGGTCATCTTCGCCGCCGACCTCGCCGTGCAGGGCCGGGAGCGGTTCGACGGCAAGCCGATCGTCGAGGCTCCGGTCAAGGCCGCCATCAACGACGCGGCCGGGCTGTTCGCGCAGGCGAAAGCGGCGGCCGCGAATCCGCCGGCGGCGAGCCCGGCCAAGACCGGACCCGAACTGGCCACCAAGGTCGGCGAGCACGACCGGCTCGGCACGCGCATCCGCCAGTGGCTGATGACCGGTGTCAGTTACCTCATCCCGTTCGTCGCCGCGGGCGGCTTGCTCATCGCGGTGAGCTTCGCGCTCGGCGGATACCAGGTCGCCAACGCGCCCAAAGTCACCGAGCATTTCGACGCGGGTTCGGTCGCGGGCTGGGCCGCGCTGATGTTCCAGATCGGCAGCGTCGCGTTCCAGTTCCTGGTGCCGGTGCTGGCCGGGTTCATCGCGTTCGCGATGGCGGACCGGCCCGCCATCGCCCCCGGTTTCGTCGGCGGCGCGATTTCGGTCGCCATCGGCGCCGGCTTCCTAGGCGGTCTGGTGGCCGGTCTGTTCGCCGGCGGCGTCGTGCTGGCGCTCAAGAAGATCCGGGTGCCGAAAGCGATGCGCGGGATCATGCCGGTGGTCGTCTACCCGCTGCTCGGGTCCGTGGTGGTCGGGGTCCTGATGTACGTCGTGGTCGGCAAGCCGATCGCGATTGCCACGACCGGCCTCACCCACTGGCTCAACAGCCTCAGCGGCACCAGCGCGGTGCTGCTGGGCGCGCTGCTCGGCCTGATGATGGCGTTCGACATGGGCGGGCCGGTGAACAAGGCGGCCTACGCGTTCGCCGTCGGCGGTCTCACCACCGGCAGCGCCGGCTCGCTGCAGATCATGGCGGCGGTGATGGCGGCCGGGATGGTGCCGCCGCTCGCCCTCGCACTGGCCTCCACTGTCCGGAAGAAGCTGTTCACGGCCGCGGAGCGGGAGAACGGCCGGGCCGCGTGGCTGCTCGGCGCGTCGTTCATCACCGAAGGCGCGATTCCGTTCGCCGCGGCGGATCCGTTCCGGGTGATCCCGTCGATCATGTTCGGTTCGGCCGTCACCGGTGCGCTGTCGATGGCGTTCGGCACCACGCTGCGCGCGCCGCACGGCGGAATCTTCGTGCTGCCGCTGATCGGCAACCCGCTGCTGTTCCTGGTCGCGCTCGTCGCCGGGACGCTGGTCGCCACCGCTTCGGTGATCTTGCTCAAGCAAGTGCGGTCCCGCTCCGCCGACGAGACCGCCGTCGTTTCCGCCCAGCCGATTAACGCCTGAGGAGGCCACTGTGTATCAGCGCCGCATTGCCGTTGCCAGCAGCGTCGGATTGCACGCCCGTCCGGCCGGGCTGGTCGCGCAGGCCGCCGCCGCCCAGCCCGCGAAGGTCCGCATCGCCAAGGTGTCCGGCGGAGCTGCCGGTGACCCGGTCGACGCGGGCAGCGTGCTCAGCCTGATGACGCTCGGCGCCGCGTACGGCGACGAGGTGGAGCTGAGCGCGGACGGCGAACAGGCCAGGGAATCGGTCGACGTGCTGGTCGAGCTGATCGCCCGGGACCTGGACGCCTGACGCTTGTTTCCCGTGGTGCTGTCGTGATGTCTGGGCGGCCGGTGTGCCGGTCTGTCCGTGAAGGGCCCCTTCAGGGACTTGGATTCCCTCAAGGGGTCCTTCACGGATAGGTCAGCGGACCGTTCGGCGCGCACCACATGAGACAAGCTCTTGGCGAATGGCTGGGGCCGGTTTTGACCGGCCCCAGCCATTCACGCGTACAGGGAGGCGATGTCCGGCTCGTACCGGTCGTTGATCACCCGCCGCTTGAGCTTCAGGGTCGGGGTCAGCTCGCCGGTTTCCGGCGTCCACGCGGTGGTGATCACGTGGTACCGCTTGATCTGCTCGACCCGGGCGAGCCTGCTGTTGGCGGATTCCACGGCCCGGTCGATCTCCGCGCGCACCGCCTCGTGCCGGGCCAGGACTTCGATGTCCGCCGCCTCGACGCCGTTCGCCGCGGCCCAGCCGGGAGCGATCTCGTCGTCCAGCACGATCAGCGCGGTCACGTAGGGGCGGCGGTCGCCGATCGCGACCGCCTGGCCGATCAGCGGGTGTTCCTTCAGCAAGCCCTCGATCCGGGTCGGCGCGATGTTCTTGCCGCTCGACGTGATGATCAGTTCCTTCTTGCGGTCGGTGATCGTGACGTAGCCGTCCTCGTCGATCGTGCCGATGTCGCCGGTCGCGAACCAGCCCTCGTCGTCGGTCGCCGGCTCGATCGTGCCGTCCTCCTGCAGATAGCCCAGGAAGACGATCGGGCCGCGGACGAACAGTTCGCCGTCTTCGCCGACCTTCACCTCGACGCCGTCGATCGGCCGGCCGACGGTGCCGGCCCGGAACGCTTCGGCACTGTTGGCGGTCGCCGCTCCGGTGGTCTCGGACAGGCCCCAGACCTCGCGGATCTCCACGCCCAGCCCGGCCAGGAAGTACAGCACCTCCACCGGCAGCGCGGCCGCGCCGCTGGACGCGACCGCCAGCTTGTCCAGCCCGAGCAGGCCGCGCACCGGGGCGAGCACGGCCTCGTCGGTCTTCGCGATCCGCTCGGCCAGGTCGGCGGGCACCTCCTCGCCGGCGCTGCGGAGTTTGTAGCCTTCCTGCAGCAGTTCGTTGGCCGCGAGCAGCGCGTCGCGCCGGTCTTCGGGGACGCCGGCGAGCATGTTCTTCAAGCCCGCCACCATTTTCTCCCACACCCGCGGCACGCCGAAGAAGCTCTGCGGACGCACCTGGCCGAGCGCGGCGACCACCCCGGACGGGTCGCCGACGGTGTGCACGTGCCCGGCGGCGACGATCGGAAGATAGATCGACAATTCGCGTTCGGCGATGTGCGCCAGCGGCAGGTACGCGATGTTCGTGGCGTGCCACGGTGCTTGGTGGAGGGTGTGCACCGCGAGTCCTTCGTGGATCGCGTTGCGGTGCGAGAGGACGACGCCCTTGGGGTCGCCGGTGGTGCCGGAGGTGTAGATCATCGCGAGCGGGTCGTCCGGGCGGATCGCTTGCCAAGCTCGGTCGAACGCGCCCGGATCGGCGGCCAGCGCGGCGCGGCCGGCTTCGCGGACGGCGGAGTAGGCGATGAACCGGTCGTCGCCCTCCGGAATCGCGGTCTCGTCGAACAGGACGATGCGGCGCAGCGCGGGCAGCTCGCCGAGGACCGGCAGCCAGCGGGACAGTTCGTCCTCGCCGGCCAGTACGACGACCGGCGCGGCGCTGTGCTTCGCGACGTAGCCGATCTGCGACGGGCTCAGCGTCGCGTACGCGGTGCACGGGATGGCGGCGAGGTGCACTGCGGCCAGATCGGCGATCAAGTGGTCCGGCGAGCTGGGGGCCATGATCAGCATGCGGTCGCCGGCACCGAGACCCAGCTCGGCGAGCCCGCGGGACACTTCGGCGATCGCGGTGCGGAACTCGGCCCAGGTGAGGGTGGGCCGTCCTTCGAGATCCAGCGAAGTGAGCGCGGGCTGGTCGCCGTACTCGACGGCGTTGCGCCGCAGCAACAGCGGGATGGTCTGGCCTTCGGTCTGCTCGGCAATCGACTGGGTCAACGCTGACCTCCTCCATGGCGCCTGGTGAGGGTCACTGTAGGTGCTCGGGGCCGGTGCGGATAGAGAATCCCGGCCAGCCTCGGCCCTCGATATCCGCGGTCCGGTCCTGTTTCAATGAGTCCGACCCGGTACCTGAGGAGCATGTGATGACCGAAACCGCCGCGCCTGTCGCGAGTCTCGCCGCCGAGGCGGCCGCGCTGGACGGTGCCGACCCGCTCGCCGCGAAGCGCGCGGAGTTCGACCTTGACCCGGAAGTGGCCTACTTCGACGGGAATTCCCTTGGCGCGCCGCCGAAAAACGTGGCCGAACGGGTGACCGAGGTGATCCGGCAGCAGTGGGGACGGCGGCTGATCCGGTCCTGGGAGGAGACCTGGTGGGCGGCCCCGCAGCGGATCGGGGAACGGATCGCGCCGCTGGTCGGCGCGGCGGCCGGACAGGTCGTGGTGGCTGATTCCACCAGCGTCGACGTGTTCAAGCTGCTGGTCGCGGCGGTCCGGGCGAATCCGGGTCGCGACGAGATCCTGGTGGACGCGGGCACCTTCCCGACCGACGGCTACCTGGCCGACCAGGTCGCCCGGCTGACCGGGCACACCGTGCGCCGGGTGCCGGTGGCGCGGATGCCCGGCGAGGCGAACGAGCGGACCGCGGCGGTGCTCGCCAATCACGTGGACTACGTGAGCGGCCAGTTGCACGACATGCCGTCGGTGACCGAGGCGGTGCACGCCGCCGGCGCGCTGGCGGTGTGGGATCTCTGCCACAGCGTCGGCGCCATCCCGGTGCGGCTCGACGCGTGCGCGGCCGACTTCGCGGTCGGCTGTACGTACAAGTTCCTCAACGGCGGTCCGGGTTCGCCCGCGTTCGTCTACGTGGCGCAGCGGCATCAGGCGGAGTTCGACCAGCCGCTGGCGGGCTGGGCCGGGCACGCGGACCCGTTCGGGATGGAGCCGGGATACCGGGCGAATCCGGGAATCGAGCGGGCCCGGACCGGCACTCCGGACATCCTGTCGATGCTCGCGCTCGACGCGGCGCTGGACGTGTGGGACGGCCTGGATCTCGCGGTGCTGCGGGCGAAGGGGCTGGCGCTGGGAGACTTCTTCTTCCGGTGCCTGGACGAGCTGATTCCGGACGCGGACGTGGTGACGCCCCGGAACCACGCGCGGGGCCACCAGGTTTCGGTTCGCGATCCCGGCGGGCGGAAGACGATGGACGCGTTGTACGCACGCGGAGTGCTCGGCGATTTCCGGCCGCCGGACGTGCTGCGGTTCGGGCTGGCGCCGCTGTACACGACGTTCGGCGAGGTGCTGCGCGCGGTGACCGTGTTGCGCGAGGTCCGCTGAGGTGCTCGTCCGTGAAGGGCCCCTGCGGGAATCTGAGTCCGGTAAGGGTCCTTCCCGGACCGCGTCGTCCGGCCGGCGCGGAACGCAACCGCGGCTGGACGGCGCGGCGCTGCTTTTCGGGAACCGTCCGCAGAATGGTGTCCGCCGCTGAATTCGGGAGCTATTTCTTCAATTTCCGGTCGATTCCGCCGCCAATGTCAAAATGCGCATGTGGTTCTTGTTAATTCGATCTTGCTGGAGGTGCGCGCGTTTTCGTGATGGACCTCACGTGAGGGGCGCGTCGACGGGCCGGATCGGCGGTGCGAGCAAGATCACGTTCGGCAGTGATCGGTTTTCCCAGCGTGCCGGTAGGTTACTGACAGGTAGCCAGAATTGTACGGTCATTTGGTCCCGGACTTGACTCACCCGTCCGGGTTGCTTACCTTCGTTGGGGGCAACACAGACCACGGTGAGTTGTGATCCGGCTGGTCGGACCGGTGTGAAAACACCGAGGACCCGAATACCTGATACGGCCGGAAAGGTTAATAGATCACGGTGGAACAGAATTCCGGGCGACGCGGCCGCGGCTCGTCGATCCGCTCGCGCGTCCTCTCGATCGCGTTGATTCCGAGCGTGGCACTGCTTCTCGTCGGCATCGCGCTCGCCGGCTATCTGATCGTCGACGCGCTGCAGGCACGCAGCTACGCGCAGAAGATCCGCACCGCAGAAGGGCCGGCCATCCCGTTCCTGCTGGCCGCCGAACAAGAACGCCAGCTGTCGATGAGCGTGCTCGCCGGGCAGGAACCGGCGCGCGTGGCGCTGCAGGCCGTCCGGCAGAAGACAGACACCGTTGCCGCGCAGACCGCCGCAGTGCTGGAGGGAAGCTTCGCGACCGACTCGAAGGTGCCGGTCAGCGTCAAGCAGAACATCGCGCAGTTCGTGGCGCTGTACGCGAAACTGCCGCAGCTGCGCCAGCAGGTGGACGCGGGCCAGGTGCCGCGGCTGGAAGTCTTTTCTTTCTACAACAAGGTCATCGACCAGTTCACTCAGGGCGTGACTGGGCTGGCGCAGGCCGCCCGCGACGCGGGCAACGCGTTCGCCCGGCTGTCCGCGATCCCGATTTTCAACGCGGCCGAGGAAATGCAGCGCAGCGACGCGCTCGCGTCGGCCGGACTCGCCTCCGGCGGGCTGGCCGGCGACGAGCAGCGCGCCTACCTCAGCGAGATCGGCGCGTACCACGCGCAGCTGGAACAGTCCGTGCCGCAGATGATCCCGGAAGTACGGGCGAACTACGACAAGCTCGTCAGCGGGGCGGCGTGGCAGACGGTCACCCAGGTCGAGAACGCGCTGCTGGCCGGTGCGAAGCAGTTGCCGGTGCCGATGGACCAGTGGCGCACCGACGCCATCCAGGTCGGCACCACCTTGATGACCATGTTCGCCGCGCAGAGTTCGCACGCGACGAACGCGGCGATCACCGACGCGGACGAGACGCTGCGGAACTCGATCATCGCTGGTGTGGCGGCAGTGCTCTTCGCGCTCGCGGTGGTGCTGATCGCGCTGCGGCTGTCGAACCGGTTCATCGGCCGGCTCGCCCGGCTGCGCGAGGACACCCTCGACGCGGCCGAGGTGCGGCTGCCGGAACTCGTGAGCCGGGTGCGCGCCGGCGAACCGGTCGACCTCGACGAGGGCGGGCACCTGCTCGACCACGGCACGGACGAGATCGGCGAGGTCGCCGAGGCGTTCAACCTGGCGCAGCAGTCCGCGATCGCCGCCGCCGTCGAAGAAGCCAAGACCCGAGAGGGAACGAAGGCGGTGTTCCTCAACATCGCGCACCGCAGCCAGGTGATCGTGCACCGGCAGCTGAAGGTGCTTGACGCGGCCGAGCGCAAGCAGGAGGACCCGGACCAGCTGGACACCCTGTTCCAGCTCGACCACCTCTCCACCCGGGCCCGCCGCAACGCGGAAAACCTGATCATCCTCGGCGGCGGCCAGCCGGGACGGCAGTGGCGGAACCCGGTGTCGCTGGTGGAACTCGTGCGCGGCGCGGCGGCCGAGACGGAGGACTTCGCGCGGGTCAAGACCGCCAAGCTGCCAGACGCCGCGGTGCGCGGCCCGGTCGTCGGCGACCTCGTGCACCTGCTCGCCGAGCTGATCGACAACGCGACCTCGTTCTCGCCGCCGGAAGCGCGCGTCGAACTGCGCGGCAACGTGGTGGGCAAGGGCGTGGTGATCGAGGTCGAGGACCAGGGCCTCGGCATGGAGCCCGAGCAGGCCGAGGAGTTCAACGCGATGCTCGCCGACCCGCCGGACTTCGGGATCATGGCGCTGTCCGAGGAACCGCGACTCGGCCTGTTCGTGGTCGCGCGGCTGGCGTCGCGGCACGGGATCTCCGTGCACCTGCAGGACTCGGCGTACGGCGGTACCCGGGCGATCGTGCTGGTGCGCAAGGAATTGCTCGCGCCGTTGAGCGAGGCCGACGACCAGCCGGCCGACGCCGGCGAGATCGCGGAAGCCGCCGAGGTACCGGTGGAGTCCGGGCCGGCGGAAGTGCGGCAGGAGTTGCCGCGGCGGCCGCGTTCGGAAGTGCCGCCGCGGGCCGAGCAGCCGCGGTTGGTGCCGGACGCACCGCGATCGGCCCCCGAACAGCCGCGCCTGACGGAGAAGCCACGAGTTGACCAGCCGCGTCCGGCGGAACAGCCGCGACCGGTGGACCAGCAGCAGCCGCAGCCGCCGACCCGGCGGGCGACGCGCCCGGCAGCCGACGCGTCGCAGCCGCCGGGCCGTCCGCCGCGGCCGCCGCAAGCCCGGCCGCAGCACGCGCAGCGGCCGGTCGCGGAGAACGGCCGTGCGAAGGCGACCCCGCCGCCGCGTCCGGCGGCCGACAACGGCCGCGCCGCACTCGCCGGGCCGCCCGGACGTCCGCCGTTGCCGCAGCGGCATCGCCAGCAGAACCTGGTGCCGCAGCTGCGCAGCGACCGTCCGGTCGCGGAGACCGAAGAGGTCCGGGAGGACTCGCCGGAGCAGGCGCGTTCCCGGCTCACCGCGTTCCAGCAAGGCACGAGGCGGGCCCGCGAAACCGATCAGGAGCACGACAACAGGTACGGAGACCGCGACTGATGGCGAACAACGGCCTCAATGAGCTCGACTGGCTGCTGGACGACCTCGTACAGCGGGTGACCGGCGCGGACCGCGCCGTGGTGCTTTCTTCGGACGGGTTGCTGATCGGCCGGTCCGGCAATCTGTCCGAGGCGGACGCGGAGCACCTGTCCGCGGTGGCTTCGGCGTTCCAGAGCCTCGCCCGCGGCACCGGACGGCATTTCGGCGGCGGCAACGTGCGGCAGACGATGGTCGAGATGGACCACGCGTTCCTGTTCGTCACCGCGGCCGGCCGAGGCGCCTGCCTCGCGCTGCTGGCCGGCGTGGAAGCGGACATGGGCTTGGTCGGCTACGAGATGAACCTGATGATCAAACGAGTCGGGGCGGTGCTCACCTCCGCGCCGCGGACGTCTCCGTGATGGCCGAGCCGCGCGAGTCCTGGTACGAGGACGAGGCCGGCCCGCTGGTGCGGTCCTACGCCGTCACCGGCGGCCGGACCCGGTCGGACACCCGCGGGCTGGACCTCATCACGCTCGTGGTCGCGTTGCGCACCGCGGCCGACGCGCCCGGACTCGAACCGGAGTACGGGCGGATCCTTTCGCTGTGCCAGCGCCCGGTTTCGGTGGCCGAGGTGGCCGCGCTGGTCGATCTGCCGCTGCCGGTGGTGAAGGTGCTGCTGAGCGATCTGATCGAACACAACCTTGTGCTGTTCCGCACCGCCGAGCCGGTGACCGACGCCCCCAACCCCCACATCCTCCAGGCGGTTCTCGATGGCATCCGAAAGCTCTGAGCCCCGGCGGTCGCTGACCGCACAGGCGGTAAAGGTGCTCATCGCCGGCGGATTCGGGGTCGGCAAGACGACCATGGTCGGCTCGGTCAGCGAGGTGCCGCCGCTGCGCACCGAAGAGGTCATCACCGCCGCGTCCGAGGGCGTTGACGACCTCTCCGGGGTCGAAGGGAAGACGACCACGACGGTCGCCCTCGACTTCGGCCGCATCACCATCAATCCGGAACTGATCCTCTACCTGTTCGGCACGCCCGGACAGGACCGGTTCTGGTTCATGTGGGACGAACTGGCCGAGGGCGCGCTCGGCGCGGTGGTGCTCGCGGACACCCGGCGGCTCGACTCCTGTTTCCCCGCAGTGGATTTCTTCGAACGGCGCGGGTTGCCGTTCGTGGTCGGCGTCAACTGCTTCGACAACGCCTACCGCTACGGGACCGAGGAGCTGCGCGCCGCGCTGGACCTCGACCCGGAGGTGCCGTTGCTGCTGTGCGACGCGCGAGAGCGGGACTCCACCAAGCAGGTGCTGACGGTGCTGCTGGAGAAGGTGTTAGCGACGGCGCTGCTGGTCCAGTGACACCGCGCCCGGGCCGACGACCGCGATGACCAGGAAGATCCAGGAATACAGCGCGGCCGGCTCGCCCAGGTTGTGCAGCGGCAGCAAGCCTTCCGGGGCGTGCACGGTGAAGTACGCGTAGGCCATCACTCCGGAGAGCACGATCGCGGAGATCCGGGTGCACAGCCCGGCGAACACCAGCACCGCGCCGACGACCTCGATCACGCTCGCCCACCAGCCCGGCCACTGGCCGAGCGGCAGCGCGCCGCCGGCGTTGTCGATGCCGCCGAAGAGGCCGAAGCCCATCAGGGCGTGGCAGAGGAAGAGGAACGACACGACCGCGCGGAACAGAGCGAGGACGGCTGGTCGGGCGCGGTCGGCGAGGCGGGCGGCGGTCTTGGCGACGGACGTCTCGGCAGGGTGGGAGGTGGCTGTCGTCGTGGTCATCGCAGTGGTCCTTCCGAGGTGGCTGCTGGCTGCTTTCCCCTGTCCGTCGAACGGCTCGGCCGCGGATCGACACCGACCCGGAAACTTTTTTCGCGCCCGTGTCGAGCCTGGTCAGCGGCACCCGGCAGACTGGGCGGATGGCTGTCAGGCGTAGCGCGGGGCTGTTGCTTTTCCGTCGGTCCTCCGACCGGCCCGAGGTGCTGCTCGCGCACATGGGCGGACCGTTCTGGGCTAAGAAGGACGAGGCCGCCTGGTCGCTGCCCAAGGGCGAACTCGACGAGGGCGAGGACGCCGAGGCGGCGGCGCGGCGCGAGTTCGCTGAGGAACTGGGCCTGCCGGTCCCGGACGGCCGGTTGCGGCCGCTGGGCGAAGTGCGCCAGTCCGGCAAGGTCGTGGCCGCGTGGGCGGTCGAGGCGGACCTCGACCCGGCGACCGTCGTGCCGGGCACCTTCGATCTGGAGTGGCCGCCTCGGTCCGGGAAGGTCCAGCAGTTCCCGGAGGTGGACCGGGTCGAGTGGTTCGACCTGGACACCGCGCGGGAGAAGCTGGTCAAGGGCCAGCGGGCGTTCCTCGACCGGTTCGCCGAGCTGGAACTGGACGAGGCGGACCTGGACGCCGGTGCAGGCGCGGCGACGCAGGTCAGGGAAGGGCCCGTTGAGGGAATCTGATTCCGGCAGGGGCCCCTTCACGGCAGTTCCGCCGTAGAGCGGACAGAATCACGCGCCACTAGCCAAAGGCGTGAAGGGAACATGCACCGACGCTGATTCCCTCCGGATTCTCTTCACGAACCGAACTGCGCCAGCAGCGCGCTGAGCGGTTTCGCGGCGAAGGACGGCAGAACCAGGTCCGCCTTGCCGAAGTCGAGTGCCGCGGTGATCGGGTTCGGCACTGCCACGGTGATGATCCCGGCCGCCTTCGCCGCGCTGACTCCGTGCGGCGAATCCTCGAACGCGAGCGCCTCTTCCGCGGTGACACCAAGGGCGCGCAGTGCCGCGAGATAGGTGTCCGGCCGCGGTTTGGCCGCGTGCCGGTCGCCGGTTTCCACCGAAGCGAACCGGCTGGCGAGACCGAGCCGTTCGAGCTGCGCGTGCACCCAGGTGCTCGACGAACTCGACGCGACGCCCAGTGCCAGCCCGCGCTCGGCGGCTTCGTCGAGGTAGCTGAGCACGCCTTCGCGGGGTCCGTCGGCGACGAGCAGCTCCTGCACCCGGGCGCGCATCGCGGGACGCAGCGCTGCCGGGTCCACGTTTTCGACGTGCTCGGCCAGCAGCGCGAACATCGTCGTCGCGGTATTCTGGGTGCCGATCACCGTGTGCCAGACGTCCAGCGGAAGCTCGACGCCGTGTGCGGTGAACATTTCCTGCCATGACCGGAGCACGGCGGCCTCGGTGTCGGCGAGCGTGCCGTCGAAATCGAAGATCAATGCTTTCGTGGCCACGTCAGGCAGCCTGCCGCACGCCGCGCGGCCGGGGACCAGCGGGTCAGCTCGCCGCGAAGAACTCGGCCAGAACTGGGGCGAGCGCGGCGGTTTTCACCAGGTGGGTCTGGCCGGGAAGGGTGCGGTACCGGGCGCCGGGCAGCTGGGCAGCCGCGGCCGCGACGCCGTTGCGCATCCAGCCCGGGCTCTTGCCGCCGTCGGCGATCAGCGTCGGCGCGGTGATACCGGACCAGCGACCCTTCGGCAGCGGACGGCCGGCCTGGTTGTCGTCCATGATCCGGGCGTCGTAGGCGAGGGTGTGCGCGACGCGCTTCATCCGCGGCCACGCGGGCATCAGGCGCATCATCACGACCATCAGGGCGGGGAGCCCGACGCCTTCGGTCATGAAGGTCTTGATCGCGGCGCCCGGCTTCCCGGCGTTCGTCGCCGCTTCGAGCTTCGCCTGGTAGTCGGCGGGAACGCGCTTGCGCGTGGCGTCCACGATGAACGGCGGTTCGTAAACGGCGACCTTCTTCACCGGAACGCCCCGGTGCGCGGCTTCGAGCACGAGGGCGGCGCCGGAGGAGATGCCGTAGAGCCCGACCTCGCCGCCGGCTTCCTTGACGATGGCCGCGATGTCTTCGATTTCCCGCTCGACGTCGTAGGGCGCGGTGTCTCCGCTCTCGCCTCGGCCACGCCGGTCGAAGGTGTAGACGGTGAAGCGGTCGGAAAGTGCTTTGGCGAGGTCGTCGTTGGGGGTGGAGCCGCGGTAGCAGAGCGCGCCGTCGACGAGCACGAGCGCGGGGCCGGTGCCGATCCGGGAGTAGGCGATCAGGGTGCCGTCGGCGGAGGTGACAGTGGACATGGCTGCCTCCTAGGGCAGTGCGGGTGCGGTGGTTCGGTGTCGAGGAAACTCTCGCATCCGATGGTTTGAGTTGTCAAGACAAAAAAAGTTTTCGGTGGGACGGCGGGCGAAGGACAAGGGGGAAGGAAGAAGCGCTGTCGGCGTGCCCGCCCGATCAGCCAGCGCGCAGGGTCAGCAACGCGATCTCGTTGGGCGCGAAAACCCGGAACGGCGGACCCCAGAACCCGGACCCGCGGCTGTTGTAGAGCTGGGTCGGGCCGTGCCGGGTGAGGCCGGAGAGGGTGGGCTGGTCCAGCCGGACCAGCAGGTGGAACGGCCAGATCTGGCCGCCGTGCGTGTGGCCGGAGATCTGCAGGTCGATGTTCTCCGCCTGCGCCTGGACGACCTGTTTCGGCTGGTGCGCGAGCAGGACGACGGGCACGTCCGGGTCGGCGCCGTCCAGGGCGGCGGCCAGGTCGGGGCCGTGCCCGGGCAGTCCGGAGGCGGCGCCGGTCGGGTCGTCGATGCCGGCGAAGAGGAGCTGGGCGCCGTCGCGTTCCACCAGGGTCGAGCGGTTGTGCAGGGTGTCCCAGCCGAGGCTCGCCATGTGGTCCAGCCAGGCTTGCGCCTCGCCGAAGTACTCGTGGTTGCCGGTGATGTAGAACCGGCCCATCGGCGCTTGCACGCCGCCCAGCGGGTCGACCTGCTTGCGCCGTTTGGCGACTGACCCGTCGGCCAGGTCGCCGGCGTGGCAGACGACGTCGGGTTCGAGCTGGTTCACCTTGGCGACCAGGCGTTCGGACCAGCGGGTGCGGTCGAGCGGGCCGTAGTGGGTGTCGGTGATGACGGCGACGCGCAGGCCGTCGAGACCCTTGCCGAGCCGGGGAATGCGCACGTCGACCGGCTTGACCGGCGGGACGCGCATCGCGATCCGGTTGCCGGCGACGAGGAGAACGGCGGCGACGGCGAGGGTGGCCGCGGCTACGATCCGTGGCCGGGTCGGAGCGGCCACGCCGGAGAGGTCCAGGGCCAGCCGGAGGACGTGGGTGAGGACGCTCCAGGAGAACAGCACCCAGATCGTGCCCAGCGTGACGTCGCTGACCTTGGCCGCGGTGTCGTTCTGGCGCGGGCCGTGGCCCAGGAACATCAAGGCCGGGAAGGCGAGCGCGGCGACGGCGAAGATCGTGGTGCCGGCGATGGTGACCGCGGCGGGCCAGTCCGGGAGCAGGATCAGGACCGACCAGGGTTCGCCGAAGAGCAGGAGAACGGCGGCGAGGAGGAAGGTTGCTCTGCGGATGCCGCTCATGGTGCTGCCTTCCCTTCGGCGTGGTGCTACCTAGCGTAGCCGTTTCGCTGGGAGCGGCGGGTCCGGTTCCGGTTGCGGCGGCGGCCCGGTGGCGCGGCCCGGTGGATCGTTCCTCGTGGCTGGGGTTCCCGCGGCGCACACCGCGGCACTCGGCGTCAGCCTTCGCCGCGCCCGTTCCGCCAGCTCGCCACCGTCTCCTCCACGTCCAGCGGCCGTGCACGCAGCGGCGGTCCGGCTTGCGGGCGCGCGTGCGCCTCCCGGATCCGCGCGTTCAAGTCCTGCACGATCTCCCGCACTTGCCGTTCCGCGCGCACTTTCGCAAGTTTCCCGGGCAGATCCTGGATCTCCCTCGGGATCGACAGAGACGGGGGCAGAAACGCGGACCTGTCCAGGTCGCCTTCCTTCGCTCGGCGCAGCGCCCAGTCCGTCGCGGCGTCGCGGCCGGTCGGCGGAGGGAGGGGTTTTCCGGCTCCCGGAAGGTTTTCGAAGGCGCCGCGGGCTTCCGCCTCGGCTATCTGCCGGTCTGCCCACGAGCCGAAAGACGCGCCGGGCGGCTTGCGTTCCGTCACGGGAACCACCTCCGTCGCCGCCCACCGTAACGGCGATCGCGGCGGTGCGGAGGGGACGAAGGTCCTGAAACGGCAGGTAGGATCCCGCGTTGAGGCGAAAAACTGCCGGAGGGGGCGCGGGATGACCGTCGGGAGCACGGCGGGCGGCGGTTCCGCGGCACGAGAGCCGGGCGGCGAAGAAATCGCCCGCACGCTCGAATTGCTGTGGCGCGCCCAGCCGGAACCGTCGGCGCGCGGGCGGCGGCCGGCGTTCACGATCGAGCGGATCGTCGCGGCGGCGATCGGGGTGGCCGACGCGGACGGGCTCGTCGCGACGTCGATGCATCGGGTCGCGAAAGAACTCGGCGCGGGGACGATGACGCTCTACACCTACGTCCCGGGCAAGAACGAACTGGTCGATCTGATGGTCGACACGGTGCTGCGGGAACGGAACCTTCCCGCGCCCGGCGAGGAGCGCCCGCCCGAGTGGCGTGCGCAGGTGCGGGTCTACGCCGACCGGACGCGCGAGAGCTACCGCAAGCATCCTTGGCTGCGCGAGACTTCCCGGGTCAGGCCGGCGCTGGGACCGGGCCAGCTCGCCGGGCAGGAGTATTTGCTGTCCATTATGGACAATCTGGGGCTGCCGGCGAAAGAAGCGGCCGCGGCCGCGAACTCGGTGGCCGGTTACGTCGCCGCCAACGCGGCCGTCGAGGCGGAGAGCATTCACCTCGAACGCAGCACCGGCCAGACCAACGACGCCTGGTGGGGACAGCGTTCGTCGTTCTGGCACACCTACTTCGACGTCGAGTCCCATCCGTCGATGAACCGGATCTGGCTCGCCGGCGGGTTCGACAAGCCGACCGCGCAGCAGGCGGCGGACGCGTCGGAATTCGGGCTGGACCGGTTGCTCGACGGGATCGCCGCCCGGGTCGGCCGGGATTAGCCGGCGGGCGGCGAGTCAGGAACCCCCGAGCGCGAACGTGATCCCGGTGGCTTCCTCCGAAAGCGCCCACAGCTGACGCGCTTTCGCCTGGTCGCGGGACGCGGCGGGCGGCCGTCCCGACCGCGTGCGGCCGACGCTGCCGAACGCGGGACCGTAGTAGGAACCGCTGGTCGCGGCCGGATCGACGGCGGCTTGGACGAATGGCCAAGCCCCGCGGTCTTTGCCGTGCGTGCCGGGAGCGAGCACCCGCATGATCGGGACCGGCGTGGTGATCCCGGGCCGCGCCGGGCTGGTGCGGTCGAGGCTGAAGCCGGGGTGCGCGAGGATGGACCGCACCGGTGAACCGGCGGCGCGCAGCCGCCGGTCGAGCTCGAAGGCGAATGACTGGACGGCGTGCTTCGACAGCGCGTAGGCGCGAAAATCCGAGTACTTCCGGGAACTCTGGAGATCGGCTACGTCGTACGGGTACATCCGGGTGATCAGGCTGCCGGCCAGCACGACCCGCGCCGAGGACGCGGTCAACGCGGGCATGGCCAGCGCGGTGAGCGCGAAGTGGCCGAAGTGGTTGGTGCCGACTGCCAGCTCGAGGCCCTGGCGAGTGGTCCGGCGCACCGGACCGGGCGCGGTGAGGCCGGCGTTCTCAATCAGCGCGTCGATGCGATCAAGCCTGCCGAGGGCGTCGGCCGCCGCCGGGACCGTGTCCAGATCGGCGAGGTCCAGCGGAATGGTGCTCAGCGACGCGGAATCCCCGACCTGGGCACGGACCATGGCGACCGCCGTTCGCAGCCGGGCCGGGTCGCGTCCGAGCAGTGCGACGTGCGCCCCGGCCGCGGCCAGCTGTTCGGTGATGAAGTAGCCGATCCCGGCATTGCCGCCGGTCACCGCGTACACCCGGCCGGACAGGTCGGGCAGGGCCCGGGGATTCCACGACATGAAGATCTCCCCGGGTCCGGCGATTCGGTCTGCCCGGACTATACGAACCCGGTCGTCACTTCGACGGGGTGGTCCCGGTGGTGGTGCTGGAGCTGGTCGTGCTCGGGTTCGCCGGCGCGGCTGAGCTGGTCGGGGCGCCACTCGGCGTCGGGCAGGCGGCCGTGCCGCTCGTCGGGGTAGCCGGAGTGGCCGGGGTGCTAGTCGGCGTCGGGCAGGTGGGCGTGCTGCTCGTCGGGGTGGTCGACGTCGTCGACGAGGGTGCGGTGCTGGTCGGCTTCGACGACTCGCTGCTGGTCGGCACGGTGCTGCTGCCAGGAAGGTGCGTCGGCGTGCCCGGTGCGGGCGGGGTGACGCTCGGCTGGCCGGGAATCGCCGGTGGGGCGGACGGGGCGACGTCGCCGGCCGGGCTGCCGGCCGCCGCGTCGACCGCGCCGGGGCCGGGCGGGGCGCCGACCGGGACCGGGCTGTCCGGCAGCTTCGAGACGCTGCCGCTGCGGTAGCCATTCGCGTACGCCATTACCAGGTCGACGTAGGACTGCGAATTGTTGTACCGGCGCACCGCCAGCCGCTGTGCCGCGTCGCTGGACAGGTCCATGCCGCCGGAGCACAGGTAGCGCGCGGTCGCGAGGGTCTCGTCGTAGACGTTGTTCGGGTCGGAGACGCCGTCGCCGTTGCCGTCGGACGCGTAGGAAGCCCAGGTGGACGGAATGAACTGGGTGGCGCCGACCGCGCGGTCCCACACCGGGTCGCCGTCGTAGCGGCCTCCGTCGGTGTCGCGGATCGCCGCGAACCCGCCGGAACCGTCGAGCACCGGGCCGAGGATGCGTTCCAGGGTGTTGCCGCGGCTGTCGACGTAGCCGCCGCGCGCGTGGTTCGACTCGACCCGGCCGATAGCGGCGATCAGCTGCCAGTCGACATGGCAGTTCGGCTGCTCGCGGGCCATGATGTCCGCCGCGTTCTGGTACGCCTTCAGCATGCTGTCCGGGATGCCCAGCGGGCCGGCGGTGGTCGCCGAACCGGGGCTGTTCGCGTAGCCCGGCACGCCCAGCGCCTCGGGGACCGGCGGTTGCGGCAGGCTGCCGTCCACACCGATCGGCGGGATGGTGACCCCCGGCGGCAGCGACGGCAGGTTCGGCGCGGCCTGCGCGACCGGGGCCGCGGGAGCCCCGCTCAGCGCGACCGGAATACCGGACGAAGTGACGGTCGGCAGCACCACCAGGGCACCTCCGGCGAGGGCCGCGATTGCCCGGCTCCGGGCCTTCCGTCCCTCCTGGCGGTGTGACCCGCGAGCGGCCATGTTCTTCTCCCCGTTCTGTTCTGCCGGACAGTCGCCAAGCTATCCGATCGTCCCGCCTTCGCGAGAGGGGTCAGCGGATTTCTGTCCTTTCCGGCCAACTTTCGTTCGTCTGGCATAAAACCTTCGGCGGGTTCTGGTCATCGAGACTTAACCGTGTCTTTTCCGGATTACGCCGAATGGTCTAATCCGTTCGTAGGGTCCACTGTGGACTCGCGGCGGATCCGCCGCGGGCGTGTTGCCCTCAACCGGGCAGCCGGAACCGTTTCCGGTACTCCGACGGTGACAACCCAGTGTGCTTGCGCAGGTGCAGACGGAGATTCGCGCTGGTGCCGAGCCCGCTGCGGGCGGCGATCCGGTCCAGACCATGCTCGCCTCGTTCGATCAGCCTGCGCGCCAGGCTTACGCGTTCCGTGGTGAGCCAAGCGAGCGGGGTAGTGCCGAGTTCGGCGCGAAACCGGCGATGCAGCGTCGCGGCACTGGTAGCTGCCCGGGCGGCGAGGTCATTGACGGACAACGGCTGGTCAAGACGTTCGCGCGCCCATTCCAGTACCGGCCCGAGCGAGGCGTCCGGGACGTGCGGTAGCGGCCGTTGCACGAATTGTCGCTGGCCGCCGTCCCGGTGACCGGTGAATACCAGTCGCCGGCTCACCGCATTGGTGATTTCCGCACCGTAGTCCCGCTGAATGACATGCAACGACAAATCCAGCGCCGCCGCGCTGCCGGCGGCGGTGAGCACCCGGCCGTCGTCGACGAACAGCACGTCCGGTTCCAGCCGGACCTCGGGGTAACGCGCGACGAATTCGCCGGCCCACCGCCAGTGCGTGGTCGCGCGTCGGCCGTTCAGCACGCCCGCGGCGGCGAGGGTGAACGCGCCGGTGCAGAAACTCATCAGCCGGGCGCCGCGGGCGTCGGCGCGGCGGATCGCGTCGAGCACGCCGGGATGGACGGCCTCGGCCGGGTCCGGCCGGTTCGGGACGATCACCGTGTCCGCGGTGTCAACGGCGTCGAGGTCGGCGACGCCGGACAGGGTGAACATGCCGAGATGCATCCGTGCCCGGCCGCCTGGCGCGGCGAGCGCGAACTCGTACCACGGGCGGTCCAGTTCCGGCCGGCGCAGGCCGAACAGTTCGGTCGCGACACCCATTTCGAACGGGTTCGAGCCGTCGCCGACGAGCAGCACCACGCGGTGCGAGGATTCTTGCGACATGTGCGATTCCTAGCACTCCCTGCGTCGCGAGGCCAGGTCGATGATCAGCACATGACGACTCAGCCCCTTGACCTGTCGGACGTGCTCGCCGGATTCAGTGAGCCGTGGAGCCCGCGCATCGTCGCCACCGTCAACGACTACGACGTCCGGCTCGCCCGGTTCGCCGGCGAGCACGTGTGGCACAAGCACGATCACACCGACGAGTTCTTCCTGGTCCTTGACGGCAGCATCGAACTCGGCCTGCGCGAAGCGAACGGGGAGCGGACCGTGAAGCTCACCCGTGAGCAGCTGTTCGTGGTGCCGCGCGGCACGTTCCACAAGCCGTCGTCGGCCGACGGCGCGGTGGTGCTGCTGGTGGAGCCGTCCGGCACGCTTTCCGTCGGCGACGAGCACGAACAAGTGCCGGACACCGTGGACGTGACCGTCGGCCATCGGGTCTGACCTGCTGGGTTGCACTCTCGGACCGGCGTACGCTCGCGGCATGAAACGCACTTCCTTCGCGCAGTGGCCGTGCTCGATCGCGCGGACCATGGACCTGCTCGGGGACTGGTGGACGCCGCTCGTGCTGCGCGACGCCTTCTACGGGGTCCGCCGCTTCGACGAGTTCCAGCAAGCGCTCGGCATCGCGCGCAACACCCTCGCCGACCGGCTGCGCCGGCTGGTCGACGAGGGACTGCTGGAGAAGCGCGCCTACCAGAACGAGCCGGTGCGCTACGACTACCTGCTCACCGAGAAGGGCCGCGATTTCTGGAGCGTCCTGGCGGCGATGACGGCGTGGGGGGACCGCTGGCTGTCGACCGAGGCGGGCCCGCCGATCACCCTGCACCACGAGAGGTGCGGGCACGACACTCAGGCGCGGGTGGTGTGCGCGGAATGCGGCGAGCCATTGGCGGCCGACGACACGCAGATGCGGCGCGGGCCGGGCTTTCCGGAACGGCTGGCGTCGCGGCCGGATGTGCAGGCGCGGTTCGCTCCGCAGGAGAAGTGAGGAACCTGGCGTGAAGGACCCCTTCCGGGAATCTGATTCCGGGAAGGGTCCTTCACGGCTTCTTGGGGCGAGCTGATTGACAATGACGGTCTTTCTACGCAACTATGCTGGTCAAGCTGCTAATGGAGGAGTACCACGATGGAGTGGACCGGCGCGCGGTACGCGGACGCCCCGACCGTTCAGGTGGACGCCTGGATCGACGGGCCGCCCGAACAGGTGTGGGAGCTGGCGTCCGACGTCCGCCTGATGCCCGAGCTGAGCGGCGAGCTGCAGACGGTCGAATGGACCGGCGAGGCCCCGGCGATCGGGCAGACCTTCATCGGGCGCAATCACCACCAGGCACGCGGCGAGTGGGAGACCATCTCGCACATCATCGAGTGCGAACAACCGCGCGTGTTCGCCTGGGCGGTCACCGATCCGGCCAATCCCACGGCGGTCTGGCGGTTCACACTCACCCCGGAGAACGGCGGCACCCGGCTGACCCAGTGGGTGCAGATGGGTCCCGGACCGTCCGGCGTGTCCCAGGTGATCGCCCGGATGCCGGAGAAGGAACAGAAGATCGTGTACGTCCGGCTGCAGGAGTTCGAGGCGGCGATGACCGCCACCGTCGGCGCGATCAAGGAGCGCGTGGAGACCGCCGGATGATGCGGACGGCCACCACGGTCGAGGCTTCCGCCGGCTGGCCGGCGACCCGGGACTTCGTGCTGGAGGCGGAAAAACTGGGGCTCGGCGAGTGCTGGGTGGCCGAGGCGTGGGGTTCGGACGCCCCGTCGGTGCTCGGCTATCTCGCCGCCCGCACGGACCGGATCCGGCTCGGTTCCGGCATCCTGCAGCTCGGCGTGCGCACCCCGGTCGCGGTCGCGCAGACCGCGCTCACGCTTGCCGAGATGTCCGGCGGACGGTTCGCGCTGGGGCTCGGCGCATCCGGTCCGCAGGTGATGGAAGGGCTGCACGGCGTGCCGTTCGCACGGCCGCGGACCCGGATGCGCGAGACCGTCGAGATCATCCGCCGAGCGTTCGCCGGTGAGAAGATCGCTTTCTCCGGCAAGGAGTTCCAGCTGCCGCTGCCCGGTGAGGCCCGGCCGATGCGGCTGTCGACCGCGCCGAACGAGGACATCCCGATCTACCTGGCCGCACTGTCGCCGCGCATGCTGGAGCTGACCGGCGAGATAGCGGACGGCTGGCTGGGCACCAGCTTCGTCCCGGAAGGCGCGGACGCCTACTTCCGGCACCTCGACGCCGGGCTCGCGCGAGCGGGACGGCAGCGCGGCGATCTGACCGTGTGCCAAGGCGCGGAGGTCGCGTTCGCGTCCGATGAGGACGAACTGCGGAGGATGGTCGCCGGCCGCAAGAAAGAACTCGCTTTCTCGCTGGGCGGCATGGGTTCGGCGAGCACGAACTTCTACCACGACGCGTACAGCAGGCAGGGTTGGGCGGACGTCGCCGCTGAGGTGCGGAAACGTTGGCAGGCAGGCGATCGTGACGGGGCCGCCGCACTGGTCACCGACGAGATGGTGCTGGGGACGACGCTGATCGGCACCGAGGTCATGGTCCGCGCCCGGCTCCGGGTGTGGCGCGCGGCCGGAGTCGACACCGTGCGGCTGTACCCGGCGGGCGACACGCTGGAAGCCCGGCTCGCGACGCTCGGCCGCGCCCTCGAATTGGTCACGGAAGTGCCCTGACTGACCAAGAATCGGGCGAATCGGCTGCGTTCGCTTCGCGGGATGCGCCATAGTGTCGGCGATCCCGAACTCCAAGGAGCCGCTCGATGCGCAAGATCGTGTCCACTTTGTTCGTCTCGCTCGACGGAGTGGTCGAAGCGCCGGACCAGTGGTCGCTGTCCTATTGGAACGACGAACTCGAACACGCGGTGGGCGAGGGGATGGCGGACGCCGACGCGATGCTGCTGGGACGCGTGACATACGAGGGTTTCGCCGAGGCGTGGCCCGGCCGTACCGACGACCCGGGCGCGGAGTTCATGAACAGCGTGCCGAAGTATGTCGCGTCGACGACGTTGACGGCGGTGGAGTGGAGCAACACGACCTTGCTGCACGGGGATCTCGGCGAGGCGATCGCCGAGCTGACCTCGACCGCGGGCGGGGACATCATGACCAGCGGGAGTACGACGCTGGTGCGGTGGCTGTTGTCGCGCGGTCTGGTCGACGAGCTGACGTTGCTGCAGTACCCGGTGGTAGTGGGGAAGGGGCGGCGGCTGTTCCCGGACGACGGCGGGCGGCTGGGGTTCCGGCTGGCGGCGAGCCGGGCGTTCGGAAACGGGGTAGTGCGGTTGGTCTACCGGCCGGTGGACGGCTGACCGGCCGCTGCCGCCGTGGCGGACTCGATGGGGCCCCTTGAGGGAATCCAGGTCTGTGAAGGGAACATTGAGGGAATCAGAGTCCCTCAATGTTCCCTTCACGGACACCCGGGCAGCGGTGCGGGCTCAGTTGACCTGACGGCCCTGGCCTTCCCAGAATGGCTGGCGCAGCTTGAACTTCTGGATCTTCCCGGTGGCGGTGCGAGGCAGTTCGGCCAGGAATTCCACGCGCTTCGGGCATTTGTACCCGGCCAGGTGCTCGCGGCAGTGCGTGATCAGTTCCTCCGCGCCGACGTCGGTCCCGTCGGTCACCACCAGCGCGGTGACCAGCTCGCCCCATTTCTGGTCCGGGATGCCGATCACCGCGACCTCGCGCACCGCCGGGTGCGAGTTCAGTGCGTCTTCCACTTCGATCGACGACACGTTCTCGCCGCCGGTGATGATGACGTCCTTCTTGCGGTCGGCGATGGTCAGGTAGCCGTCGGAGAAGGTGCCGCCGTCACCGGTGTGGAACCAGTTTCCTCCTTGGACCCGGGCGGTTTCGTCCGGGTTTTCCCAGTAGCCGTCGAGGTTGTGGTTGCTTTGGGTGAGCACTTCTCCGTCGGTGTCGATGGCGACTCGCACGCCCAGTGCCGGTGCGCCGGCGCGGCCCAGCAGCTTCGCTTGCTCGTGCGGGTCCAGCTCCGCCCATTCGCTGCGGAACCGGTTCACGGTCACCAGCGGCGAAGTCTCGGTGAGGCCGTAGATCTGGATGAATTCCCAGCCGAGCTCCGCGCGCACGCGTTCGATGGTGCGGGTCGGCGGCGGCGCGCCGGCCACGACGATCCGGACCCGGTCGCGGCCGGGGATTTCGCCGTCCCAGCCGGCCGCGCCGTCCAGTGCCGCGGTGACGACCGCCGGCGCGGCACACATGATGGTGACGCCGTGTTCCTCGATTCGGCGCAGGATTTCGGTGCCGTCGACCTTGCGCAGCACGATGTGCCGTCCGCCGAGTCCGGTCACCGCGTACGGCATTCCCCAGCCGTTCGCGTGGAACATCGGCAGGGTGTGCAGCAGGACATCGTTGTCGTTGAGAGTGGTGTGCAGGCCGAAAACAGCCGCGTTGAGCCACAAGTTGCGGTGGGTGAGCTGCACGCCCTTGGGCCGGGCGGTGGTGCCCGACGTGTAGTTGATCGTGGCGGTCGCCGATTCGTCTCCGGTCCACGGCCGCGGTTCGGCGTCGCCGCCCCAGATCTTGTCGTCGTCCTCGCCGAGGACGAACACGTGTTTCGCGGTCACGCTGTCCAGCAACGGTTTCAGCTCAGGATCGACGAGGAGCACTTCGGAGCCGGAATGCTCGACGATGTAGCGCACTTCGGCGGGCGCCAGCCGGAAATTCACCGGTACCAGCACCCGGCCCCAGCCGGAGACGCCGAAGAACGACGTGAGCAGCCGCGCCGAGTTGTGCGAAACGATCGCCACCCGGCCGCCGGCCGGCACGCCGAGTGCGTCGAGATTCGCCGCCTGTGCGCGGGCGCGGCGCGCGAGTTCGCGGTAGGTCACCGAGCCCCAGGACTCGGCGGGCTGGGCGGGTTCGTCCACCACCGCGATCCGGTCCGGGTACACCGTTTCCGCGCGGTCGAGGAAGTCGCGGACACTGAGGTCGTAAAACACGTGCCGATCCCTTCGCGTTGCCGGGCAGCACTGCCCGTGCCGAGATTTTCCCTCGCCGGAGGGAAACCGGCTACCCCACAACGGGGGTGGGCGCTGAATCGGTTCACGAGGGGAATGCTTCGCGGACAGAAAGGAGAAGGACCCCGAACGGATCCAGCAGCGCGCCCAGCTCAGCGCAGCAGACCGGCCGCCCGTGCGCGATTGACCGCCTGCACCCGGTTCGAAACCGCTAGCTTGCGCATCGCGTGCTTCAGATACGACTTGACGGTGTTCGGCAGCAACCCAAGCCGGTCGGAGATCTCGTCGTTGGTGCAGCCCTCCGCGGCCAGCCGCAACACGTCCACCTCGCGCGGGGTCAAGGTGCCGCCAGGCAGGTCCTCCTCTGGACGGAGCCGTTCGCACACTGCCAGCAGCCGCTGCCGGGCATCGTCGTCGTTGAGCGAGCCGGCTATGGCGGTCAGTTCCGCGTACAGGTCGCCGCGGTCGGCGGCGGGCACCGCGGCCGGGGCGGCGAGCCGGCGTCGGACCTCTTCTTCGACCTCGATGTCGCGTTCGAGCCGGGCCGCCACCGCCGACGCCGCGCGCAGCACGCGGTCGCCGAACGTGATCGAGTCCCGGGACGCCGCGTACAACACCGCGCGGGTGGTTTCTCCGACCCGCACCGGCAGCGCGACCATCGCGGACAGCCGCTCCGGCGCGACCGCGTGGTCGTACTTGTGCGTGATGCCCTGCGCGCTCAGATAGTCCACCACGGTGGACGGCCGGGCCAGCGCCACCGCCTTGCCGCCGAGACCGGCGCCGGTGTCCACCTGCACGTGCTGCATCGACCGGGTGAAAGTGCCGCGGAGCTGGTCGATCACATGCGAACGGGACGACATCGCCACCGGTCCGCCCATCGCGACCGGGAGCTCGGTGGCGACCTGCAGCGCTTTGAGCGCGCTGGCGATCAGGGGGCTGGCCGTCAGCGTGAGCCGGCCCGAAGGCGTCATGCGCGCTCCTCCCCGCTTCACCCGACCTTGTGTGGTGGACGTCTACCGTACGCGTTGCGTCGCGTTCGGACTACTCGTGTGGTTCGGTGGAACCCGTGGCAACCTCGGACTTCGACTCCGTCGCCGACCGGCTCTACGCCGGCGAACCGGCCGCGTTCGTCGCGGAGCGCACCGCGGCAGCCCGCGCGGCCAAGGAAGCGGGCGACGTCGAACTAGCGCGCCGGATCCGCGCGCTGCGCAAGCCGACCGCGGCGGCGGCGCACATCAACCGGCTGGCCCGAGCCGGTTCCGGCCCGCTGACCGAGCTGGCTGCGCTGGGCGAGCAGCTGCGCGACGCGCACGAGCACCTCGACGGCGCCCGGTTGCGCGAGCTGGCGCACCGGCGGTCCGAGCTGGTGCAGCGGATCGTGCGGGACGCCGCCGCGCTGAGCGAGTCGGTCGTGCGCGAAGTGGAGGAGACGCTGGAGGCGATCGTCGCCGACGCCGAGGTGGCCCGGCAGGCGCTGGCCGGCCGGTTGACGTCGAAGGCGCACCACGATGCCGACCGCTGGCTGTCGCTGCCGACGAATCCCGCGCCGGCGAAAAAGACCCGGCAGTCCGAAAAGGACCGCAAGGACGAGGAGGAAACGCGGATCCGGGCGTTGGAGCGGCGCCATGCGGTGCGGGCGCGGGCGGACGCGGAGCGGAATCTCCAGCGCGCGGAGCGGGCCGCCGAGCAAGCCGGCGAACGGGTGGCCGAGCTGCGCGAACGTCTCGCCGAGGCCGAAGAACGCTCGGCCCGGGCGACCGCCGACCTCGCCAAGGCCCAGACGGCTTTCGAGGAGGCGGACGATGCCGTCCAGCGGTCTTGACTGGCCGTCGGACGGAGTTGTCCGGTTGACCCCGATCCATCCGGACGACGCGGAGGCGCACCTCGCCGGGGAGGACGCGGAACTGGTTCGCTGGCTCACCGGCGGCCTCGGGACACTGTCCGGGACCCGGATGTACTTCCAGTACTGCCAAGAGGAATGGGCGGTGGACGGTCCGCTGCGCGGATTCGGCATCCGGGTGGCCGGACTGCTCGCCGGGACGCTGGACCTGCGATTCGCGGGGGAACATCTGGAGGCGGGCGAGGTGAACGTCGCGTATGGGCTGTACCCGACGTGGCGGGGCCAGGGGCACGCGACGCGCGCGGTCCGGCTGGCGGCGGACTACGCGGCGCGGGTCGGGGCGAAGCGGGCAGTGATCAAGGTGGAGCCGGAGAACGGCGCTTCCTGCGCGGTCGCGGCCCGGGCCGGGTTCGAGCCGGGCGGGACGGTGGTCGAGCACGGCGAAGTGCTGCGGTTGTACTTTCGCGACTTGGGTTGAAGTCGGTGAAGGGAACATTGACGGACTCAGAGTCCCTCAATGTTCCCTTCACGGAGTTCCCTTCACGCGGACCTGCTCACCGCACGCGGTACCGCAGCAGCAGTGAGCTGTCGTCGACCAGCGCGGACAGCAGTTCCAGCCGCTTCGGATCGATCGCGTCACCCATCGCGACCCGCGGGGCGTTGCCCGCGACGAGCATCGGGGACACGGTAAGCCGCAGTTCGTCCACCGCGTCCGCGGCCAGCAAGGACGCGAACAGGTGCGGTCCGCCTTCGCAGTCGATCCGGCGCAGACCCCGTTCAGCCAGCGAAGCGACCGCGAGCGCCAGATCCGGGACAGCTGTCCCAGCGACCAGGACGTCTGCCCCGGCCGCCGCCCACGCGGCGCGCAGGCCGGGGTCGGCAGCCTCGCTGGTCACGACGATCGTCGGCACCAGCGCGCGGGTGATCACCGGGGCGTCCGGCGGCAGCGAGCGGCCGGTGGTGACCACCGCGATCGGCGCGATCGGGGCCAAGCCGCGCCGGCGCCGGCGCTGCGCGGTCTGCTCGTCCGGCCGCATGCCCTCGAAGCCTTCGGCCATCGCGGTTCCCGCGCCGACCAGCACCACGTCGGCGAGATCGTTGCCCAGCCGGTAGACGATCCGGTCCGCGGGCGTGGAAAGCCCGCCGGAGCGGCCCTCGATCGTGATCGCCCCGTCCGCGCTGGAGACGAAGTTGACGGCGACCCATTTCGGCTCGTCCGGGAAGAGATAGAGCTGTTCGACCTCGGCCTCGGCGAGGTCCCGCGAACCGGGGAAGATCTCGCGCATCAGATCGACCGCACGACGTTCGCCGGCGGCCGGGTGCCGGCGATGCTGGCCACCATCTCCGCCACTTGCCGCGTTTCGCGGACCTGGTGCGCGCGGAACATCGCCGCGCCGTGCAGCGCGGACACCGCGGTGGCGGCGAGCGTGCCGATCACCCGCTCGCCTACCGGCAGGTCGAGCGTCTCGCCGATGACATCCTTGTTCGACAGCGCCATCAGCACCGGCCAACCAGTCGCGACCAGCGCGTCCACGTGCCGCAGCAGTTCGAGCGAGTGGTAGGAGTTCTTCCCGAAGTCGATGCAGGGATCGATCATGATGCCCTCGCGCGGCACGCCCGCGGCCAGCGCGCGCTCGGCCAGTTCGGTGGTGCCCGCGACCACCGCGGCCACCACGTCGTCGTACACCGGCCGGACGGCTTCGGTGCGCGGCACGAGACCGTTGGTGTGCGCGCAGATGTAGCCCGCGCCGTGCTCGGCGGCGACGTCGAGGATCTCCGGTTCGACCGCGGCCCAGTTGTCGTTGACCAGGTCCGCGCCCGCGCGGCAGATGGCGTCGGCGACTTCGGCGCGGTAGGTGTCCACGCTGATCACCAGGTCAGGGAAGTTCTCTCGGGCCCAGGCGACGGTCGGCACCACGCGGCGGATCTCCTCGGCGGCGGTGACCTCGGGTCCCTTGCCGGCCGGCACGCCGCCGATGTCGATCACGTCGGCGCCCTCGGCGACCGCCTTGCGGATCGCGGCCTGCGCGGGCTCTTCTTCGAAGGTGGCACCGTTGTCGTAGAACGAATCAGGGGTGCGGTTGATGATGGCCATCACCAGGGCGCGGTCACTGGCGAGGCGACGGCCTCGGAACACGAGGTCGGGCGTGTGCATGGGGTCTCCCGGGCCGAGAACGTCGAATCTCGCGTGATCATAGGCGAGTTCGCGTCGGGAGTACGTCCGGCAGGTGGCGGGCGGAGTGGTCCGGAGGCCACCTGCGTCCGGGCGTTCGGCGTCGATCTTTCGGGTCGGGCGGACCTGCGGATCAGGAGGCGAGCGCCTCGTTGACGGTGAGGAACTCGCCGGCGGTGCGGGTGGCGGAGAACTCGATGACGCGGTAGTGGGCGAGGCGTTGCAGGACGAGCGGATCGGTGGCGAGCACGGCGTCGAGCTTGCCGCGCAGGCACGGGCGCGAGATGATGACCTGGTCGGCGTCCTCGGTTCCTTTTCCGGAAACGAGGAACAATCCGTGTGCGAACTGGCTTCGTAGCCAGTCCGCGTGTTCGGCCAGTGCGTAGTCGACTTCGTTTCGGGGCGCTGTGTAAGTCAGCAATGCGATGTACATGGGCTCAGAGTAGGACGCTGAGACGGATGGTGCATCCTCCTCCCGAGTGTCGGCGCGTCCGGAGTTTTGTCATCCGTTGGTCAAGAATTCCCAATAACTCTTTACGGATAACCGTACTGCTTGGATTTCCGGTGGCGGGTGCGGAAAATCCGCCGGATCGACGTCGTCGTGGCCCGCTTCGCGCCAGTGGTCAGGACCAGCCCCAGTTCTGCGTGAAGCAGCCGGCCAGATAAAGATCCACGCGGTCGGCGAACCGGCCGGGATCGCGTCCGGTCAGTTCGCCGATCCGGGTGATCCGGTATCGCAGAGTGTTCACGTGCAGGTGCAGTGCGGCGGCGGTCCGCGTCCAGGATCCGGAATGCTCCAGGAACGTCTTCAACGTCGTGATCAGTTCGGAACCGTGCGCCGCGTCGTACGCGAGTACCGGGCCGAGTACTTTTTCGCCGAATGTCCGGCGCACCTCTTCCGGCACCGCCGCGAGCAACAGCAAATGGGACGCGACCTCGTCGCCGGAGAGCACCGTCGCGCGGCCGGGGTTCATCGCGGCCAGCGTGCGGGCGTGCCGTGCTTCCTGCACTCCGGAGCGCAGGCCGGCGGCGTCGGCGGCCCGGCTGAGGCCGAGCGTCAACCGGGCCGAACCGAGGGCGGGCTCGAGGGTGCGGACCGCTTCCCGCAGCTGCCGCGCGTCGTGCGGCGCGGAGAAAAGGCCGAACGTCTCGCCGTCCACGGTGGCGACCAGGACCGGCTCCCCCGCCGCGTCCAGCAGTTCTTCGACCAGCACCTGCGCCAGCCCCGGCCCGCCGCCGCGGACCTCGGCCGACAGCATGGCCAGCGGCTCCTGCGGGGCGAACCCGGCGGCGACCAGCCGCGAGGTCAGCTCGCCCGGGGCCGCGTCGTCGGAAAGCGCCAGCCGCAGCAGCGGCTCGGCCGCGCGGTTCTCGATCCGGCGCGCTTCGTCCACCCGGGACCGTTCGAGCCCGACCAGCGCGGCGAATTCCTGCGCCAGCTCGCGGCGCGTCGGCGACCAGTCCGCCGGGTCGCCGTCCACCACCAGGAACCAGCTGGCCACCCGGTGCCCGGACCGGCCGGACGCGCCCAGCAGCGTGACCGGTCCGTCCTGGCACGGCAGCCGTTCGGCGCGCAGGAACCGGCGGGCCAGAGCGGTGCGGCGGGCGGCGGGCAGCTCCGGGCCGCCGGCCAGCTGCCGACCGGTCGCGCTGAGCACCCAGCAGCCGGTGCCGAGCTCCTCCGCGCCCGCCTTGACCAGCGCGGACAGCCCCTGCCCGGAGGTCACCGCGGCGACCAGCCTGCGGTGCGAATCGCGAGCCGGCGCGGAGCGTTCGGCCGCCAGGCCCAGGATCACGCGTTCGGCCACGGTCGCGAACGAGACCGAGAGCGGGACCTCGAACAACGGGAGGCCGACCCGCTCGCAGGCGGTCACGAGGTGGTCCGGCACCGGCCCGCCGACCTCGGCGGTGCCCGCCCCGAGCGCGGCCACGCCGGCCGCGGCGAGCCGGCCGACGAACTCGTCCGCCTCGGCCGGGCCGGGCAGCCAGCGCAGGCCGCACAGCACGATCTCCCCGCCGTCCAGATACCGCGTCGGGTCCTGCAGGGTCGCCTGGAAGACGCGGCTGAACTCGCGGTCGCGCGCGCTCGCGCCGACCAGCAGCCGCAACCCCAGCTCCGGGGTGTCCAGCAGTGCACCCAGCCGCATCCGCGCCTCCTTCGCCCATCAGTACCTCACACCAGGGCGGTTTGGCGGAACCTCCAAAAACCCGGCCTGCCGGTCCGGTCGCTTTCGGTGGATTCGCCGTGGTCCGCGCCACGTGGCGGCGTGTGTACTCACTCGGCGAGCGAAACGGAAGGGATGACCAATGGCGATCGTTCTGGGCGACAACCGCTACGGCAAGGCCGAGAACCGGCTGGTTCGCATCGACCGCGACGGCGACGAGCACCGGATCACCGACCTCACCGTCAGCGTGGCGCTGTCCGGCGACCTGAGCGACACCCACCTGACCGGGGCCAACGACAAGGTGCTGGCTACCGACACACAGAAGAACACCGTGTTCGCCTTCGCCCGCGACGGCATCGGCGAGATCGAGGACTTCGCGCTGCGGCTGGCCCGGCACTTCGTCTCGACGCAGGACAGCATCCACCTGGCACGGGTCGGGATCGTGGCGCATCCGTGGGAGCGGCTGCGGGTCGGCGGGAAACCGGCGCACCACTCGTTCGCCCGCTCCGGAGCCGGAACCCGGACCGCCCGGGTCACCTACGACGGCGAACGAGCCTGGGTGCTCGGCGGTGTCGAAGACCTGACCGTGCTCAACTCCACCGGTTCGGAGTTCTGGGGCTTCCCGCGCGACCGGTACACGACGCTGGCCGAGGTGAAGGACCGGATCCTCGCCACCGCGGTGTCCGCGACCTGGCGGTTCTCCGTCGAGGAGACCGACTGGGCGGCCGCGCACGAGACCGCGCTGGCCACTCTGCTCGACGCGTTCGGCGGCACGCACAGCCTGTCGCTGCAGCAGACGCTGCACGCGATGGGGCAGGCGGTGCTGGAGGCGGTCCCGGAGATCGCGGAGATCCGGTTCTCGCTGCCGAACAAGCACCACTTCCTCGTCGACCTCGAGCCGTTCGGCCTCGACAACCCCGGCGAGGTGTTCTACGCCGCCGACCGGCCCTACGGCCTGATCGAGGGCACCGTCCTGCGCGACGACGCCCCGCCGGCCGGACCGGCCTGGTCCTGAACCCGCGAACGAAGGAGCAGTACCGTTATGACCGTGTCCATCGACCTCGAACGCACTTGGCTCTCCGAGTGCCTGCGGATCGCCGAGCAGAACGTCGCCGACGGCGGCGGCCCGTTCGGCGCGCTCGTGGTGAGGGACGGCGAGATCGTCGCGACCGGCGTCAACCGCGTCACGCCGTCGCTGGACCCGACCGCGCACGCCGAGGTCGTCGCGATCCGCGCGGCCTGCCAGGCACTCGGCAAGTTCAGCCTCGCCGGCTGCGTGCTGGTGTCCTCGTGCGAGCCGTGCCCGATGTGCCTCGCGTCGTCGCTGTGGGCCCGGGTGGACCGGGTGCTGTACGCGGCCGACCGGCACGACGCCGCCCGCGCCGGGTTCGACGACCGGGCGTTCTACGAACTTTTCGACCACCCGCGCGAAACGTGGCAGACCCCGGTGTCGCGAGTGTCCACACCGGACCAGTTCGCCCCGTTCGCCGCGTGGCTCGGCCGATCCGACCGGGTCGAGTACTGAGCCTTCGTGCGCGCCTGCCCCGGTAGAGCCGCGGCCCGCGCGCACTAGCCCCCACCCCACCGGGCCACCCTCCCGGTGCTGACCGGAGCACCAGAAAAACCCAACCGTCCACTGTGTCTCGTCCCGGCCGTTTCCGGCCGGGGCGCGGTGCAGCACACCCACCGGCAAGGGGAGGACGCATGACCCAGGTACGCCTCGACGAAGCGGTTACCTCGGCTCCCGGACAACCGCGCAAGTCCATTATGGAGCGACTGTTCGAACTGCGCGCACGCAACACCACGGTAGGCCGGGAAGTACGCGGCGGCATCACGACGTTCGTCGCGATGGCCTACATCGTCTTGCTCAATCCGCTCATTCTCGGCGCTTCCGCCGACATCACCGGCGCGAAACTCAGCGCCGCGCAACTGACCACGGCGACCGCGCTGGCCGCCGCGGTGATGACTGTCGTGATGGGACTGGTCGGCAACGCGCCGCTCGCGCTCGCCGCCGGACTCGGCATCAACGGCATCGTCGCGTTCCAGATGGCCCCGGCGATGACCTGGGCGCAAGCCTTCGGCCTCGTCGTGCTCGAAGGCGTCTGCATCGTGCTGATGGCGGTCAGCGGCGTCCGGGAACGCATCATGAACGCGATCCCCGGACCGCTGAAAACCGCGATCACCGTGGGCATCGGGCTCTACATCGCGCTCGTCGGCCTGGTGAGCGCCGGGTTCGTCACGCGGACCCCGGACGAGGCGCATTCGACCGTCCCGGTCCGGCTCGGCCTCGGCGGGCATCTGCACGGCTTGCCGATCGCGGTGTTCTGCTTCGGCCTGCTGCTGATGACCGTGCTGATGGCGCGGAAGGTGCCCGGCGCGGTGCTGATCAGCATCGCGGTCTCGACCGTGCTCGCGGTGGTGCTGCACGACGGATTCGGCGTCGGCGAATGGGGCCTGACCACTCCGACGCTGCCGCATTCGGTGGTCGCCGCCCCGGACTTCGGGCTGTTCGGGCACGTCGACCTGTTCGGCGGGTTCGCCAAGGCGGGCGCGCTGACCGCGACGATCTTCCTGTTCACCCTGGTGCTGTCCGGGTTCTTCGACGCGATGGGCACCATCACCAGCGTCTCGGACGAGGCCGGGCTGTCGAAGGACGGCCGGGTGCCGCGGATGGGCCGGATCCTGTTCGTGGACGGGGCCGGGGCGATCGCGGGCGGGGTCGCCGGTTCGTCGCCGAACACGGTCTTCCTGGAGTCCGCGGCCGGCGTCGGGGAGGGCGCACGGACCGGACTGGCGAGTGTGGTGACTGGACTGTTGTTCGGGGCGACGCTGCTGTTCACGCCGATCGCGGGGATCGTGCCCGCCCAGGCGGCGGCCCCGGCGCTCGTGGTGATCGGCGGGATGATGGTGGCGCAGTGCCGCAACATCCCGTGGAACGACTCGGACTACACCATCCCGGTCTTCCTGACGGTCGCGCTCATTCCGTTCACTTACTCCATCACCAACGGCGTCGGCGCGGGGCTCATCGCGTTCGTGCTGATCAAGACCTTCCGCGGGAAGTGGCGTGAGGCGGGGTGGATCCTCACCGTGCTCGCGCTCGTGTTCACCGTCTATTTCGGAATCGACGTGGTGAAGGCGATCCTCTAAACAGAAAGGGACCGGCAATGCCTCTGATGTTCCTCAACGGCGGCGCGATGCGCGGCGAATCCCTGCACCACCTGCTCGACGGCGCCCCCCTGGTGGTCGAGACGAAAACGGCCGCCAAGTACCGGTTCTACTCGGTAGGCGGGCAATGCCCGGCGCTGGTGCCGGTAGCGCACGGCGGCGCGGCGATCTCCGGCGAGGTCTACGACCTCACTCTGGACCAGCTGCGCGACCGGGTGCTCCCGTCCGAACCGCCGGAGCTGGAGCTGGGCGTGATCGAACTGGCCGACGGCAGCTCGGCGTTCGCGATGCTGCTGCGGCGGCCGCAGACCTCGCACGTGCAGCTGCGGGACATCACCGAAATCGGCGACTGGCGCGCGTTCCGGGCCGCCGCGTGACCGTCCTGGTCGCCCCGGACAAGTTCAAGGGCTCGCTCACCGCGGCCGAGGTCGCGCAGGTGGTAGCCGCGGCGTTCGCCGAGGTCGCACCGGGCGAACCGGTGCGGCAGCTGCCGGTGGCCGACGGCGGCGACGGCACGGTCGCCGCCGCCGTCGCCGCCGGGTTCCGGCGGGTGCCGGTACGGGTGTCGGGGCCGACCGGCCGCCGGATTACCGCGTACTACGCGCTGCGTGGTCCGGTGGCGGTGGTCGAGCTGGCGGAGGCTTCGGGCTTGCACCGGTTGCCCGGCGGCCGGCCGCAACCGCTGACCGCGTCGAGTCACGGCACCGGCGAGCTGATCGCGGCCGCCCATGCCGCCGGGGCCAAGCAGATCGTGCTGGGTGTCGGCGGGAGCGCGTGCACCGACGGCGGGGCCGGGTTGTTGACGGCACTGGGGGCGCGGCTGCTGGACGCGTCCGGTGCCCCGATCGGACCGGGCGGGGCGGGATTGGCCGCGGTGTCCACCGCGGATTTGTCCGGACTGCCCGACCTGGACGTCGTGTTGGCGTCCGATGTGGACAATCCGCTGCTCGGCGGGAACGGAGCGGCGGCGGTCTACGGGCCACAGAAGGGAGCCGGGCCCGCTGAGGTCGCGTTGCTGGAACGCGGGCTGTCGCGGTGGGCCGACGTAGTGGGCTCCGCGCACGTCACCACCCCGGGGGCGGGCGCGGCGGGCGGCGTCGGGTTCGGTGTTCTCACCGGACTCGGCGCTCGCCTTCGGCCGGGGATCGAGCTGCTGCTGGAGCTGCTCGGTTTCCCGGAAGCGGTTCGCGACGCCCGGCTGGTGATCACCGGGGAGGGATCGCTGGACGGCCAGTCACTGCGCGGGAAGGCGCCGATCGGGGTGCTTCGGGCAGCGGGCAAGACGCCGGTGGTGGCACTGGCCGGGCGGTGCTTGCTGGCTGAGCCGGAGTGGCGGGAGGCCGGGTTCGCCGGGGTGTACGCCCTGACGGACGTGGAGCCGGACGAGCATCGGTGCGTGGCGGACGCCCGGGGGCTGTTACGAGACCGGGCACTGCGGCTGGCGCGCGATTTCGCGCGGACGGTGCCTGCGAGCCGGGGCTAGGTCGGTGGGCGCCCTCTGCCGGAGTCGGGGTCCGTGCGGGGCCCCTTGCCGGAATCTAGGTCCCTCAGGGGGCCATTCACGGAATCAGGGTCTCTCAGGGGTCCCTTCACGGAATCTAGGTCCCTCAAGGGGCCATTCACGACCACGGCGGACTCAACCGAGCAGGACCTGCCGGACGTGGTCGGACAGGGGGAGCTCGGCCGCGTCGTCGGGAGTCAGCCAGCGATGCGCGTCGTGTTCGGCTGGGTCGAGTCGGAGCTCGCCCTGGAAATCCGGGTGGGCGTCGAAGTACGCGGCATGCACGGTGAAGGGCTTGCCGGTGCGGTCTGGCCAGGACCGGCGGGCCCGTTCCCCGGTCAGGCGTACCCGCAGACCGGTTTCTTCGGCGGCTTCCCGTATCGCGGTGTCCTCCGGCGCTTCGCCTGGTTCTGCCGTGCCGCCGGGGAATTCCCAATGTCCGGCCAGGAACGTGCCGGGCGCGCGGCGAATCAGCAACACCTTCTCGTCTCGCCGGAGCAGGACGTACGCCAAGTGTTTGTCGTTCATGCGGCTCCTCCGTCGGCGACCAGGGCCTGGCGTTTCACCCAACCACCAGCCGGTTCGCGGACGAACGCGTATTTGGCTTCCATGCCGGGGACCGTTTCGTCGGCACCCCAAGGCATCCGGCGGTCGTATTCGGGCCAGTGGGCGGTGATGCCGGTCCAGCCGTCTTCTTCGAGGCGCTTCGCGATGACGGTGCCGGTTCCCGCTCGCCGGCCCGTGCCGGCGACCAGAGCGATCCGCTCAATACCCTCGCCAAAGAAGTCTGACCCCACCAACCGCAACCTCGGCTCCCGGCCCGGTCCCGACCACCCCAATGTGGCATTCGGTGCGTCGGACGCACCCAATGTGGCATTGGGGTGCTCGGGGGCGGGGCCGCGTCGGTGACCGGAGCGATCCGGTCACTCTTCAACGGCCCCGCCTTCCGCGCGCAAATGCTGCCGGAAAGTGTAGGAACTGTCTTCTGCCCGGCGGCTCAGGAATGCGTCGAATCGGACTTGGTCCCGCAGGGTCGTCCCGGTGCGAATCAGCTCCGCCTGCCGGCGCTCGGTGTCGCGAATGCCCTCGGCCAGCCGGAAGACGTCTTCGGCGTTGGCGGCGGGCACGAAAAGCACGCCGTCGTCGTCGCCGAACACCAGGTCGTCGGTGGTGACGGTCCATTCGCCGACGGTCGCGGCCAGCAGCGCGTCCGAAGCGCGGTTGGCGTGGTGAAGCGGGCCGGTGGACAGCGAACCCAGGCTGAACACCGGCAGGCCGATTTCGCGCAGCTCCGAGGTGTCCCGGTGCAGGCCCCAGATCACGATGCCGCCGAGCCCGGCGGCGGCCGCTTCCGCGGTGACGAGGTCGCCCACACAGCTCTCGTCCAGCCGGCCGAAGTTGTCGACGACGAGCACGTCGCCTGGCTGCGCGTCGCCGAGCGCTTCGAGGAAGACGTCGACGCTGCCTGCGTGCCGGGCCGGCAGCACCCGTCCGGACAAGCGTTGACCCGGGACGACGGCCCGGGTCCCGGCCGGCGCGCACCGCACCGTCAGCCGGGCACGCAGGCAGCCGTCGGCGAGGTGTGCCGTGGTGAGTGCCGCGAAACGTTCTGTCAGGTTCAGGTATTCACCGTCCATACCGCACGCTACCGGACGGATCGTCCGCCGCGGAACGGGTTTCGGGCGACGACCGGCGGAGCTAGTGTGGTCGCCGACACCTGCCCGCCTCTCTCGGAAAACTTGGCGATAACCGGCGAATCGGACTGGGGGAGTTGGCATGCTTTGGCGGTTATATCCGATTTGGTTCGGTTTTCTGGGTGAAGCCCTGGTGAATTCCCGGGTAGGCGACGTGCGCAGCGGCGGATTCTTCACTTTCCGCACGCATAATTCCGTTCCGGTAGCCCGAACGAGTGGCAGGAGGCAGGAGTGCCGGGGTCGGTTCGCGCCCGCTTGATCGCGGGTGGTGCGGTCGCCGTGGTCGCGGCGGCGGGCGTCGCGTTCGCGGTCTGGCCGGACGGAGCGTCGGCACAGGATCCGGAGATCGAGATCTCCCGGTCCGCGTGCGGTCAGGGCTGGACCGACCCGCGCGCCGGGGTCCAGACCTTTCACCTGCGCAACACCGGCACCGTGACGTCCGAAGTGGACTTGATCGACCCGGCGACCGGCGTGATCTACGGCGAGGTCGAGGGACTGGGCAGCGGGACCACCCGGCCGCTGCCGGTCACGCTCGGGAACGGCACCTACGCCTTCCGCTGCCTGCCGGAGGATTCGCCCGCGATCGTCGGCCCGGCGGTCACCGTGTCCGGCGGCAGCGAGCGCGGCCCGGGCGTCGCACCGGTGACCCAGAACGACCTGCTCGCGCCGCTGAAGTCCTACCAGAAGCACGTGACGGACGGTCTGGACCAACTCGGCGGCGACGTCGCCAAGCTCAAGGACGCGGTCCAGCGCAACGACCGCGGCTCCAGTCAGGCTGCCTGGCTGGTCGCGCACCTGGACTACGAACGCCTCGGCGCCGCCTACAACGCGTTCGGCGACTCCGACCAGGCCGTCAACCGCACGGCCGACGGCCTGCCCGGCGGGGTCAAGGATCCGGGCTTCACCGGCTTTCACCGGATTGAAGCCGGCCTGTGGCACAACGAGGACCTCGCCGCCCTCGCCCCGGCGGCCGACCAGTTGGACAGTGACGTGCAGAAACTCCGCAAGTCCTTTGCCGACCGCCAGGTCGATGCCAATGACCTCGGCCTGCGCGCACACGAGATCGTGGAGAACACCCTGCAGTTCGAACTGACCGCCCGCACCGACTACGGCAGCGGCACCAACCTTGCCACCGCCCGCGCGAACATCGACGGCGTCCAGGCCGTCCTCGACGTGCTGCGCCCGGTCCTCGCCCCGCGTTACCCCGCACTGTCCACGGTGGACAACTGGATGAAACGCACCGCCGCCGCGCTCGACGCCGCGAAGCGGCCGGACGGCTCGTGGACCCCGGTGAACCAGCTTTCCGCGCCGCAGCGCCAGAAACTGAACGCCGATGTCAGCCAGTTGGCGGAGCTGCTTGCTCCGATCGCCGCGATCGCGGAGCCGAGGAGGACGTCGTGACCGAGTCCTCCCGTCGTACCTTCCTGCGCCGTACGGTGATGAGCGCGGGCCTGACCGCGGCGGCCGGAGTCGGCGTCGCAGCCAGTGCCGGCGCCGGCGAAGACTCCGGGGCGATCCCTTTCCACGGCCCGAAGCAGGCCGCGATCCTGCGGCCGCCACCGGCGCAGACCATCGTCGCGTCCTTCGACATCGTCGCCGAGAATCGCGCCGAGCTGACCCAGTTGTTCCAGGAGATCACCGACCGTGCCCGTTTTCTCACGAACGGCGGCGCTCCGCCCTCGGTCGGCATCACCGCGCCGCCGGCCGATTCCGGCATCCTCGGTCCGGAGGTGCCGCGCAGCGACCTCGGAGTGATCGTCGGCGTCGGGTCGTCCCTTTTCGACAGCCGGTACGGGCTCGCCGACCGCAAGCCCAAGAAGCTCAAGCCGATGGCGATGTTCCCGAACGACGCGCTGGATCCGGCGCAATGCCACGGGGACCTGTCGCTGACGTTGTCCTCGAAGGACACCGACACCGTCCTGCACGCACTGCGCGACCTGGCCCGCGCCACCCGCGGCGGAATGCAGCTGCGGTGGAAGATCAACGGGTTCAGCTCGCCGTCGCGGCCGTCCGGAGCACAGCGCAACCTGATGGGGTTCAAGGACGGCATCGTCAACCCGGCCGAGTCCGAAATGGACCGGCTGGTGTGGGCGGCCGGCGCGGGCGAGCCGTCCTGGACGACCGGCGGCAGCTACCAGGTGATCCGGCTGATCCGGATGCTGGTGGAGTTCTGGGACCGGGTGTCCATCACCGAGCAGGAGAACATGTTCGGCCGCCGGCGCGACACCGGAGCCCCGCTGGACGGGGCCGCCGAAACCGACGAACCGCGCTACGCGGACGACCCGATCGGCACCGTCATCCCGCTGACCAGCCACATCCGCAAGGCCAACCCGCGCACCCCGCAAACCGACTCCAGCCGGATCCTGCGCCGCGCCGTCAACTACGACCGCGGCATCGACAGCAACGGCAACCTCGACCTGGGCTTGGTGTTCGTCTGCTACCAGCAGGACCTCGAGCGCCAGTTCGAGACGGTGCAGAAGCGGCTCGTCGACGAACCGCTCGTCGACTACATCTCCCCATTCGGCGGCGGCTATTTCTTCGCGCTGCCGGGCGTCACCGGTCCACAAGACCACTTCGGCCGGGCGCTCCTCGCCTGAGGAACGTCCCAGTTCCCCAACCCCGACCCAGGAGGAATCCTCAGTGGACACAGCATTCGGCAGACGGCGCCGTCGCCTGCTCGGTGCGGGCGCGCTCGCCTCGGCGGCCGCGCTGGCCATCGTGACCGGCTCCGCGGCGTCGTCCGCGCAGGCCCAGCCGCTGCACTCGATGCCCGCCTCGTGGCTGCCGACGCTCACCCCGATCAAGCACGTCGTGGTCATCTTCGGCGAGAACGTCTCGTTCGACCACTACTTCGGCACCTACCCGAACGCGACCAACGAGAACGGCACCCCGTTCCAGGCCGCGAAGCACACGCCGAAGGTCAACGGCCTCGACAAGTTGCTGCTGACGAACAACCCGAACGCGTACAACCCGAAGCGGCTCGGGCCGGACCAGGCGCTCACCTGCGACCAGAACCACAACTACGGCGCCGAGCAGGCCGCGTTCGACGGCGGCAAGATGGACAAGTTCGTCGAGAAGACCGAGACCGACAAGTGCACCGGGCAGCCGGTGCTGTTCGGCGAGCCGGGCCTGGTCATGGACTACTACGACGGCAACACCGTCACCGGCATGTGGAACTACGCTCAGCACTACACGATGAGCGACAACTCCTACAACACCACGTTCGGTCCGTCCACGCCGGGCGCGATCAACCTGATCTCCGGTCAGACGCACGGGATGCAGGCGGTCGACCCGGTCACCCACGAGCCGAAGAGCGACTCGTACGTGGTGGCGTCGCCGAACGCGAACGGCGTCGGCACCGTGATCAACGACCCGGACCCGGCCTGGGACGACTGCTCGGACAAGAACCACACCGCCAAGGACAACCTGGGCGCGATGCAGGGCCGCAACGTCGGCGACCTGCTCAACGACCGGCACGTCACCTGGGGCTGGTTCCAGGGCGGGTTCCGGCCGACCGGCACCGCCAACGGGTACTCGGTGTGCGGTCAGAAGCACGCGAACGTCGGCAACCAGTCCTCGGCGGACTACAGCCCGCACCACGAGCCGTTCCAGTACTACAAGCAGACGTCGAACCCGAAGCACCTGCCGCCGTCCTCGGTGCAGGCGATCGGGCAGACCGACCAGGCCAACCACCAGTACGATATGAGCGACTTCAACGACGCGCTCAAGGCCGGTTCGACGCCCGCGGTGAGCTTCCTGAAGGCGCCGGAGTACCAGGACGGCCACGCCGGCTACTCGGACCCGCTGGACGAGCAGCACTTCATCGCGGACGAGATCAACAAGATCCAGCAGTCGCCGGAGTGGAGCTCGACCGCGGTCGTGCTCGCCTACGACGACTCGGACGGCTGGTACGACCACGCCAACTCGACGATCGTCAACGGGTCCCACGACGCCTCGAAGGACCAGGCGGTCTGCACCGGCAAGCCGACCGTTCTGGGCGGCTACGCCGACCGCTGCGGCTACGGCCCGCGGCTGCCGCTGGTGGTCGTCTCGCCCTACAGCAAGGTGAACTACGTCGACCACAGCCGGACCGATCAGACCTCGGTGTTGAAGTTCATCGAGGACAACTGGTTCGCCGGCCGCGTCGGCGACCACTCGTTCGACACCCGAGCGGGCGGAATCTGGAACATGTTCAACTTCGGGTGGCCGCAGGCGGGCAAGCTCCCGCTGGACCCGAAGACCGGTGCGGTCGTCGGGCGGCAGTAGCCGAAGATCGCAGTCAGGATTGAAGGCCGCCGGGGCTCGCCCCGGCGGCCTTCGCCGTTCCCGGGAGCAGTGCCCGGATCGCAGGTCCGGGAAGGGCCTCTTCCGGGAATCGGATTCCCGGAAGACGCTCCTCACGGACGTCCGGTGCGGGGTGCGGAATGGCGGGAAGGCGAAACTGTGCTGGAAACTTTTCCAGTGCATCCGCGTGCCGGTTCGCCGGGAAATGGGAGTCGCGCTGCGCGCTCCGTCACTCGACACGATAGGGTAATCGCAGGCACATCCTGTAGAAGGTGAAGGAACGCGAATCATGGCGCAAAAAGTCCATGTCGAGATGGTGGACGACATCGACGGCAGCATCGCCGAGCACACTGTCCCGTTCAGTCTCGACGGCGTGAGCTACGAGATCGATCTGTCCGAAGAGAACGCTGCCGCGCTGCGCGACGAGCTGTCTCGCTACGTCGCCGTCTCGCGTCGGGTCGGCGGGCGCAAGGTCCGCATGGCTGCCGGGCAGCCGCCGCGGCCGGCATCGACCGCTGCGGACCGCGAGCGCAATAAGGCCATGCGCGAGTGGGCCGAGCAGAACGGCTTCGCGGTGTCCGACCGCGGCCGCCTGCCGGCGGAGATCGTGAAGGCATACGAGGAGCGCGACACCGAGGTGCCCGCCGCGAAGCCGGCCCGCAAGCGCGCGACGCGCAAGAAGGCCAACGCCTGATCTTCCTCTTTCGACAGCTGTGCCGCGGTCGCCGCGGCGAGTGATCAACGACAGGGCGCTGCCGGTATTCCGGCGGTGCCCTGTCGCGTGTTCGGTCGATTTCTCCCGGTGCCGCCGTTCACGGAATCGGTGCAGATCAGCTGGGCCGGGGAATCGTTTTCCCGCTCACGGTTCGCCGAGGCCGAGCCGCGCGTCCAGATCGATCTTTCCGCCCGCGGCGTCGCGGATCGCGCGCATCGCGTCGGCTGTGGAAAGGGGTTCGCCGTGCTGGTCGGCGTGCGCGCGCAGCAGGTTGCCGATGTGCCGCTCCGGGACTGTCCACGTTGGCCAGCGGCGCCGGGCGATCGTCGCCAGCTCGGCGAAGTCCGGTGTCTCCGGGCCGGACGTCGCGTCGAGCAGCCAGTGCAGGTAGGTGCGCAGCACCGCCACCGGGAAGCTGCCCGGGTGGCTGAGCGCGCCGTGGCCGGGCACGAAAGTGCGCACGTCCGGGAACATTTTGTCGAGCCAGTCGAGCGCGGTCAGCCAGCCCGGCACGGACCCGTGCACGGCGAACGGAGTAGAGCCGACCGACAGCAGGTCGCCGGTGAACAGCGTCCCGGTGCGTGGTTCGAACAGCACCAGGTCGCCGTCGGTGTGCGCGGTGCCGGGGAACGGCACGACCTCCACCACGACGCCGCCCAAGTCCACTTCGACTGGTTCGATGACCGCATGCACCGCGTCCGCCCGCGGCGCTTCCAGCTTGCCCCAGTTCGCGCAGTCGAAGATCTCCTCGTGGCGCTGCGGTCCGGACCGGACGATCGGGACCGCGGTCGGCGCGGCGAGGATCCGGCCGCCGTTGCGCAGCGCGACGCCGGCGCCGTTGTAGTGGGTGGCGTGCGCGTGGGTCAGCACCAGGGTGAGCGGCATCTCCACCCGGCCGTACTTGCGTACGTCGCTGACCAGGTCGAGCGTGTCGCGCTCGGTGCCGCAGGTGTCGACCAGCAGCACCCCGTCGCGGCCGCGGATCCAGCCGCAGTTCGACACCATCCAGTCGCTGGGGCTGCGCACATAGGCGACCACGCTCGGGTCGGAGTACCGGAGCGGAACGATGTTGCGCCTGATGACGGCCATGGGATCCCCTCGAGAATCACCGGACGGTAATTGATCACCGAAATGGTATAGACCAGGTCACCTGCTGTCAGCGGGGTGGAGACCACGCTCACGCGGGCACGGCCCGGCCCGGCGGTGCGGCACGGTCGATCGGTTCGCCCTGCCCGGTTTCGCGCGCATCGTTGCCCCCGGATCCGTCAATGCGCGTCAGCGTATACCCGTCGGCGAAGGATTTCCGGTTGGTCCACAGAGGACTCCGCGGAAGCTGATCACGCGCAGGTGATCACCGGATACCGGCAGTGAGTCCGGCTGCGCCCAAGGCGACCGCCTTCGCGCCGTTCCGGGAGAGCCGCACCGTCACCGGTGCGCCGGACAGCAGCGGCTGCTCCTCCAGCGCTGCTTGCAGCGGCTTCTCCAGCAGTGCCCAGGACCGGGCCACCGAACCGCCGACTACGCAGGTCGCGAGGCCGAGCAGGCCCGCGGCGTGTGCGATCGCTTGCCCGAGGAAGCGCCCGGCATCGGCGAACACCGCCTGCGCGGCCGGGTCGCCGGCCAGCGCGGACGCGGCTACCGCTTCCGCCGGGAGCTCCTGTCCGGTCGCCTCGGTGTAGCGGCGGGCCAGGGACCGGCCGGACGCGTACGCCTCCAGATGCCCGATCTGACCGCAGGTGCACGGTTGATTCCCGTACTGGCCGACGTGCCCGATCTCCCCGGCGCCGGTTCCGCCGCCGTGCAAGAGCCGGCCGTCCACGAACAGCGCGCCGCCGACGCCGGTGCCGAGCGCGACGCCCAGCACGTGCTCCTCGCCCGGCAACAGCTCGCCGAGCAGAAACGCGTTCACGTCGTTCTCAGTGCGCACCGGCACCCCGCCAAGCCGCTGAGACAGCTCCGCGTTCACCGGCGTGCCCGCCCACCCGTCGAACGAGTCGCCGGTGACCACCACTGTTCCGGTGAGCGGGTCGACCACTCCGGCCGCGCCGACGCCCACCCCGGCCAGGGTTTCGTGCTGCGGCGCCAGCGAGCTGATCAGCTCCGCTGCCCGGTCGAGGATCGCCGCGCCGCCCCGCCGCGCCTCGGACGGCGCGGAGGCGCTGCCGAGTTCCCGGCCGTCCGCGTCGCACACGACGACCAGGGTTTTCGATCCGCCGATGTCGACTCCGGCTCGCAACCCGGTCACTTCGCGTCGGCCAGCGCCTCGCGCCGGCTCCGCTGCAGCTGCGGGTCCGGCACCGGCGAGGACAGCAGCAGCGCCTGCGTGTAAGGGTGCTCCGGCGTGCGCAGGACGGTCGACGCGGGTCCTTCCTCGACCAGCTCGCCGGACCGCAGCACGGCGACGCGCTCGCAGAGGCTGTCCACCACCGCGAGGTCGTGGCTCACGAACAGGCAGCCGAAGCCGAACTCGCGGTGCAGTCGCCGGAACACCTCCAGTACCGAAGCCTGCACGGACACGTCCAGTGCGCTCGTCGGTTCGTCCGCGATCAGCAGCTTCGGGCCCAGCATCAGGGCGCGGGCGAGGCTCACCCGCTGCCGTTGTCCACCGGACAGCTCGTGCCCGTACCGGTCCAGCGCGCTTTCCGGCAGCTCTACCGCGTCGAGCAGCTCCCGCACTCGCCGGTGCCGCTCGCGGCGTCCGGCGGAGGTATGGACCACCAGCGGCTCGGCGACCGTCTGCGCGACGGTCATCCGCGGGTCCAGCGACGACGCCGGGTCCTGGAACACCGCGCCGATTTTCTGGCGCACCGCCCGTGCCGCGCGGCCGGTGCCCTTCGGCAGCGGTCCGCCGAGTACCTCGACCGCGCCGGATTTCGGCGTGACCAGGCCCAGCGCGCAGTTGCCGAGCGTCGTCTTGCCCGAACCGGACTCGCCGACCAGCCCGACGATCTCTCCGGGCGCCACGGACAGCGAAACGTTCTTCACCACCGGCCGCCCGCCGTACTCGACGACGACCTCGGACAGCTTCAGCACCGGCTTCTCCCGTTCCGGCGCGGGCTCGTGCCGGAACGACCCGAGCCGCGGGGCCGCGGCCAGCAGCTCCCGCGTGTAGTCCGCCGCCGGCCGGGCGAACAGCTCCTCCGCCGGTGCTTCTTCGACGAGCTTGCCGTGCCGCAGCACCGCGACGCGGTCCGCGATGTCGGCGACGACGCCCATGTTGTGCGTGATCAGCAGCGTCGCGGTGCCTTCGTGCTCCCGGATGTCCCGCAGCAGGTCGAGGATCTGCTGCTGCACGGTGACGTCGAGCGCGGTGGTCGGTTCGTCGGCGATGATCAGCTGAGGCCCGGCGGCCAGCGCGATCGCGATCATCACCCGCTGGCGCAGCCCGCCGGACAGTTCGTGCGGGTACTGCCTGAGCCGCGCGGCCGGCTCCGGGACGCCGACCCGGTCGAGCAGTTCGGCGCACCGGGGGTAGTAGCGGCGGTGCCGCTGCCGGACCGGATCGTGGTTGCGGATCGCCTCGGCGAGCTGGAAGCCGATGGTGCGCAACGGGTTGAGCGCGGTCATCGGCTCCTGGAACACCATCCCGGCGGCCGCGCCGCGGAGCCGGCGCAGCTCCTCGCCGGCCAGGTCGAGCACATTCTGCCCGGCCAGCTCGATCGAGCCGGTGATCCGCGCGGAGTGCGGCAGCAGCCCGAGCACCGCCAGCGCGGCCGTGCTCTTGCCGGAGCCGGACTCGCCGACCACCGCCACGATCTCGCCCGGCGCGACCGACAGGTCCAGCCCGTCCACCGCCGCCGCGCCGCCGGAATAGGACACTCGCAGGTCGCGGATGTCCAGCACTGCCTCACTCATCGCCGCCCCTTCACTGCGAACGCGTCCCGCAGTCCGTCGCCGAGGAAGTTGATCGCGCACACCACCAGCACGATCGCGATGCCCGGCGGCAAGATCAGCCACCAGGCGCCGTCGAAGGTGTAGGTGATTCCCTTGGACAACATCGCGCCCCAATCGGTATCCGGCGCCGGCACGCCGAGGCCGAGGAAGCTGACATAAGCGACCAGCAGAATCGCGTCGGCGATCTGGAACGTCGCATTCACCACCACCGTGCCGATCGCGTTCGGGATGAGGTGCCGGAACACCACCCGGGTCCGGCTCGCGCCGAGCACGGTGATCGCCCGGATGTAGTCGCGTTCGCGCAGGCTCACCGTTTCCGCGCGCATCAGCCGCGCCGGGACCAGCCAGGACACCGCGCCGATCAGCAGCGCCAGCACGCCGACGCTCGGCGTCACCAGGGTCGCGGCCACCAGCAGCAGGAACAGCGCCGGAATGGCGACGCCGGTGTCGACGATCCGCATCAGCACGGTGTCCAGCCAGCCGCCGGTGTACCCGGCGACCGCGCCCCACACCGCGCCGATCGCGGTCGCGATCAGCCCGGCCAGCACGCCGATGACCAGCGACGTCCGGCCGGCGATCATCAGCCGGCCGAGCACGTCATAGCCGAGGTCGTCGGTGCCGAGCAGGTGCCCGGCTCCCGGCGCCAGCCGCGCCGCGGCCAGGTCGGTGTGCGACTGGTCGGTGCCGTAGAACAGCGGCCCGAGGAAACAGAACGCCACGACCAGCACCAGCAGGAGCGCGCCCGCGACGGCGGTCTTGCGGGCGATGAGTCGGGAAAGGACAGTCACGACCGGGCTCCCTTCACTCGCACCCGCGGGTCGACCGCCAGCTGCACCAGGTCCGCGAGCAGCGAGCCGAGCACGGTCGCCACCGCGATCACGAGCACGACGCCCAGCAGCACCGGGAAGTCCGCGGTGCGCGTCGCGGTCCAGAACAGCAGGCCCACCCCGGGGTAGTTGAACATCGACTCGACCACCAGTGAACCGCCGAACACCACCGGCACGTAGTAGCCGAGCATGGAGATCACCGACGTCAGCGAGTTCGGCCAGACGTGCCGCCAGATGATCGTGCGCTCCGGCGTGCCCTTCGCCCGTGCGGTGCGCACGAAGTCCTCGGCCAGACTGTCCAGAGTGGACGCGCGCATGTACCGGCTGAACGCGGCCAGCGCCGCGCCGGTGCCGGCGAGTACCGGCAACACCAGCGACGCGGGCTGGGAGAGCAGTTCGCCGATCGTCTCGCCTTGCGCGGCCTGCGCTGGGAACCAGGGCAGCACTTGCGCGAACAGGATGATCAGCACCAGCGACAGGAAGAACACCGGGGTCGCGTAAAGGACGAATGTGATCGCGGTGGTCAGCAGGTCGGCGGTGCGGCCGCGCCGGACCGCCTGCCACACGCCGAGCGGCAGCGCGACCAGGATCGCCAGTGCCGTGGACAGCACGGTGAGCAGCAACGTCTTCGGCATCCGCTCGGCGAGCAGCGTGCTCACCGGCGAGTTCTGCGTGTAGGACTCGCCGAGGTCGCCGTGCAGCAGGCGCAGCAGGTAATCCCAGTACTGCACGGGAAGCGGCTGGTCGAAGCCTTGCGCGTGGTTGAACGCGGTGATCTGCGCCTCGGTGGCCTTCACTCCGAGCACGCCGCGGGCCGGCCCGCCGGGCAGCAAGTGCAGCAGCACGAACGTGACCACGGTGACCAGCAGCACGACTATCACGGCCAGCGCGAGCCGGCGGAGAAGGTAGCGCGTCATGTCCTCACCTCGTCCAGAACCAGCGTTGCGGCTGCAGTCCGGCGGTCGGGTCCTGGCTCACCCCGTGCAGCGCGGTGTCGATCGCCGAGACCTGGTACGGCGGGTTCGGCAGCCACAGCACCGGAAGCTGCTCGGCCAGGTAACCGCTGTAGTCGAGCATCGGCTGGTCGTCCGCGGCCAGGTTGGTGGCGGCGATCAGCTTGTCCGCCTTCGGGTCGGTGTAGCTGCCGAAGTTCGTACCGGCCCCGGTGGAGAACAGCTCCTCGCCGCTCGGGTTCGCCGGGAAGTACCAGCTGCCCTGGGTGCCGAAGTAGGACAGCTGCCAGCTGCAGGAAGCGTCCTGTGGTTCACAGGAGGTCCCGTTGGCCAGCACGGTGTTCAGCGGCTGCGCGTTGATCTTCATGTCGATGCCGACCTTCGACAGTTCCGAGCGCAGCTCCTGCATGGTGCCGTCGGTCTCGTCCGAGCCGGATTCGGTCAGCATGGTCATCGACAGCCGGGTGCCCGCGGCGATGCCCTCGCCGCATTCCGCCGGATCCGCGCAGGCGAGGACGCCGTCCGGGCCGGGCTTCCAGCCGTGGTCGGCGAGCAGCTGCCGGGACTTGTCCAAGTCGAACGGATACGGGTTGGTCTTCTGCTTGGGGGACAGGTACTTCGTGTCGTTGTCCTGGGGGACCGGGCCGTAGCCGACGCGGGCTGTGCCGCGCCAGATCACCTTCGTGATGGCGTCCTGGTCGACCGCGTGCTGGATCGCCTGCCGCACGTACAGCTGCGAGAACACCTTGCCCAGCTGCGGATTGTGGAAGTTGTACGGCGAATACGTGATGGACCAGCCGTTCCACGGTTCGACCCGGTAGCCCTGCGATTCCAGCCTCGGCCGCTGGCCGAGGTTCGACGTCGCCAGGTAGCCGTAGTCGACGCCGCCCGCGCGCAGCACGTTGTACTCCGCCGAGGAGCTGGTGAAGGTCAGGAACCGCACGGTGTCGAGCTTCGCCGGGTCCGGGCCGGTGTACTTCGGGTTCTTTCGCAGCGTCACCTCGCCGGACGTGGTGAACCCGGCCAGCGCGAACGGGCCGTTCCCGACCTTCCACAGCGGATTGGTGCCGTACGAGCCGAGCTGTTTGGCCTGTCCGACCAGGAAGTCGAAGACCCGCTTCGCGCCGGCCGGCGTGCGGTCGTGGTCGCCGACCGGGCCGTCCGCGCTGGTCTTGTCCCAGGCATGCGGCATCGGGACGATCAGGCTGAGCTGGTTGGCGGTGAACCAGTCGGGGTTGTACGCCTTGTCCAGGGTGAGCGTGAAGGTGCGGGCGTCGGCGGCGTGGAAACCGGTGATGCTGTCCGGAATCAGGCCCTTCGAGTACTTGCCCCAGTTGTCCTTGCCCGCCCGGGCGAGGTTGAGCCAGAACTCGACGTCGCGAGTGGTCACCTGCTCGCCGGTAGACCAGCTCAGCGGCTTGAGCGTGATCGTCACGGTCTTGCCGTCGGGGGAGTAGCTCGGCGGGTTGGCGGCGCTGGCGGCGTCGTCGAGGGTGACCGAGCCGGAGCTGCCGTCGTAGCTGTACAGCGGCACGTACAGGGTCGAGCGGACCATCGCGTTGTACGACCCGCCGTAGCCGGGGATCGAGAACGGCATGATCCAGTTCGGGGTCGCCGACGGCGGCAGCGCGAACCGCACGGTACCGCCGGCTTTTGGCGCGCCGGAGCCGCCGCCGTGCTGTTCCCGGCTCGCCGCGCACCCGGACAACGCGAGCGCGGCGGCAAGCGTGACCCCGAGCGCGGCGCGCCACGGGCGTCGAGCCATTCGCATCACTTCCCATTACTTGCAACAAGTCTGATGAAAGTCATCGACCAGGGACTCTGCCTCGTTCTGGCTGTGGGGTAATGTCGCACGGGTCGTGGGAAATGCCAAGGCATCTGGTTTACGGTTTAGTTACATCAGATCTGGTTAAAGAGGTGTCCGATGGACCCGTTGCGGTTGTTGCGGCTGGTCGCGCACGGCCATGCGACGTCGCGAATGGACCTGGCCCGCGCGCTCGGACTGCCGCAGTCGACGGTGTCGGTGCGCATCCAAGCGCTGATCGCGGCGGGCGTGCTGAGCGAGTCCGGCGAGGGCCGGTCCGCGGGCGGACGGCGGCCGAAGCTGTTGACCGTCAACGCCGATTTCGGGCATGTCTGGGCGGCCGACGTCGGGTCGAAGCACGTCCGGATCGGCGCGCTGGACATCGCGGGCAATCTGCTGCAGGTGCACGAGCGGCCGCTGGAGATCGGTCAGGAGCCGCGCGAACTGGTCGCGGCTTTCGTGGCGGTGACGCGCGAGGTGATGGCGAACGCGGACTGCCCGGGCCGTCCGCTCGGGCTCGGCGTCGCGTTCCCCGGTCCGGTCGACGTGCGCACCGGCACCATCACGCTGCCGTCGCGGATGCCCGGCTGGCGCGGGTTCCCGGTGCGGGAAGCGCTCGCGGAGCACTTCGAGCTGCCGGTGGTCGTGGACAACGACGCGAACATGCTGGCACTGGGCGAATCCGTGGCGGGCCCGCCCGGCCGGACCCTGCTGGTGGTGAAAGCCGGTACCGGCATCGGGTCCGGCATCGTGCTGGGCGGCGAGCTGTACCGCGGTCGCGCCGGGGTCGCCGGCGACATCAGCCATGTGCGGGTGGCGGCCGCCGAAGACCAGCCGTGCACCTGCGGCAACCGCGGCTGTCTGGAAGTGGTGGCCAGCGGTGCCGCGCTCGTCGCGCAGTTGCAGGCGCAAGGATTGCAGCTGGAGACCACAGTGCAGGTGATGGCCACCGCCGAGGACGGCCATCCCGAGGCGACCACGGCGGTGCGGCGCGCGGGCTTGCGGCTCGGCGAGGTGCTGGCCACCGTGGTCAACTTCAGCAACCCGGACGAGGTGCTGCTGGGCGGCGCGCTGTCCGGCTCGGAAGCGTTCGTCGCGGCCGTCCGCGGCGCGCTGTACGAACGATGTCTTCCCCTGGCCACCAGGGAACTGCGGATCGACCGGGTGCGCTTCGGGGCGGACGCGGGGCTTTACGGCGCGGGTGCGCTCGCGCTGGACGCGGTGTTCGAGCAAGCGATCAAACGGAGTGGACGATGAAGAAGCTGCGGGTCGGGATCACCGGAATCGCCATCGAATCGAGCACCTTCTCCCCGCATCGTTCCACAGTGGACGACTTCCGGGTGCTCCGCGGCGACGACCTGCTGGCCCGGTACGACTTCCTCGGCGCGAACTGGGCCGCGGGGGTCGAGTGGGTCCCGCTCGTCGACGCCCGGTCGCTTCCCGGCGGCGCGGTCACCCAGGAGGCGTACACCGAGCTGTCCGGAGAAATCCTGGACCGGCTGCGCTCCGCGGGTGAGCTGGACGGCCTGTTCTTCGACATCCACGGTGCGATGAGCGTGGTCGGCCGGTCCGATGTGGAGGCTTCGCTGGCGCGGGAGATCCGCACGATCCTCGGTCCGGACGTGCTGGTATCGGCGTCGATGGACTTGCACGGCAACGTTTCGCGGGAACTGGCTGACGCGCTCGACCTGATCACCTGCTACCGGATGGCCCCGCACGAGGACGCTTGGGAGACCCGCGAGCGAGCGGCGCGGAACCTGGTCGCCCGGCTGCGTTCCGGCGGCCGCCCGAAGAAGGCGTGGGTGCAGGTCCCGGTGCTGCTGCCGGGGGAGAAGACCAGCACCCGGCTCGAACCGGCGAAGAGCATCTATGCGGCCGTGGAAGAAGTCGAGGCGCTGGAGGGCGTCCTGGACGCGGCGATCTGGGTCGGCTATGCCTGGGCAGACGAGCCGCGCTGCCAGGCCGCGGTGGTGGTGATGGGCGACGACACCGAGCAGATCGCCAAGGAAGCGCAGTATCTGGCTCAGTCCTATTGGGACGCTCGAAAGGACTTCGCGTTCGTCGCGCCGACCGGCACGCTGCCGGAATGCCTCGCTCAGGCGGTCGCCTCCGAAGCGCGGCCGTTCTTCATCAGCGATTCCGGTGACAACCCGACAGCCGGCGGTGCCGGGGACACGTCGTGGAGTTTGGACGTTCTGCTCCGTACTCCCGCCGTCGTGGACTCGGCGCTGTCCACTGTGTACGCAGCGATTGTGGACCCGGCCGCGGTCGCGGTTGCGGTAGCCGCCGGGGTCGGCGCGACGGTGTCGGTTGAGCTGGGCGGGAAAGTCGACTCCGGCCCGCACGGTCCGGTCGCACTGACCGGGGAGGTCGCAGCGATTGACACCGACGATCCGGTGGCCGGAACCGCGGTCGTGTTCGCGGTCGGCGGCCTGCGCGTGATCGTGACCGCGCGGCGGAAGCCCTACCACCTCGAATCCGACTTCCGCGCGCTCGGCTTGCACCCGCGCGAGGCGGACGTGGTGATCGTGAAGATCGGCTACCTGGAACCGGAGCTGTACGACATGGCCGCGGACTGGTTGCTGGCCCTCACCCCGGGCGGCGTGGACCAGGACCTGCTGCGGCTGGGCCACCAGGGCATCGAGCGTCCGATGTTCCCGTTCGATCCGGAGATGCCGGCCCCGGCGCTGGCACCGGAAGTCCTCTGAGCCCGGCGGCGATCAGTACGCCGAAAGCGACGTGATCCAGCCACTGCGGCCCGCGCGGCAGTGCCCGGATCGCCGGGTTCCTCCGGCCGAGCAGTTCCAGATCCAGCAGTGCGATGACCGCCCCGGCGGCCGCTCCGTCCACGAGCCGGAGCGGCCGCCGCCGGTCGATCCGCGCGAGAACCGCGGCCCAGAACGCGGACACCGCGACGTGCGCGACCAGTCCCCGAAGCAGGCCGCCGCGCCCGCCCGGCAGCAGCGTCCCGGCCGCCCGGGTCGCCGCGAGAAGGTCACTGTGGGTGAACGCGGCGTGCGCGGTCGACGGCAAACCACTGCCCACCGCCGCCACTGTCCAGGCTCGTAAACCGTTCCTCACCGGTCAAGACTAACCCGATCCTTGACATGCAGTCGATTGCCTGCCTTACTTTAGGTGTGCAACCGGACCTGGATCTCCTCTTCAAGGCGCTGGCCGATCCGACCCGGCGCTACCTGCTCGACCAGCTGCGCCAGGAGAACGGCCAGACCCTGGGCGAACTGTGCCGCCGCCTCGACATGACGCGGCAGTCGGCGACCCAGCACCTGGCCGTGCTGGAGGCGGCGAATCTGGTCAGCACGGTCCGCCGCGGCCGGGAGAAGCTGCACTACCTCAACCCGGTGCCGTTGCACGAAATGCAGGAACGCTGGGTGGGGCGGTTCGAAGAGCCCCGTCTGCGTGCACTGAGCACCCTGAAGCGACGAGCCGAGGACACTATGAGCGACAAGCCGAGTTTCGTGTACACCACCTACATCGAGGCCTCTCCGGAGCGCGTCTGGGAGGCGCTCACCGACGCGGACCTGACCGCGCGGTACTGGGGCCACCGCAACGAATCCGAAAACTGGCAGGTCGGGTCCCGCTGGGCGCACGTCCGCATCGACGGCTCGGGGGTCGAGGACGTCTACGGCGAGATCATCGAGGCAGTCCCGCCGAAGCGGCTCGTGCAGACCTGGCGCGACCCGAACGGCCCGGCCGATCAGGCCCCGTCCAAAGTGGAGTACGACCTGGAAGAGCGCGACGGCGTCGTGCGGCTGACCGTTACCCACACCGACCTGTTCGACGCGCAGGCGCACCGCGACGTCTCCGGCGGCTGGCCGGCCGTGCTGTCGAACCTGAAGTCGTTCCTGGAGCGGGGAAAGCCGATGTCGGTCGACCCGTGGACAGTGGGCTGAGCTGCTTGGCCGAGCCTTCGTAGCTGCCGCGACGAAGCGCTTCAAGAAGAAGTACCTCAGCGCGGTCGGCACTGAACCGGTTGCCCCGCTCCGCCGCGGCGCAGGTCGTGGTGGTGCGGAGGTGCAGCCGGGCATCCAGGGGAACAAAACGACGACCGCGACTGTTCGAACAGGTAGCAGGCGCACGACCCGGGCACCGGGCGCGGCGAAGTCGCGCGTCCGGTCCGGTGGGTGGATCGATCGCCAGACGGCCGCTAGCGTCGCATGATTCTGTCCGCGTTATGGCGGAACTGCCGTGAAGGGGCCCTTGCCGGACTTAGATTCCCTCAAGGGGCCCTTCACGGACCTGGGGGCCGCGCCTTCGCCGGCGGATCACGAGACTGGCGACGCCGCCGCGGATCACGAGACTAGCGACGCCGCCGCAGCGAACGTGACTAGCGACGCCGCCGCGGCGAACGTGACGAGCGCGCCGCCGCGGCGAACGTGACGAGCGACGCCGCCGCGGCGAACGTGACGAGCGCGGCGGCAAGCGAGAGCGCGCCGGGTGAGCCGCCGCCGAAGGCGCAGCCTGCCACCGCACTGGGCGTGGAAGCTGTGGCCGCCGACATAGCCACTTGTGGCCGATGCTGTCGGCAGGCTACAGTGGCGGGCATAACCGGGTAGCTGGCATCGCCACCCCGATGATTTCTCCGGAAGCTCTTGTTTCCGTGTTCCGCAGCGCGAGCCGTATCGCACCGCGTATTCCGAAGCAGGCCGTCCGGCCGCTTCGCTGTTCGGCGATCCGCCCTCCCGGCGATCCGCCTCCCGGCGTAGATCGCCCACCTCCAGAAGGACAATCTCATGACTCAGCAAGGCATTCTCGATGTGCGCGGCAAGACCGCCGCGCTCGGCTACCACCCCGGTGGCCCGTCCGTCCCGTATGCGCTCGTTCGCGAGCACGGCCTCCGTCGCGGCGACGAAATCGTCCTCGACGCGGGCGAGCTGCGTTCGGTGAACGGGGCCGAACCCGGCACCTCGCGTGCCGAGTTCACTCAGCTCACCCCGATTCACCCGAACGAACGGCTGGTGCTCGAAACGACCCGGCACCAGCTCACCACTCGGGTACTCGACCTCGTCGCCCCGCTCGGCAAGGGCCAGCGCGCACTGATCGTCGCACCGCCGCGCACCGGGAAAACCTCGGTGCTGCAAGCGATCGCGCAGGGCGTCGCGATCAACCACCCGGAAGCGCATCTGATGGTGCTGCTCGCCGACGAGCGGCCGGAGGAGGTCACGGAGATGCGCCGCACCGTGCACGGCGAGGTCGTGGCATCCACTTTCGACCGCAAACCGGGCGAGCACACGGCAGTGGCGGAACTCGCGCTGGAACGAGCGAAACGGCTCGTGGAGACTGGCCGGGACGTCGTGCTGCTGCTCGATTCGCTGACCCGCCTCGGCCGTGCCTACAACCTGGCCGGCCGCCCGTCCGGCCGGATCCTGTCCGGCGGCGTCGACGCCGCCGCGGTGCATCCGATGAAGAAGATCCTTGGTGCGGCAAGGAACATCGAGGGCGGCGGCTCGCTCACCATCGTCGCGACCGCCCTGGTCGGCACCGGTTCGCTCGCCGACACGCTCTTCTTCGAAGAGCTCAAGAGCACCGGCAATTCGGAACTGCGCCTCGACCGGGTGCTCGCCGACCACCGGCTGTTCCCCGCCGTGGACTTCTTCGCCTCCGGCACCCGCCGCGAGGAACTGCTTCTCCCGCCCGCGGAACTCGCGGTGATGTCCGAAGTCCGGCGCGCGTTGTCCGGACAGGACCCGAAACGCGCCGCGGAACAGTTCCTGGACCAGGTTCGCACGACCAGGTCGAACGCGGAATTCGTCGCCAGGGTAAGCGCTTCGCTCATCCCGGTCGCCCGCGCGGCATAAGGTGCGGAGTGCACAACGCCCGCGCGCGATGTGCTGGTACGGCTGGGTTTCGCCTACCAGCACGACATTAAGCACCGCGGCGAACCGTTCGCGTTCTCCGAACTCTCCCTCGGCGGCTGAACGTTCCGGCACGCCAGACCCCAGCGAGAACCGGCGCCGTGCCCGTTCTGCTGAGACACGACACCGGTTCCCGGAGAACCCCGCGGATTAGGGGATAACGCGGTTGCGCAGATTGTTCGGGTACGGGCCTTCGCCGTGGATGCTCAGTTCGCGGGCGACGTCGAAGGTGTAGAACGGGTGCGAGGTGAAGTAGCCGTTGAGGTCGCCGATGTTGCTCATGAAGCAGATGCCGTCGGCGTGACCGGCGGCGTTCGGGCCGTTGCACAGGCTGAGCGTCGGGTATTTGAAGCCGTCAACCGGCCGCAGACCGGATCCGCCGGGGCCGGGGACCGGGAGGTGCCCGATGAGCCCGCCCGGATCGCCTGGCCAGTTGGATTCCTGTGCCTGACGACGGCCGTCCGAGAACAGGATGCCCTGGATGTTGCGCCCGGGCGGCTCGGTTTCCAGCACGGTGCCGGCGACCAGCGCGCCGAGGCTGAACCCGGCGATATAGACCTTCGTGTCCAGGTCGCAATGCGACTTCACATACAGGTTGTACAACGCGGTGCGCAGGTTCGCGACGCCGGTGTCGACGTCGGTGTAGAGGTTGATGTCGCTTTCCGCGTTGGGATAAGGAATGCGGACCGGATTCACCCCGGCAGGGGCGTGGTCCAGCATCTCGTGACCCCCGTCCCGGTATCCCGGAACCACGAACATGACCGGCCCGCACGCGTTCGCCGTCCGCGCCGGAGCGGCGGTCGCGGCGGTGGTTCCGGTCGCGGCGAGCAAACTCCAGAGCGTCAGCACCGCTGCCGCGGCGCGCCACCTTCTCCTGAAATACATGAGCCCCCTTCGGTTTCTGCTCGGTTGAGCACTTCGTCGATGTACCGCGCAATGATGATCCACTTCGATGAAATCCTCATGAAATCCCCACGGTCGCGCAGAGAGTAATTCGAATGGGTGGCACAGGTGGTGCTGTCGTGATGCCTGGGCGGATGACGGCTACTTTGCCGGTCTGTCCGTGAATGGCCCCTTGAGGGAATCCAAGTCCGTGAAGGGCCCCTCACGGACACGACCAGCGGACCGTTGGGCGCGCGCCACCCGAGGCAAGCTCTAATTCGATGGGGTGAATTTCTCTGACTCGCTTCGCGAAAACCGCCGCGTATCACGGCGCCGACTGCTGCGGGCGGTCTCTGCTGCCGAGCCGACGACCGCACGGAACCGGTCGGGCAGCTGTCCCTGCGGCCGGTCTGCGACCAGCCGCAGTTCCACGAAATGGAGCAGATCCCGCGCGACGCGCTCATCGGGGCGTGGAAACTGTTCTGATCGGCAAGCCGCTGGGGGAAATCGGACTCCCTGAAGGAGGCATTCGCCGCGCGCCGGATCCCGCTACGCTGATCTTCGTTGCCGACCAACGGGAGGAAAACGCGTGGCGCAGTGGAACGACCTGGTCGCGTACATCAGGCAGACTTACCGGGTGATCCGGGACGATCCGGGCGAGATCCGGATCCGCGTGCTCTTCGGGGACGACGCGGAGACGACCGGGCGGGCGCAGGTCGTGGTGATCGCGCGGGAGATCTTCGACCAGCGCGAGGACTGGGTGCAGATCGCCACCCCGTTCGCCCGGGTCGACGAGGTGGATCTGCTCGAGGTGCTCACCGAGGTCGGTCAGACGCTGGTGGTCGGCGGAATCGTGGTGATGGGGGAGCATGTGGTGCTGCGGCATTCGCTGCCGCTCGTCAATCTCGACCTCAACGAGTTCACCGATCCGCTGGAACTCGTCGCCGGCTCGGCCGAGCTGCTGGAGCAGCAGTTCACCGGGCGCGACGACTACTGATCGCGAGAAGCCAAGCGGGGCCCCGAAACCGGGGCCCCGCTTCGTGTTCAGTACAGCTGGGTGACCGGTGCCCGCGGGCCGTCCATCCGGGACTGTGCTCCCGGCTGCACCGCCGCGCAGTGCTTGCCGCGGCCCGGGCTGGTCCCGTCGATCAGGAACGCGTCGGCGGCATCGGTGACGCACTGGCTGTTCTTGAAGTAGGCGCCGTGGCCCCAGCCGTCGTAGGTCAGCAGGGGCACCCGTGCCTGCTGCGACGCGCGGACCGCCCACTCGTACGGCGTCGCCGGGTCGTACTGGCTGTTCAGCATCAGCACCGGCGTGCCCGGCCGGACTGACAGCGCGTGCTGCGGGTTGCGCACCTGGCCCGGCCAGCCGGCGCAGCCGGTCGCCGCGCTCCAGCCGAGCGGCGAGAAGTGCACGTCCGGGGCGACCCCGGCGAGCGCGCGCCGGTAGTTGTCGAGCTGGGGGAAGCTGGTGATCGGCAGCCGCCAGTCGGAGCAGAAGATGCTGTTGAACGGGTCCGGAACGCTCAGTTCGTCGCTGGCGAACGCGGCCGCCGGTGCCTTCCCGTCGCGGAGGCTGACCAGCCGCTCGGCGAGCTTGCTCCAGGTGGGGCCGTAGAAGCTCGAGTTCACCATTCCGATGAGCGCCATCGGGTCGATCTTGTCGTCCGGCGTGCCGAGTTCGCCGCGTTCGGCGCGGGCGTACAGGCCGGCCAGCACCGCGCGCACGTCTTGGCCGTGCAGCGCGCAGGACGCCGTTCTGTCGCACCAGTTCACGAACTGGTCGAACGAACTCTGCGTGGCCTGCGCTTCGGTGCGCAGGAACTCCCAGGTGCTGTGGATGGAGTGGTCCATGTTGCTGTCCAGCACGAGCGCGCGGACCCGGTCCGGGTAGGTCTCGGCGTACTGCTGGCCCATCAGCGTGCCGTAGGAAACGCCGTAGTAGGTGAGTTTCTGGTCGCCGAGCGCGGCCCGGATGGCGTCCATGTCGCGGACCACGCTGCGCGTGTCGACGTGGTCGGCGAGCGGCCCGGTGATCCGCGCGCAGCTCTGGCCAAGCGCGCGGTCGTGGTCCAGCAGCTGCTGGAACTCGGCGGGACTCTTCGGCAGCGCCGGGTACTGCGCGGTGCTTTCGGTGAGCCCGCAGCGCACCTGCGTGCTGTTCCCGACGCCGCGCGGGTCGAACCCGACGGTGTCGAACCGCGCGAGAACCTTGGCCGACAGCGCCCAGCCGTTCTGCACCGAGGTGGCCCCTGCCCCGCCCGGTCCGCCCGGATCCATCAGCACCGAGCCGATCCGGTGCGCCGGGTCGGCCGCCTTGCGCCGGGCGAGCGCGAGCTGGATCGTGCCGTCGCCCGGACGGTCCCAATCGAGCGGCACGGTGAGCTTGCCGCATTCGACGCCGTGGCCGGTAGGACACGGCCGCCAGTCGATCCCCTGCCCGGCGGCGTCTGCCGGGGCCGCGGTGAACAACGCCGTCGCCGCGCAGACCGCGGTGGTGACGGCAGCCAGTTTTCTGCCCAGACCCATTCCCCGGCCCCCTGTCTTCGTGGCGTGAACTGGAAACGTCAAGGAAGTCGATCGTGCCAGAGATCGACAGCGAGGACCAGGGCGGGTCAGTGTCCTTTGTGGACGGTGGCCAGCTGGACGCGGAAGACCAGCGGAATCCGGCCGTCGGGCGCGGCGAGCGCCGGTGCTTGAGCATGGAACGCGCCGCGCAGCGCCTCGACCGCGCCCTCGCTGAGCGGCTGCAGGTTGTAGGCCGCTGCGACGAATTCCCAGACCTGGTCGAGCGAAGCGCCGAAGTCGAGCGGTTCGGTGCGCCAGCGAACGGGACCGAATCCGGCCGGGGAGAGGATTTCGCGTAGTCCGTCCGCGGTGCGAGTGCGCCGGTCGCCGAGCCGGGGGAGGTGCTCTTCGGCGGGCGCTTCGGCGAGGATTTCGCGCAGCAGTCTGGTGAACAGCGCGTACGCCTCGCCTCCGCCCGCCCCGCCGCTGAGCACCAGTGAAAGCCGCCCGCCCGGGCGCAGCACTCGTGCCAGCTCCGTCGCGACCTGGTCGATGTCGGACATCAGCATGAACGCCATGTGCGAGACGCAGGCGTCGAACGCGTTGTCCGCGAACGGCAGTTGCTGTGCCCGGCCCTCGACCAGCGCCGTCGAGTTCTCGCTGGCGATGACCAGGTCGGTGGTCGACAAGTCGAGGCCGGCCGCGAAGTGCCCGGCCCGGGAAAGCAGTTCGAGCAGGAACCCGTCGCCGCAAGCGAGATCGAGGACGCGGGGGAAACCGGCGACCTCGTCGCGGAGCAGTTCGTAGCTCGACCGGCCGTCCGCGCTTCGTCCGGTGCCGAACGCGCGGGACGTGACACCCGGATGCCGGGCATGGAAGTCGCGGAGGAAGGTTTCCGTGGGATCAGCCGTCACCGCCCCAGCCTAAAAGCAGGCCTCATGTGGTGCTGTCGTGCTGTCTGGGTGGCCAGTGCGCCGGTCTGTCCGTGAAGGCCCACTTGCGGGAATCCAAGTCCGTGAAGGGCCCTTTCATGGACAGACCAGCGGACGGTTCGGCGCCCAACCCCCCGAGACAAGCCAAGCAGCCACCGGGAAAATCCGGCCGGTCTTTGTAGAATCGCCGGATGGCGGACGAGACGTGCACCGGGCGCGAGGCCGAGGTCTGGTGTTCCTACCAGCGGCTCCAGCGTGCTCTCGGCACCGCGCTCGACCGGCGGCTCGAACACGGCGCCGGCATCTCCGCGGCCGACTACGCGCTCCTGGTCCCGCTGGCGACCGCGCCCGGCGGCGTCCTGCGGATGCGCGAGCTCGGCGTGACCGTCGAATGGGACCGGAGCCGGCTGTCGCACCACGTGAGCCGGATGGTCAAGCGCGGGCTGGTCGTGCGGGAGAACTGCACCGAGGACGCGCGGGGCGCGAACGTGCGGCTCACCGAGGACGGTCGCGCCGCGATCGCGGCCGCCGAGGGCCACTACCGCGAGGCCGTCCAGCGGTACTTCTTCGACCAGGCCAGCGCGGACGAACTCGACCTGCTCGGCCGGGTCTTCCGCCGGATGCTCGCCGGCCTGGCCGACGCTGACCGACGCTGACCCGGCCGGTCAGCGCTCCGTGCGGGAACGGTAAGCGGCGCGCCGCACTGTTGCGGCATCGCCCAACCGACCCAGGGGAGCAGAGATGACCAGCAAGACCGTTCTCGTGTCCGGTGCCAGCGTCGCGGGTCCGTCCGCCGCTTACTGGCTGCACCGCGCCGGCTATTCGGTGACTGTCGTCGAGGCCGCGCCGCAGCTGCGGCCGGGCGGGCAGGCCGTCGACTTCCGCGGCGAGCAGGTCAAGCTCGTCAAGGCGATGGGCCTGTTCGAGGACCTCAAGGCACACGAGACCGCACTTCGCGAGCAGGTACAGCTCGACCCCGAGGGCCAGCCCGCCTTCACCCTGCCGCCCGGCTTCACCAACGGCGAGCTGGAAGTCCTGCGGGGCGACCTGGCCCGCATCCTCTACGAGCACACCAACGGCTACGCCGATTACGTCTTCGGCGACCGGATCACCCAGCTCGCGGAGACCGCCGGAGGCGTCGACGTCACCTTCCGCCACGCCGCGCCGCGCCGGTTCGACCTGGTCGTCGGCGCGGACGGCATCCACTCCGGCGTCCGCACCGCCGCGTTCGGTCCCGAGGCGAAGTTCCGCACCGGCCTCGGCTACCACGTCGCCGGCTTCACCGCGCCCAATCACCTGCGCCTCGACCACGCCGGCGTGCTCTACAACGAGCCTGGCATCGGCGCGATCATCAGCAATCACCGCGACCCGGACGCGGTCGCCGTCGGCCTCGCCTTCCGCGGCGACCCGGACGGCTACGGCCGGCCGGACCTGGCCCGGCAGAAGGACATCGTGACCGCGGTCTTCGCCAACGCCGGCTGGGAACTGCCGCGGCTGCTGGCCGCCGTCGCGGACGCGCCCGATCTGTACTTCGACACCGTCGGCCAGATCAAGCTCGACAGCTGGTCCCGCGGCCGGGTCGTGCTGCTCGGCGACGCGGCGTGGTGCGCCGGGCCGGGCGGATCGGGCACCGGCTTGGCGATGATGGGCGCGCAGATCCTGGCCGGCGAGCTGACCGCCGCCGGCGGCGACCACGTGACCGCCTTCGCCCGCTATGAGCAGCGGCTGCGCAAGGCCGCACGCGTCGGGCAGAAGAACGGCGCCGGTTCGGGCGACTTCCTCGTGCCGGCCACCGCCGAGTCGCTCCGCAAGCGGAACCGGATGTACCGCTCGCTGACCGGCCCGATCGGCCGCCGGATCTGGGAGTACCTGGGCAATCGCGGGGCGAACGCGGTCAAGTTCCGCGAATATCCGCAGCCGCGTGCGCACGCCTTGCCTTGACGTCAGCGAGAAGGTTTAGCGTCGGGACATGCGGATCGGCGAATTGGCCAAGCGGACTGGAACGACCACCCGGGCCCTGCGCTTCTACGAGGCGCAGGGCCTGCTCCCGGCGGCGCGCGCCGCGAACGGCTACCGCGAGTACGACGAGAACGACCTTCGCCTGGTCACCGAGATCCAGACCCTGCGCACGGTCGGCTTCAGCCTCGACGACACCCGGCCGTTCGTCGACTGTCTCCGGACCGGGCACGAAGCCGGCGACGCGTGCGAGGCGTCGGTCGACGTGTACCGGCGCAAGCTCGCCGAGGTCGAGGCTTGCATGCGGGACCTCGCCGAGGTCCGCTCCGCGTTGCTGGACAAACTCGCCGCCGCCACCGCGCACCCGGCCGACACCTGCGCCGGACCCGACCCGAGGAGCCCCGATGACGACTGATGCCACCTTCGCCGCCGAAGTGCTGGAGCACGACCAGCCGGTCCTGGTCGACTTCACCGCCGACTGGTGCCCGCCGTGCCGGATGATCGCGCCGGTGCTCGCCGAGGTCTCCGCCGAACGGCCCGGCCTCACCGTCCGCGTGGTCAACACGGACGAAAACCCGGAAACCATGCGCGCGTACCAGGTGATGGCGCTGCCGACGCTGATGCTGTTTCGCGACGGCCGTCCGGTCGGCTCGTTCGTCGGCGCGCGCCCGAAGGCGAAACTGCTGGCCGAACTGGACGAACTTCTCCGCTGAGCCGGTGCGGGAGTGACCGGGCAGGTACAAAGAGTGCACGACTTCGGGAGGCCGTGCCGTGGACACGTTCGTGCGCTCTTACCTGTTCCTCCGCCGCGCGATCGGCGTGCTCGGCATTTCGTTGCCGATCGTGGTGATCGTCGGCAAGGAGATCGTGGATGGCGGCGGCCTGCTCGGCTCGCTGAGCGGTTACTACTACAGCGATCTCCGCAACGTCTTCGTCGGCACGCTGTGCGCGATCGGCGTCTTCTTGATCGCCTACCGCGGCTACGGGCGGATCGACGACATCGCGGCCAATGTCGCCGGAGTCGCCGGCATCGGCGTCGCGTTGTTCCCGACCAGTCCGACCGCGCCGACTCCCGTCGAGCACGCCATCGGCGTCGCGCACCTCGTGTTCGCCGGGATCTTCTTCCTCACCCTGGCGTTCTTCTGCCTGTTCCTGTTCACGAAGACCGACGGCACGCCGAGCCCGCGCAAGCGTTCGCGCAACGTCGTTTACCGCGTTTGCGGCGTGGTGATGCTCGTGTCGCTCGCACTGCTCGTCATCAACGCGGCGTTCTTCAACGCGGCGACGGTGTCCTTGCACCCGACGGTCTGGCTGGAGTCGCTCGCGGTGATCGCGTTCGGCTTCGCCTGGCTGGTCAAGGGCGAGACGCTGCTGGCCGATCCGCCTCAGCCGAGCCGGCCGTAAGCCTCGGAGACCTGGGTCAGCCAGGCGACTTCGGCGGCGAACGTCTGAGCGTTGTGGTCGTCGAACGCGCTGTTGTCCCGGCTTTCCGCCGGGGCGACGCCGGAGGTCTTCGCGGCCAGCGCCTGCCGGATCTTGCGTGCCTCGGCTGCCGCCTGGTCATTGCCCGGCTCGGCGCCGTCGGCGCGGTCCATGTACGGGCGCAGCGCGCGCCAGCCGTCGCGGATCTCGATCACGCGGCGGTGCAGCCGGTAGTGCAGGTCCGACCAGTGCCGGTCGCGCTCGCCGGCGGACGGCGGTTCCAGCGCGATGCCCGGTGAGGACTGGTACAGCGAGTGCCACAGCGGGTAGAGCGCGCGATAAGAGCTGTAGTTGCGCCGCCATCGGGCGACCGCGGACACGTGCTCGCCCCACGACGGCATGGTCAGCCCGAAGGACACCATCACGATTCCCGCGGTGCTGAACACCGACGGCAGGATCGCCCACTTGCCGAGGTGCCAGCCGAACGCCGGGCTCAGGATGTTGACCGTGCGCGTGGCGCAGTAGCAGAACAGCACGACCGCGCCGACGGCGAGCGTCCGCAGCGTCCGGCGAAGCCACGCCCGGGAGGTGCTGCGCGCGTAGGGCAGGCATTGCCGGTAGATGGTGACGCACGGGACCGCTTGGGAAATGATGAAAAGCAGCAGGTAGGTGAGGATCAGCGGCTCGCGGCTGCCGAACGCGTACGCCGAAGCCGGCGTGCCGTTCCGGTTGCTGATGAAGAACAGCGCGGTGAGCACGACGAACAAGGCCGCCCCGGACAGGATCCAGGCTCGGATCCGGGCGCGGATTTCTTTCAGCGGGTTGGCCCACAGCATCAGCAGCAGCTGCGCGCTGATGCAGTACGCCACCGCCGCCAAATGCAACAGCAGGATCGCCAGATTGGGCACGCCGAACAGCGAACCGAGGTTCGGGGACAGCGCGCCGAATGTGAACGTGACGCATTGCAGGATCAGCGTCGTCATGAGCGCGATGTACGCCGGATCGCGCCAAGAGCGCCGCATGGAGAAGAGCTTGTACAACAACGCGGTATAGGAGGAGGCCGCCGACAGCGCGAACAGCGTGGTCCTTAATGCGTCCAATTCGCGGCCCCTGTAGTGCGGTCACTGCCCCCGATGGGACAGCAAACGGAAACTGCCCACGTTGCGCGACCATACACCACCGCACGGTACTCGCCTAGAGCCGGAAAACAGGTCCTGGCCTGGGTGAACTCAGTGTCAAGGGGTGGTCTCGCCGAACTGGTCCAGGCCAGTGGACAGTGGCCGGTAAATGAACGGTGGATGTCTGCGAGGAGAACTGCGGAGCCGGGCCGCGGAGGTGGCTAGGGTGTCGGCTATGGGTCTGCACGTGGTGATCGGGTTCGGGCCGGCCGGCGCGGCCACCGCACGGCTGCTAGCCGGCCAAGGCGAGCGGGTGCGGGTGATCGGCCGCTCGCCTCGCGAAGAAGAATCCGGTCTGGAGCACGTCGTGCTCGACGCGACGGACAGCGCCGCGCTCGCCGCCGCTGCCGAAGGCGCGACCGCGATCTACAGCTGCGCGAGCCCGCCGTATCACCTGTGGGCGCGGGACTGGCCGCCGCTGCAAGCCGCGATCTGCGCGGCCGCGGAGCAGACCGGCGCACTCCTGGTGTCGCTCGGAAATCTCTACGGCTACGGCCCGGTCGACGGGCCGATCACCGAGGACCTGCCGCTGGCCGCGACCGGGACCAAGGGGCGGATCCGCGCGCTGTTGTCCCAGCAGCTGCTCGAACTGCACGCCGAAGGCCGCATTCGTGCGGTGGAGGTGCGCGCCTCCGATTTCTTCGGTCCGGGGGTGACCGACGGCGGGCATCTGGCCGCCCGCGTGGTGCCCGCGGTGCTGCAGGGGCGAAAGGTGCAAGTGCTGGGAGATCCGGACGCGCCGCACAGCTGGACCTACCTTCCGGACGTCGCGCGCACGCTGGTCGCGGTGGCCCGGGAGGAAAAGACCTGGGGTGCCGCGTGGCACGTGCCGACCGGCGCACCGCGCTCCGCCCGCGTGATGGTCGCGCTGTTGTGCGAGGCGGCCGGAGTCGCGCCAGTCGGGGTGCAGCGCCTTTCTCCGGCGTTACTGCGAGTGGCCGGATTCGTGTCTCCGCTGCTGCGCGAGCTGCACGAGGTCCGGTACCAGTTCGACCGGCCATTCGTGCTGGATTCTCATGCGGCACAAGAGATTCTCCGGATCGCTCCGACATCGGAGAAGGAGCAGGCGGCGGCGACCGTCGCGTGGTGGCGTGATCGCGCCGCTACTGTCGGTTGATTTTTTTCCGCCTTTCCGTTCGGATTTTCGGAACCGCTTGAAAAACCCGGCGGAACCGGGCAATCTCGGGGCCGACTGGTGGGGATCGGCGCGAGGAAGTCACATCATGGCGTCTGCGGGATCAGGGTGGGAAAAATCCGAAAATAGCCAGGACATCGCCGTTGTCGGAATGGGGTGCCGTTTTCCCGGGGCCCGCAACGTCAACGAGTACTGGAGCCTGCTGAGCGAGCCGAAGCCGCAGTTTCGGCGGGTGCCGGATTCGCGCTGGCGGCGCGACGCGTTCTACACCGAGGACTTCCGGGACAGCTCGGGCGTCTACTCGGACCGGATGGCGCTGCTCGACGAGGTCGAACAGTTCGACGCCGGCCACTACAAGATTCCGCCGCGGCGGGCGAAATCGCTCGACCCGCAGCACCGGCTGCTGGTCGACCTGACCCGCGAGGCGCTGCAAGACGCGGGCTGGGAGGCCGAGGGCTTCGACCGCGACGACACGTCGGTGATGATGTCGCTGAGCGAGAGCGGCTACCGCGGGATGAGCACGCTGCACCTGCGGCTGCGCCAGCTGATCGGCGGCGAGTTCGGCCGCCCGGGCGACCCGGCGATGGCAGGGACCGCCTCCGCGGTGGGCAGCCTGCACGCCACCGCGATGGCCGGCCTGCTGCTCAACATGGGCCCGAGCTCGATCAGCAACGTTTTCGACCTGCACGGCGAGAGCTACGCGCTGGACTCGGCTTGCTCCGGTGGCCTCACCGCGGTGGCCAACGCGGTGTTCGCGCTGCGCGCCGGCCGCTGCAAGATCGCCGTCGCGGGCGGCGCGCAGCTGATCCTGGAGCCGGACCTGTTCGTCGGCCTGTGCCGGATCGGCGCGATCTCGCGCACCGGCGAATGCCGCCCGTTCGACCGTCGCGCCGACGGTTTCGTGCTGGGCGAAGGGGCCGGTGTCCTGGTGCTGCGCCCGCTCGCGGACGCCCGTGCCGCCGGAGACCGCGTGTACGCGGTGATCCGCGGAGTCGGACTGTCCAACGACGGCACGGTCAAAGGCGGCATGATGCCGCAGCGGGAGGGCCAGCTGCTCGCCCTGCGGCGGGCTTATGCGGACGCCGGCGTGGACCCGGGTTCAGTCGGCTATCTGGAAGCGCACGGCACCGCGACCGCGGTCGGCGACGACGTCGAGCTGAGTGCGCTGGCGGAGCTGCGCCGTGGTGCGGATCGGCCGGCCTACCTGGGCGCGGTGAAGTCCGTGGTCGGGCATTCCCTTGGCACTGCTGGTATCGCCGGACTGATCAAGTCTATTTTGTCCGTCCACAAGGGACAAATTCTCCCGCAGCCGGACTTCGCCCAAGCCGGGCATCTGGTACTGGACGAAGCCGGACTCCGAGTCGTCGACCGGCTCACGCCCTGGGGCGGCGACGGACCGCGCCGAGCCGGTGTGAGCGCCTTCGGCTTCGGCGGCTCGAACGTGCACGTGGTCGTCGAAGCGGAGGAGCTGGCGGCCGAGGCGGCAGAGAGCCCGCGCTTGCTGCTGCTCACTGCTCGCGACCGTGCGGGTCTGGCGCGGCACGCTCGCGAGATGGCCGAGACGCTGGCCAGCGAGAACCCGCCTCTGGCCGCGGTAGCCGGAACGCTCGCCCGGCGCACGTTGTTTCCGGAGCGCCTGGCCGTGGCGGCGGACAGCGTCGCCGACGCGGCGGCGAAGCTCGGCACCGCGTCCGTCGTCCTGGAATCCGGCCAGACCGGCGAACTGGTGCCGGGTGTCTTCGCTGGCGTCGTCGCGCCAGGGGAGGAGCGGGTCGAGGACGGCGAGCCGGTCGACCTGGCCGCCCGCGCGGTGACCGGTGCCGGACTGCGGCCGTCGGCGGCCGGCCTGCCGCTCTGCACGCTGCCGCCGAGCCCGCTCAGCCCGCGCCGCCACTGGGTGGTGGACGACAAGAAGCTCGCGCAAGCCCAGGCGCTGGCCCCGCTCGGGACCGGCCAGGCCCCGGCAGCGGAAGCGGACGAGGAGACGTCGTCGGCGCGGGACGGGCTGGCTGTCGTGCTGGAAGAGGTCGCCCGGACGACCGCGTTCCCGGTCAGCGAGCTGTCCGCCGGGCAGCTGCTGGTGGACGACCTCGGCTTCGACTCGCTGATGCTGACCGAACTGGAAGCACGGCTGCGCAAACGCTTTCCTGGCGTGTCGGTGGACATCGAGCAGGAACGGGAGATCACCGTCGGCCGGGTCGCCGCCCTGCTGGCCCCAGCCGCCGACCTGCTTCCGGTTGTCCCCGCTGCCGCTCCGGCCGCGCCCCAATGGGACCCCGCGAGTGCCGCGATCGAGGAGTTCCCGGAAGCCGCCGCCATCGACGCCCGCCTCCGCCAGTTCGACGAGCTGGGCGTCCCCAACCCGTACTTCCGCAAGCACGAGGGCCGGATGGACGCCACGACCTCCGTCGCCGGCCGCGAGTACCTCTCGTTCTCCAGCTACAACTACCTGGGTCTGGCCGGCCACCCCGCGGTGACCAGCGCGGTGCACGAAGCCGTGGACCGCTACGGCACGTCGGTGTCCGGCAGCCGGCTGCTGGCCGGCGACCGCGACTTGTCGCGGGAGCTGGAAACCCAGCTGGCCGCGTTTCTGGGCACCGACGACTGCCTGGTCCTGGTGAGCGGCCACGCGACCAACGTGTGCGCGATCGGCCATCTGGTCGGCCCCGGCGACCTGATCGTGCACGATTCGCTGGCGCACGACAGCATCCTGCAAGGCTGCGCGCTGTCCGGCGCCACTCGTCAGCCGTTCCCGCACAACGACATGACCCGGCTGGAAGACATCTTGCGCAGGTCCCGGTCGAGGTTTCGCCGAGTGCTGATCGTCGTGGAAGGCGTGTACAGCATGGACGGCGACCTGGCGGACCTGCCGAGCCTGATCGAGCTGAAGCGGCGCTACGGCGCCCTGCTGATGGTCGACGAGGCGCACAGCATCGGCACCCTGGGGCCCCGGGGCGCCGGAATCGGCGACCACTTCGCGGTAGACCGGTCCGGCGTGGACCTGTGGATGGGCACCCTGTCCAAATCCCTGGCCGGCTGCGGCGGTTACCTGGCCGGATCGGCAGGCGCCATCCGCTGGCTGCGCTACTCCCTGTCCGGCTTCGTCTACAGCGTAGGAATCACTCCGGCCAATGCGGCGGCGTCCTTGGCCGCGCTCAAACTGCTGCAAGCGGAACCGGAACGACTGACCAGACTGCGGGAAAACTCGGAGCTGTTCCTGAAACTGGCGGCCACCGCGGGGCTGGCCACCGGATCCGCGGCGGGCACCCCGGTCGTCCCGGTCGTCGTGGGCGACTCCACCACCACTCTCAAACTGGCGACCAGACTCTACGAGCGCGGCATCGTGGTGGACCCCATCCTCTACCCAGCAGTGGCCGAAGAACAAACCAGGCTGCGCTTCTTCATCACCGCGGAACACCGGAAAGACCAACTGCACTACGCCGCGACCACCGTCAAGAACGAACTGGCGGCCCTGACCCGCGGGTAGCCGTCCTCGCTTGCTCCGACCGCATTCCGCCGACGCTGCCCGACCGAGGCGCGCATTCTGGTCGTGAGCTGGCAGACGTCCCTTGGGCGACGGCCGAAGTGCTCTGGTCCTGCGCGGAGGTCTGCCGTCTGCTGGTCGCCAGAGGCGGCGTCGTTCCCTGGAGGATCGAGATGGCGAGATTCAAGGGCGAGATCACGATCGGTCGTCCCGTGGACGTGGTGTTCGACTACGTCGCCGACCAGACCAACGAACCGCGGTACAACCCCGCCATGGTGCGCGCCGAGAAGGCCACCGCCGGGCCGATCGGCAAGGGAACCCGGTTCAGATCGGCAGTGCGGTCGGCGGGACGGACCGCTGACCTGCTCATCGAGTATCAGGACTACGACCGGCCGAAGACGCTCGCCTCGTCCACCACGATGAAGCAGGCCGAGATCGACTACACGCTGACGTTCGAGCCAGCCGGGACAGGCACCCGCATGCGGTGGTCCGGCCAGGTGCGGCCGAAGGGCGTCATCCGATTGGCGGGGCCGCTGATCACCTGGCTGGGAGTGCGCCAGGAGCGGCGGACCTGGGCGAGCCTGAAGAAGCATTTGGAAGGCACCCCCGTCGGCGGGGCGTAGTTCGGGACGGAATCCGGGTCTGCCCGGCATCGACGCCGGGTACGACGACGTCCTCTCGTCGCTGCTGGTCATTGGCTCCGGTGCTCGCGATTGGCTCCCTCGCACCAGGAGACCGTGGGACGGGAAGTGCGCGGACCTACGCCCCTGGCCGGCGACCGCGAAGACGTGAAACGACCAAACCGCAACGAGAGGCGAGGCAATGGCATATCTGAAACCGCCGGGGTTCACCCGGCGCGTGGTCAACCCGGTCGCCGGCAAGCTCAAAATCGGCGGCGTCGAGCAGCTGACCGTTACCGGCCGCCGCACCGGGGTGCCAGAACGCGTCCCGATCATCCCCGTTCAAGTGGGATCGCGTCGCTACCTGGTGGCACCCTACGGAGTGTCCGACTGGGTGCGGAACCTGCGTGCCGCAGGCGGGGGCGAACTGCTCGGTCACCAGCCGCCAGTGCGCTTCCAAGCCCGCGAGGTGCCGGTCAACCAACGAGCCGAGATCATCGACGCTTACCGCAAAGTCGCCGGGCGCGCCGTGGAGCGATGTTTTCGTTCGCTCCCTGACCCGGGTGACCACCCGGTATTCGAGATCCAGCAGCCAACCGAGCCGATCACCGGAGAAAGCGGGTAGCACCATTCTCGCTGCCGGCCGACTCAAGCCTTACAGCAACGTCCGTTCGATCCGATCCATCGGCTTCTCTCCGTCCGCTGGCCGATCCTCGACGGCCTCGGCGACCGGCCCCATCCGCTCGGAAAGCAGAAACGCGATGATCTCCGCCTCCTGCTCCTGCGCGTCGTCGTAGGTGGCCCGCATCAGCATGTCCCGGACGATGTCCGGATCCAGATTGGGGAACAGCGACCGGGCGCTCTCGTCGTCCAGCAGCCCGGACCCGCGATGGCAGCAGATGATGTGCCCAAGCTCATGCAAGATAATGTGCTCCTGGTGCGCGCCGGTTGTGTTGGCGTCGAAGAAGATCAGGTCCTCGCCCCGGGCCGCCACCCACATTCCGCACGGATGCGACGCGGGCATCGGCAACGGCACCAAAGTGATCGGCCGATCCCGGATCTCCCCGAGCCGCGCACACAGCGTGGCCAGGTCGTACTTGGCCGGCAGTCCCAGCTCGGCGATCCGCCGAGCCCCCTCGTCCCGCATCCGCCGCAGCTGCTCGCGCCGCTGCGGACCCAGTTGTTCGCGCCGGGGCGCGTCCGGCCCGGTCACTGCGAGGCTTCGTCGCTGACCGGCGGCAGGCCCTGCATCTTGCGGTACTGGTCCATGATCGTGGTGATCGCCTGGAGGTTCTCTTCCCGCATTCCGGCCGCGCGCATCGCGACCGCGCGGACGCCCGCCTGGCGCATCGCCTCGACCGCGGCCAGTTCGGCCAGCACCGACCCGGCGACTTCCTCGTCGAAGAAGTAGGCGACGGACACGCCGAAGAACTTCGCCAGCGCGGCCAGCAGCTCCTGGGACGGGTTGGTGCGCTTGCCGGTGCGCAGCTGCGACAGGTACACGCCGCCGACCTTCAGCTCCGGCGATACCCGTTTCAGCTCGGCTGCCACCTCGGCGTTCGTCCAGTGCTTGCCCTGCGGGCGCACGGTGCGGAACAGGTCGTCGAGTCTGGAAGCCAGCGTGGGCCGGGTGTCTTCGGACATGCTGCTTCGCCCCTCCGGTATGCAGCTGATCGCTCTCAGCTAACTCGACTATCTCAGATTAGCTCAGAGTTGACAATCGCCGGAGGGTTCCACAAGACTGTGCGCAGCCGAGTTAGCTGGTGGCTAATTCGGTAGACCGGGGCAGTGCGGAAGGCGTAGTACCGGCCCGGGGCGACGCTGGGGGTGTCGCCCCGTTCGGTCCGCCGAGCGCGGGCCCGGAGGCAGCAGGGGAGCTAGCGGACTGCCTCCGGGCCGGCGAACTGCGCCCAGTCCTCGGCCCAGCGCGCCGCGCGGCGGCGGTCCAGCACCCGGCGGGCGATCCAGAACGCGCCGGCCAGTACTCCGGCCGCGCAGAGCCAGCTGAAGGCGGCGACGAGAACACCGTTGGTGACCGCGTCCGCGTGCGTGAGCGGAGCGGTGGTCTGCTTGCCCGAGTCGTCCAGCCAGATGTCCGTGGTCGCGCCTTCGACCGCGGACGCGCTCGGCACCGTGATGACGCCGGTGCGCTGCGCGCTGTGCGGCGGCTGCCAGACGGCGTTCACGCGAGCGGTGTTGGCGATCGGCGCGCTGTCGCCGACCGACGCGGCGGGCTGAGCGGCGGTGGCGAGCACGGTGGCGGTCACCTGATGCCGGGACTGCAGCTGCGCGTCCGATGCGGCGGTTTCGGAAGAAATGTCCGCACTGCCGATCGTCATCGCGAACGGGACCGCGATCAAGGCGATCAGCGCGAAGATGGCGACGAGGATGCCCTCGATCCGATCCGATCGGCGGACGAGCGGGTTGCGTACGGCGCCGAACCGTCGGAGCAATCGTTTGCTGGGGTGTGGTGGTCTGCCTGCCCTTGTCTTGTTCCGCATGGCTCCCATGGTCCTCCGCTGCGCCCGGGAACGCTGTGTCCCGGACTACGTTTTTCCCTCTTTTCCTGGGGATTCGGTGTGTTTCTGGTTACTTCGGCGGCGGTCGACTACCCGTTTGGGTGACAGATAGCGGCGAGGGTCCGGCCCGGGCGACGAGTGGTCCAGGCCAATGGGGCTAGGGTCGATCCGCGCCGGAAGGATGCGGTGGATCGGTTGCGGGCCTTGGTCTTCGGACGGCTCGGTGCCGATGGAGCGCGGATCCCGACCGGTCGGGTTCTCGTCGGCAGGCGGTGGCGGGTCCTCTCGGTCGACGGCGGAGCGGGCTGTCGGCGGTTGAGTGCCCGGTGGACGGGGCTTCGGCTCGGCGGGCTCACGGCGGATCGGAAAACTCATTCCGGCCGGTGCCCGCGAACCCGCTGAAACGCGGTTTCCGGAAAATTGTTCAGGGAATCAGCCGGATGGTCGTGGTGGCACTGTGCGAACGTCGCCGGGTGATCCCGTGTTCGGCGACGATTCCGAGCTGGATGCTGCGGTCCGCGGGCGCCCAGTACCCGGTGCGCACGAAATAGCCGTCCATTGTGCAGAGCCGGTTCGCGCTCTTGCGGGAACTGATCGGTTCCCAGCCCCATTGCCGCCCGGTCTCCTCGACCCCGTTGCGCCGCACGTGCAGCCGCGGGTTCCCGATCTCCTGGCAGTACGCGCTGCCCTCGGCGATGTAAAGCACCCCGTCGACCTTGTAGAATCGCTTGTCGTCGAGCAGGCTGACCTGGCCGGAGAGAGTGAACCGTACGCGGCCGCCCTCCGCGCCCTGCATCGTCCAGTCGAGGACGAATTCTTTCGTCGAAACCTCGATCGACTGGGTCATGACCGTGTCCCCTTTGCTGCGCAGGCCGGAGCGTCCGGGGAAAATATAGGGAAGAATCGGCGGTCTGCGAAGGTATCGGGAACCGTTTTCACCCGAAGAGGCCCGGCGGACACGGATCGTGGTCGCCGCCCGATTAATCGGTGGAATTACCGCCGATGGGGTATCGCGGATACGAACGGTGAATTCCGCTTGCGCGAAACCGGTGGCGGTCCGCCGCTCGGGGTCCCGGTGGGCGGCGGAGGCCGTGCCGGCAGCGTGACCTCGGCCATGACGCTTGTCATAGCACGCGGGCTGTGCCACCCTGCTGTTATGACGACTGTCATAACAGCGATCAGGCCGGCCACCGCCGGCTCGGTGGCCGAGCTGGTCCGGGCTTCCTCGCCGGAGTCGCTGCGTCGCCGGTTCACCCTCGGCCGCGCGTTCGAGCCGGACGAGATCCTGGCCCGATACGGGCGGTTTCTCCTCGCCGGCACCTCGCTGGTCGCGGAGGCGTCCGGCGTTCCGGCCGGGCTGCTGAACGCGGTCCCGGACGACGAGCGCCGCGTCGAGCTGGGGTTGCTCGTCGCCGACGGATGGCAGCGGCGGGGGATCGCGCGCGGCCTGGTCGGCCTGGTCACCGGCGGCGAACGGTGGCTCGGCTGGACACTGCACGCCACCGTGCAGGAGGGCAACGTCGCAGCGGAAGGACTGCTGCGGGCGTGCGGGTTCCGCTTCGCTCCCGGGTACGGCGGGGAGAATGAGTTCGAGCTGACGGTCACGAAGGAGGCTCTCGATGGCGGAACGGCCGGCGCGCGACCGGATGGTCATCAGCGCTGCGCAGCTGCTGCGTATGCGAGGTCTGAGCGGCACCGGTATGCGCGAAGTGGTGGCACATGCCGAAGCGCCGCGGGGGTCGCTGCAGCACTACTTCCCGGGCGGTAAGGAGCAGCTGTTCGGAGAAGCCATCGACTGGGCTGGCCGTTACGCCGCACGTCGCGTCGCGCGCGCACTGGGCTCGCTTGCCGAGCCGTCGCCGTCTGCGTTCTTCGCGGCGATAGTCGAACAGTGGCGGGCGGAATTCCTCGACATCGGCTTCGAGGGCGGCTGCCCGCTGGTAGCCGCCGTCACCGACAGTCCGGCAGACCTGTTGCGGGAGCGCGCGAACGACGCGTTCCTGCTGTGGCGAAAGCCCATCGTCACAGCGCTCGAGCAGATGGGTGTGCCCGCCGCGCGTGCTGTTTCGCTGGCAGTGGTGATGATCAGTGCGCTCGAAGGAGCCGTGGTGCTGGCGCGGGCCCAGCGCGATGTTTCGGCTCTCGACACAGTCGTCACCGAACTGGGCCCGCTGCTCGACACCGCGGTCGAGAAGGGGCGTCGTCGCTAGCGGCTGAGCTTCGCGCGCAATGTCGCTACCGTGTCCGGATCGTGCAGCAGTTCGCCGAAGTGCGCGGTCTCGGAGTCCATCCGCGCTTCGACGCTCGTGTCCGTGCGGTCGTGCAACAGCGCGCGCGTCGCCTGCAACGCTCGCATAGACCGGGTCGCGAGGGTCGCTGCGCGTTCCGGCACTCGCTTGCGGAGCGCCGTCGAGTCTTCGAGCACTTCGTTGACCAACCCCAGCTGCGCGGCTTCGGCCGCAGGCAGTCGTTCACCGAACAGCAGTAGCTCCGTCGCGCGCTGAGGGCCCACTCGACGCGGCAGTGCGTAGCTGCTGCCGAACTCCGGCACAAGCCCCAACGGCACGAACGGGAACTGCAAGTAGCTGCGTTCTGTCGCGTAGACGAGATCGCAGTGCAGCAGCAGGGTCGCGCCGATCCCGACAGCCGGACCGTCGACCGACGCCAGCACGACAGCCCGCGTCGCGAGCAGCGCCTCCTGAAAGATCCGCGCGGGCGTCTTCTGCCGGTCGCCTGCTTCGTGCGCGAGGAAGTCGCCGAGGTCGTTGCCCGCGGTGAACGCGCCGCCCGACCCAGTAAGGACGACGATCGGAGTGCTGACCGTGTTGAAGGCTTCGGCGAGAGCGAGGTACATCCCTTTCGAGAGCGCGTTGCGCTTCTCGGGCCGGTTGATGGTGACAGTAGTGACCTGCCCGTCGACCGTGGTCTCGATACTCATTCACAGCTCCGTAACGGCGTTGAGCAGCAAATCGACCTCTGCTGCGGTTGTGTACGGCGCGATGCCCGCGCGTACGGCACCAGCCTCGCCGAGGCCGAGGTGCCGAGAACACTCGATCGCATAGAACGTCGCCGCCGGCGCGTTGACGCCTCGCGATGCAAGGTGCTCGTACACGGCCTGCGGCGTGCTGCCCGTGACCGAGAAGAGGACAGTAGGCGTACGCCGCCGCTGTGGCGAGCCGTACCGCACGACGCGCGGCAGCGCGGCCAGTCCGTCGTCCAGCCGTCGCAGCAGTGCGTCTTCGTGCGCTTCGAGTGCTTCGAGCGACGTACGCAGCCGTTCTCGCCGCGTGCCCTCACTGGGTACCAGGCCGGCGAGGAAGTCGATAGCCGCTGTCGTGCCCGCGAGCAGCTCGTACGGCAACGTGCCCAGCTCGAACCGCTCCGGTACCGCGTTGCTGGAAGGCAGCAGCTTGTCCGGCCGCAGCGTCTCCAACAGTTCCGGTGCGGCGGCGAGGAGCCCAAGATGCGGCCCGAGGAACTTGTACGGCGAACAGACGTAGAAGTCAGCTCCCAATGCGGCGATGTCCACCGGAGAGTGCGGCGTGAGGTGCACGCCGTCCACGTAGCTGAGCGCGCCCGCTTCGCGGACCGCCGCCGTGATCGCCGGGATGTCGGGACGCGTGCCGAGCAAGTTGCCCGCCGCGGTCACCGCGACCAGCCGCGTCCGGTCCGTCAGCAGCGAAGTGAGAGAAGCTGTCGACAGCTCGCCGGTCGCCGGGTCGAAGTCGGCCCAGCGCACAGTCGCGCCGCGTGCCTCTGCGGCCTGTACCCAGGGCCGGATGTTGGCGTCGTGATCCAGCCGCGTTACGACGATCTCGTCGCCCGGTCCCCAGTCCTTCGCGAGCGTCCGGGAGAAGTCGTACGTCAGCTGCGTCATGCTCCGGCCGAACACCACGCCCTCCGGACGCGCGCCGAGCAGGTCTGCCACCGCTTGGCGCGCTTCGCGCACGACGCCGTCCGCGCGCCGCTCTGCGGCAGTGACAACGCCACGGTTCGATATGGCGGCACACAGCGTCGACGACACTGCTTCGCCGACTACGTCGGGGACTTGGGAACCACCCGGTCCGTCGAAGTGGGCAGCTCCGCCCTCTAGCGCGGGGAAGTGCTTGCGGATCGCGTTCACGTCGTAGGCCACGGCTGCCACTTTGCCTGATCCCCGGGCGAGTGTCGTGCTCCGCGCGAGTGCGATCATGCCGATAGTCCCGTTGTTCGGTCGGAAAGGGGTTCGCCGTGCTCGCCGAAGAGGTCGAAAAGCTGCTCGCCCAGCCCCTGCCGTGGCCGATCGTGCAGGCAGGCGACCCGGTGCTGCGCGCTGCCGCGAAGCCGTACGACGGCGAACTCAGCGATGCCGCGCTGTCCGCGTTGATCGAAGGGATGAAGGCGACCATGCACGCCGCCCCCGGCGTCGGCCTGGCCGCGCCGCAGATCGGTCTGTCCGTCCGGATCGCCGTGGTCGAAGACGGCGCCCGCGAACGCCCCGGCGTCCCGGAATCCACCCTCGCCGCCCGGGGCATCGCGCCACTGCCGTTTCGTGTGCTGGTGAACCCGGCGTACACCCGAGTGGGCGAGGAAACCGCCGCTTTCTTCGAAGGCTGCCTCAGCGTGCACGGCTGGCAAGCGGTCGTCGCGCGCCCGTTGCGCGTCCAGCTCCGCGGTGCCGACGAAACCGGGGCCGTCCTGGACGAGGAACTCTCCGGCTGGCCAGCTCGGATCATCCAGCACGAAACCGATCACCTGCACGGCATCCTCTACCTGGACCGCGCCGAGCTGCGTTCGCTGTCCACACACGAGGCCGTCGCCCGCCGCTGGGCGCAGCCGACCCCTGTCGACGCCGCCCGCGAACTGGGCTTCGACCTGCCCTGACTTCGCGGCCCCGTTTTTGTCGGTGCCCGCTGATACGTTCCTCCGCAGTCGCCCCGCCCGGGGCCGTCGACTGGGGAGAAACCCACATGACTTCGTTGCAGGACAAGGCAAAGCTCTTTCGCGACCAGCACTCGGACGGCGTTCTGGTGCTCCCGAACGCCTGGGACGCGGGCAGCGCCGTGGCGATCGAACGGGCCGGCGCCCCGGCCGTCGCCACCACCAGCGGAGGCGTCTCCTGGGCGCTGGCCCGCGGCGACGGCCAGCACCTGACCCGCGCGGAAATGCTCGAGGTCATCGCCCAGATCGCCGCAGCGGTAGAAGTCCCGGTGACCGCCGACGTGGAAGGCGGCTACGGCCCAGAACCGGCCGCAGTGGCCGAAACCGTCGCCGGCGTCGTCGCGGTCGGCGCGGTAGGCGTGAACCTGGAGGACTCCCGAGCAGGCACCCTCACCCTGTTCACTCCCGATGAGCAGGCAGAACGCCTGCGAGCCGCCCGCGCCGCCGCCGCGTCGGCCGGCCTGGCGGACCTGTGGGTCAACGCCCGGACCGACGTGTACCTGTTCGGCGTCGGCGAGCCGGAAGGCCGCTACGAGGACGTTGTGACTCGGGCGAACACCTATGCGGAGGCGGGCGCGGACAGCATTTTCGTGCCCGGCTTGGCGGACCTGGAGGTGCTGGCCGCACTCTCGAAGGCAGCCCCGATCCCGGTGAGCGCCATGGCGGGGCCGGGTGCGCCCGCCGTAGCCGAACTGGCCGAGGCCGGGGTGCGCCGGGTGAGCGTGGGAACGGCGATCGCCCAGGCCGCGTACTCGCTGGCCCATCACGCGGCCGCCGAGCTGCTGAACCAAGGCACGTACGGAGAGGTAACCGGAGCGCTGGACTTCGGCACGGTGAACGGCTGGTACCGGTAAGCGATCGGCCGGGAGCGGAGAGGTGCGGGGCGGGTTCGCCGCCCCGCGGCGCACTGGCCGCCGGAGCCCGGGGAACCCGCGCGCCGTACCTACCGCCCGACCTTCTCCAGCTCCAAGAGCCGCCGCTTGCACTCCACGCCGGCCGCATACCCGGTCAGCGTCCCGTCAGTGCCCAGCACCCGATGGCAGGGCACCACGATCCCGATCGGATTCCGCCCGTTCGCCGCCCCCACCGCACGGGCGGCCGTGGGTCGCCCGATCGACTCCGCTAGTTCGCGGTAAGTCGTCGTCTCCCCGTACGGGATCCGGAGCAGCGCTCGCCACACCGTCACCTGAAAGGAGGTTCCCCGAAGCGCCAAGGGAAGATCGAACTCCCGCCGCACGCCGGCGAAGTACTCGCCCAGCTGCCGCGCGGCCTCGGCGAACGGCCGGTCGTCCCGCGGCCCGAACGCGGTCTGCGGAGGCCGATACAGCGCGTCGCCGATGTACAAGCCCGCCAACCCGCCGTCCTGGGCCAGCAAGGTCAACGGCCCCTCCGGGCTGTCGATGACGGTGTGCACCACTGTCATGCCGACGCCGCCGGGATCCGGTTGATCGGGTGGTCCCCAGTCGCCCACAGGTGCTGCACGGCGTAGGCGCGCCACGGCCGCCACCGACCCGCGTGCGCGATCAGAGCGGCGGGGCTGGTCGGCAGGCCGAGTTGCTCGGAGGCGATCTTCACCCCCAGATCGGTCGCGACGAAAGCGTCCGGGTCGCCGAGCGCGCGCATCGCGATCGATTCCACCGTCCACGGCCCGAACCCGGGCAGCGCGGCCAGTTGCGCCCGGGCCTCGACCCAATCGCCGCCGACCGTCAGATCGACCTGGCCCGCGACCAGAGCGGCGACCAGGCCCAGCAGGGTCGAGCGGCGGGTCTTCGGCATGGCCAGCGTTTCCGGATCCAGCTGCGCCAACGCTTCCGGCGACGGGAAGAGGTGGGTCAGCCCGCCTTCGCGGTCCTCGATCGGCGTGCCGTGCGCGAGCACGAGCCGAGCGGCGTGAGTGCGGGCGGCGGCGGTCGAGACCTGCTGGCCGAGGACCGCTCGTACCGCGAACTCGGCGGCGTCGGTCGTGCGCGGGACCCGGCGGCCAGGGGCGGCGGCGACGAGCGGCGCGAGGGTCGGGTCGGCGGCGAGCTGTTCGTCGACCGCGACGGGGTCGGCGTCCAGGTCCAGCAGCCACCGGCAGCGACTGATCGCGGCGGACAGGTCGCGCAGGTCGGCGAGGCTCAGCCGGCAGGCGACGTGATCCGGTTCAGGACGCAGCGCCACGACGCCGTGGCCGTGCGGCAGCCGCAGGGTGCGCCGGTAGGCGCCGTCCCGCCATTCCTCGACGCCTGGCACCGCGGTCGCGATCAGGTGGCCGAACAGGTTGTCCGGACATAACGGCTGCCGGAACGGGAGCCGCAGCGTCAGCACGCCGGGCGAGCTGGTCCGTTTGCCGCCGCGGACGCGCGACCGGAGTTCGCTCGGCGTCAGCGCGAAGACCGCGCGCACGGTCTCGTTGAACGTCCGGATGCTCGAAAACCCTGCCGCATGAGCGATGTCGCTCATCGCCATCGTCGTGGTTTCGATCAGCAGCCGCGCTGTTTCGGCCCGCTGCGCCCGGGCGAGCGCGAGCGGCCCGGCACCCAGCTCCGCCTGCACCTGACGCTCCACCTGCCGCACGCTGTACCCGAGCCGCGCGGCCAGCCCCTGCACGCCCTCCCGATCGACCACTCCGTCGCCGATCAGCCGCATCGCTCGTGCCACGACGTCGGCGCGTTCGTTCCACAGCGGCGAACCCGGCGACGCGTCCGGCCGGCATCGTTTGCACGCCCGGAAACCGGCCGCCTGCGCGGCGGCCGCGCTCGGGTAGAAGCGCATGTTCTCGACCTTGGGCGGCACCACCGGACAGCTGGGCCGGCAGTAGATCCGCGTGGTCAGCACCGCGGTGAAGAACCACCCGTCGAACCGGTCGTCTTTCGATTGCACCGCGCGCACGCAGCGTTCGGTTTCTTGGTACACGCCGACCAGTCTGCCGCGCCGAGCCGGCCAAACCTCGCGAAAAAACGACATCACCCTGACGAGGCGGCCAGCGTTCGCACGGCCGCGCGAGTGTCGGCTACCGCCCTAGCGCCCGAGGCCCCGCGCTTGCGGCAGCTGATCGCGGTGGACGGCACGACTAGCACGAACGCCAGCCCGAAACCGGCGAACACGGCTATCAGCGCAGGACCGCTCCACCAGGTCATCGTTCCGCCACCCCGGGGTGGGCGGCCCGGCTAGCCGCCGGCAGTAATCTGAGCACGCGGAAGGAGGCGGCAGTGGACGACGACATCGAAGACAACGCCGACACCGGCCTGCTCGACCCCGAAGACACCCTCGAGGACGGTGATCCGTACGACGAGGGCTACTCGCCGCCGGAACGTCCGCTCGCGACTCGAGACTGGGGCACCACCGCGGCCGAGGAAGCCGCGGGCGAAAGCTGGGCGGGCAGGCTGTCCCGCGAACTCCCCGACGTAGCGGCCGGCGGCGGCGACGGTCTCGGCGACACGGACGACACGGACGGCGAACTGCTCGACAACGAAGTCGGCGACTCGCGCGCTGGCCGTCTAGTGGCCACGAACGAGGGCTTCGGCCCGGACACCGACGCCGAACTGCACGCGACCGACATCGGCATCGACGGCGGCGCGGCCTCCGCGGAGGAAGCCGCCATGCACCTGGTCGACCCGCGGGACTCGTGAGCGCGCCCGGCCCGGCGGTCAGTCCGCTGGTTCGCCGATCCAGATCGACGCGGGAAGAACATACGGCCGCAACAGCTTGACCAGCTCGGGGTCGCCTTCGCCGTGCAGAGTCTGCTCGGTGAGCCTGCGCGCGACGCCAGCCAGGAAGTCGGCGACCTGCACCCTCGGCTCCGACCGCGAGTCCACGAACCGCAGCGGCGGCACCGGTTCGAGCAGGTGCGCGAGCCGGGCCGGGGTCAGCGACGGCTGCTCGTCGTGAATGACGTTTTCCGGACGCCAGAACGCGATCGTGTCGGCGAGGGCGGGCATCAGCGGGTCGAGCGGCGGGACCAGGGCAGGGTCGGCGAGCAACTGGTCCCGCAAGCCGGTGAGAGGTCCACGGGCGTGCGTCAGGTCGCCCAGGACGTCGGTCTGCGCGAAGAACTCGTCGGGGGTGGTCACCGGAAGCCGGCGGTTCGACGTGTGCAGCAGCCCGGTGAAAGAACGGAGGAAGTCCGCCCAACGTCGTGCACCGTGCCGCGCGGGACCGTCGCGGTGCAGCGTACGGGCGCGCTCATCCGGGCGGCGGCGGAGGCACTCCGGATACGGGGTGAGGTCGACCAGCAGGTCGACTACCTTCCCCGCGAGGAAAAGTGCTTTGTCGACAAGCAGCACACTGGCCGCGTCCGCGAGCGGTTCGGTGAGCAGCCATTCCAGCGCGTCGCGATGTTTTGCGCGCAACAGATGGTTGGCCTTGTACTCGCGCGCCGGCGAACCGATGAGCTCCCGCAGCCGCGCGACGCATGCCGCGGCTTCCTCCGGTTCGAGCCGGACAGCGGCGTGCGCGAACACCGCGGTATTCGCGCCGATCAGATTGACGCCTTCCGCGCCGGACTCGTCGCACGCGATCGTCGGCGGCCGCACAGCTCCCGATCCTGCCAGAGCCGCCGGGCCGGAGGGAACCGTTTTCCGGGGGCTGGGGGCGATCGCGCGATGCCGGGACGGCGCGGACAGCTCCGTAGCGCTGCCCGAGCTGGCCGCCGCCGCGGCTTGAGTCCTTTGTGGAGACCGCGAGCCCCGCCGCCGGGAGCGCGGCCCAGCGTCCGCCTCGCGGCCGGGGAACGCCGATGACACCCGGAACCGCCGGGAGTGCGGTGTGCGCCGCGCTCCCGGCGGCTCCAGGACGGTCGGGCGGCCGGGACGGTGATCCCAGTGCACGGCACCGGCGTGCGCCGACCTGGTGAACAAGCCTTCCGGCCGGATCGTTTTCGAACTTAGCCCAGGTCCGGGGCTTGCCAGCGGCCTGTTCCCCTATCGTGTCGGCGGAACCACGCCTCTGGGCGGGTCCCGAAGGGCGAGCCGGATGCGGTTGAGTGAGAGCGGGTGCGGGACAACGCGCCCGATCGGGAGGATGATCCGGGGATGGCCGGGTTCAGGGCTCGTCACCGGCGGGCGGTTGCGGACGAAGCGCTGGTTCGCGCGCTGTTCGAGGAGCATGGGCGCGCGATGCTCGCGTACGCCACCCGGCTGCTCAGCGACCGGGCGGCCGCGGAGGACGTAGTGCAGGAGGCGCTCGTCCGCGCGTGGCGCAGTCCGGACAGCCTCGTCAATGGGCGCGGGTCGGTGCGCGGATGGCTGCTGACCGTCGTCCGCAACCTGGTGATCGACCGGGCCCGGGCGAAGGAAGCGCGGCCGCGGGAGGTGGCCGAGTCGGCGTCCGGCGGGCCGGTCGAGGCGGACCACGCCGATCAGGTCGTGGACTCGATGGTCGTGCTGGCCGCCCTGGACGGGCTTTCGGCCGAGCATCGCGAGGTGCTGGAGCAGATGTACCTGCACGGCTGCAGCGTCGCCGAGGCGGCCGAGCGGCTCGGAATTCCCCCGGGAACGGTCAAATCGCGCTCGTACTACGGCTTGCGGGCGTTGCGGGAACAGTTCCGGCGAGCGGAAGGAGTGGCCGGATGAACACTGCCGACGAGCACGTCGACCTGGCGGGATACCTGTCCGGTCAGCTCGCGTCGGGCGAACGGCGCGACATCGAGGCACACCTGGCCGAGTGCGAACGGTGCCGGGCGGAGGCGGCCTCGCTGCGGGAGGTGCAGAGCTTCCTCGGCGAGCTGCCGCCGGAAGCGCTGCTGGAAGGTCCGCCGGTCGGCGCGGACGGAGTCGTGCAGCGGACGGTGGACCGGATCCGCGCGGAGTCCCACGCCCAGTTCGACCGCGGCCGGATGCTCGCGCTCGCCGCGGCGGCGGTAGTGGTGCTCGCGGCGCTCGGGATCGGAGTGCTGGTGGGGCGCAGCACTTCTGGGACCGCGGTCGCGGTGCCGCCCTCGCCGGTCATGTCCAGTCCGGCTCCTGTCCCCGGCTCGAAGGTCCTCACCGGCGCGGACGCGAGCGGACGGACCCGGCTGATCGCCAGCATCGTGCCCGCGGCCGGCTGGGTGCGGGTGAACGCTTCCGTCTCCGGGATCCCGGCGGGGGAGAAGTGCCTGCTGGTGGTCCTCGGGAAGAAGGGCGAACGCCAGGTCGCGGGCGGCTGGCTGGTCTCCGAGCAAGCCGCGAAGGACGGCGCGAGCCTGTACGGCTCGGCGGTGGTGGACCCGGCGGAGGTGTCGGCGATCGTCATCGAGAACACGGCTGGACACCGGTTCGTCGAGGCGGATTCGTGAGCGGGAGGGGCGGCCGGACCCGGCTCGGTCGGCCGCCGTCTCCGCGGGCAGTGGTTGACCGCCGTCCCCGCGGACAGCGGTCGTACGGCAGTGTCCGCAGGCGTCAAATGTGCAGCGCTTGCGGACTTCGGCCGTGCCCGCCGTGCATTCCAGCTGGGTCGCCGAATCCGGCTGAGTCTTTCAGCTGAACCGGCGGTCGAGCCATCCCCGGGCCGGTTTCCACGGTTCATCGGCCGGATCGATGAGCCGGAAGTGGTCCACGCCGGGCAGTTCCAGGTACTCCACTTCGTCCCCGGCCGCCACTGCCGCGGCCACGTAGTCTCGGCTGTGCGGTGCCGGGACCCGGACGTCCGCATCGCCCTGCACCACGAGCTGCGGGCACCCGATCGGCAGTTGCCGGATCGGGGACGCCGCCGGGTCGTCGCCGGTCAGGAACAGGCCGGCGGCGCCCTCTCCCAGGTTTTCCGCGCGGGCGCGGGGCACGTCGGTGATGGGGGCCAGTGCCACGACGCCGGACAGCCCGAGGCGTTTTCCGGCCAGCAGGGCCAGATGCCCGCCGGCGGAGTGTCCGATCGCGACGGTCGGCAGCGAGGGCGACGGGGCGACGGCGGCGATCGCGGCCAGCACGTCGTCCAAGGTCTGCGGCCAGCCGCCGGTGTCGCCGTCGATTCGGCGGTATTCCAGGTTCGCCACAGACCAGCCGGCGGAAACCAGATCGGCTGCCATCGGGTCGAGCTGGTGCAGGTCGTGCCGCGCTCGCCACCATCCGCCGTGCAGCAAGACGGCGGTGCCGCGCCCGCCGGGGGCGCCGTGGAGTTCGACGAACTGGCTGGGCTCGCTGCCATAGCGGAGGGTTTCCATACCGGCCATTAGATCACCCTCGCGCCAACCGTTCGTGCGCTCTCGCCAGCCGTTCGTGCGCTGCCCGATACGCCTCGTACTGGCTGGTCAGGTCAGTATTCGGGGGAAAATCCGCTCCGCGGCGACCTCCGCTGGTCCGGCCAGCTGATCGCCGGGGCGAGCGGCACGAGCGCGGCGTTGACCAGCAGATGGGTGTCGACCCGGCGGACGATTCCGGCCGCGCGCACCGCGCCGGCGGGCAGTCCGGAAAGGACGGTTCGCAGCGCGGTTTCCATTGCCTGCCACCAGTCTTCCGGGTCCTGTTCGGCCCAGCCGGGATGCGGCAGGCTGATCGGGCAGGGCTCGGAATGCGCCCAGAGTTCCTGGTCGTCCAGTGCGAACGCGGCGACTTTCACCGCGGTCGTCCCGACGTCGATGCCGAGCAGTGCTGCGTCGTCCAGGCCACCGGGGTACCAGGAATTCGCTACCTTCGAAGCATGACCGCTGCCGAGAACTATCTGCGCGACTACCACGATCGCAAACCGGACGCGATGTCCGTGCTGATCGAGTCCGGCCGGGTGACCGGAGACGGGCGGACGAGTTACCAGGTGCTCGCGGACCGGGTCGCGCCCGCCCGCAACGTGCTCGACCTCGGCTGCGGGGACGGTGCCCTGCTTGCCGTTTTCGCGCGCAACGGCGCGGAAAAGCTGGCCGGCATGGACCTCTCCGAGGGACAGCTGGCGCTGGCCCGGAAGCGCCCGGAGCTGGCGGGTGCGGATCTTCGGCACGGACGTGCGCAGGAACTGCCGTTCGCCGACGCCGCGTTCGAGGCCGTCGTGTCGCACATGGCCTTCATGCTCATGGACGACCCCGAGACGGTCGCCGCGGAGGTGGCCCGGGTGCTGGTGCCGCGCGGGACGTTCGCCATCGTCGTCGGCGGACCCGATTCGACCGGTGCCACCCGGGTGTTCCTGGAGCTGGCCCGGCCGTTGTTCCGCGAAGTGCCGGAGGAACGCCGGGCGACCTACACGAAGGAGCGGCGCACCTCGGAGCGATCGGGCATCGACGAGGTGCTCGCACCGGCCGGATTCGCGCCGGTTTCCTGGGAGCCGTACGAGATCGACCTGACCGCGTCGCCGGAGACGGTGTGGACGTTGTGCTGCGAATCGTTCTACTCGACCGACACCCTCGACGAGGACCAGCGGACCCGGTTGCGCTCGGCGTTCTTGGCCGAGACCGAGCGGCTGCGCACCGCGGACGGCCGGTTGCCGGCGGGACTCTCCGTGAACCTGGCGAAAACCCGTCTGCTGACCTGACGGTTCGCGCTACCGTCGCGGCATGATGACGCCCGCCGAAGAGTTCTTGCGCGATTTCCACGACCGGAACCCGGCAGCCGCGTCCGAACTGGCCGAGCGCGGCACCGTCGACGGGCGCACGGTGTACGAGGTGTTCGCCGACCAGGTGGGCCGGGCTCGGCAGGTGCTCGACCTCGGCTGCGGTGACGGCGCGCTGCTCTCGGTTCTCGCTGGTCGCGGTGCGGAGAAGCTGGCGGGCATCGACCTGTCCGGCAAACAGGTCGAGGCAGCGCGCGGCCGGACCGGCCTCGCCGAGGCAGACCTGCGCCCCGGTCGCGCGCAAGAACTGCCCTTCGAAGACGACAGCTATGACGCGGTCGTGTCATTCATGGCGCTGATGCTGATGTCCGACATCGAACAGGTCATCGCGGAGACCGTACGGGTGCTCCGGCCGCGAGGGGTGTTCGCGATCGGCGTGGGCGGCGGCGGGACGGGCGCGCTCGAGGTGTTCCCGAAGGTCGCGCGGCCGCTGTTCGCGGTGGTGGCGGAGACGCGCCAGGTGCCTGCCTCGGGCGACCCGCGCAGCCGCACCCGGGAAGGGCTCGACGGGCTGCTCGGCCCGGCCGGGTTCGCGCCGGTCGAGTGGCACGAGATGACGGTGGACCTGTCCGGTCCGCCGGACGAGGTGTGGCAGACCTGCCAGGACACCTACTACCAGGTCGAGGCGCTGGACGAGAACCAGCTGAAAGGCCTGCAGACGGCGTTCAAGGTGGCGACCCGGCCGCTGGTCGCGGACGACGGGACGCTCGCCGCGGGCGCCCGGATCAACGTCGCGACGACGCGGCTGGCCGAGGCCTGAGCCGAGCCGTCCGGCCGCGGGCCGGACTAGGTCGCGGCAGCGGCCTGTTCGCCAGCTGACCGCCGGCTCTTCGCCCCGGACCGGCAGGCGTGAAAAATCCAGCCGAGAATCATCAGGAAGTCGACGATCCCGAAGGCGAGGCCGGCGCCGAAGCCGACTTCGTCCGGTCGGTGCAGGTCGACTGCCTTCCGGGGGTCCGCGACGACTTCGACGGTGCTGCCTGGCTTGTCGTGGTTGACGGCAACCGGTCCGCGTTGCCCGTCCGGAGTGATCACGACCAGCGCGTTCTTCGTGTACTTGCTCGGCGGCGTGAACTGCACCGCCGTCCAGTGGCCGCTGTAGCCGGTCGCGGTCGCCTGCACCGGTACGCCGCGCGTTTCCAGGACATAGCCGCTGACCAAGGAATACCCGGTCAGGAAAATCATCACGAGATGCAGGGCGGCGATGAAGATGTTCGGCACGATGAACCAGCCGCTGCGGCCCAGAATGGCGGGCAGCACGACGTTCTGCGGGCGACCGGCGTTAGGGCAGGACCCGGCACAGCGCGGCGAGCGCGCCGGACCACGCGCTCGCGGACGGGGTGCTGAACCCGATCACCAGTGCGTCCCGGTCGGCCGGCGCGTCGGGATGCCGGAACGCGCCGATCCCGTAAACCGCGAGCCCCTGCCACGCGGACCCCTGCCACGCGGACCCCTGCACCACGGCGTCTTCCTCGCCGGCCGGAACGTCCACCAGCACCTGCAGTCCGGCGGACAGCCCAGTCACCCGGGTGTGCGGCGCGTGCTCGGCCAGCGCCGCGACGAGTTGGTCCCGGCGGCGCCGGTAGGTCAGCCGCATCGCGCGGATGTGCCGGTCGTAGCTGCCCGAGGCGATGAACGCGGCCATCGTGAGCTGGTCGACCACGCCGAGGTGCAGATCGCGCTCGCCCTTCGCCTCGGCGGCGAGGCGGGCGATCCGCGGCGGCAGGACCAGCCAGCCCAGCCGCAGGCCCGGGGCGAGTGCTTTGCTCGTGGTGCCAAGGTAAACGACGTGCTCGGGGTCGAGCCCCTGCACTGCGCCGACCGGGCTGCGGTCGTAGCGGAACTCGCCGTCGTAATCGTCTTCCAACACCAGGCCGCCGGTGCGGCGTGCCCAGTCCACGACCGCGGCGCGGCGGTCCGGGTGCAGCGCGACGCCGGTGGGGAACTGGTGCGACGGGGTCAGCAGAACCGCGCCGGCGTCGGGCAAGTCGTCCAGGTGGCCGACCACCGCGCCGTCCGCGTCGACCGGCAGCCGCGGCGTGTCGAGACCGGCTTTGACGAGATGCTGGCGGTGGACTGGCAGCCCGTAGGACTCCACCGCGATCTCCGCGACTCCGCGCTGTTTCAGCACTTGCGCGATGGTCATCAAGCCGTGCGACGCGCCAGTGCAGATCATGATCTGGTCCGGGTGCGCGCGGACGCCGCGGGTGCGCGCGAGATACCCGGCGACCGCTTCGCGCAGTTCAGGACGGCCGAACGGACCGCCGTAGCCAAACGCCTCGTCCGGGGCGTCGGTCAGCGCGCGGCGGGCGGCCTTAAGCCAGTCCGCGCGCGGAAACGCGGACAGGTCCGGCTGTCCGGGACGCAGGTCGTGGTCGATGCGGCGGCGGTGCCGCGGCTTCGGCGGCGTCGGCGCCGCGACGGTCTCCGTGCGCGGGGCGACTCGGGTTGCCGAGCCTTGACGTGCGGTGAGCCAGCCTTCGGCGACAAGTTCCGCGTACGCTTGCGCCACAGTGTTGCGTGCGATGCCAAGGTCCGCGCCAAGAGTCCGGCTGGACGGCAGCTTCGCTCCTGGCGCGAGCCGGCCGGTGCGGATCGCCTCGCGCAGCGCCTCCATGAGGCCGTCGCGCAACCGTGGCCCGCGCAGGTCGAGGTGAAGGTCTTCGCTCAGCGAATTGGCCCACTCTTCGCGCACGGAAATGGACCATAGCAGGGTGCCAATCGTCCGTAGGGTCGATGCCATGACCAGTACCGAAGAACGCCTTCCCGTCCACCAGCCCCGGCTCAAGCTGGCCGAGCTGGCCCCGGAGGCGTACAAGGCGATGATCCGGCTCGACGCGGCGACCCGGCGCGGGGTGGAACCGGTGCTGCTGCACCTCGTCAAGATCCGGGCGTCGCAGATCAACCACTGTGCGTTCTGCATCGACATGCACACGAAGGACGCGCTCGCCGCGGGAGAGACGGTCGAGCGGATCGTGCAGCTCTCGGCATGGGAGGAGTCGAAGCACTTCTACACGGCCAAGGAAACCGCCGCACTGGAGCTGACCGAGGCGATCACCGTGCTCACCGACGGCTTCGTCCCGGACGAGGTCTACGACCGGGTCGCGCCGCAGTTCGACGAGGTCGAGCTGGCGCACCTGATCGCGGCGATCACCACGATCAACGCGTGGAACCGGTTCGCGGTCAGCACGCGGATGGTGGCCGGGGAGTACCAGCCTGGGGACCATTGAGCCACCTGATCTGGACCGCGAGGGGAGACGGACCGGACGAAGACGGTCAGGCTGGCAACGCTGCCGCCTGACCGTCCGCTGTCACAGGTTTCGCAGCAGCCGCACCGGATTCTCGATGCAGTCGGCGACGAAGCGGAGGAATCCGCCCGCTGTGGCGCCGTCGCACACCCGGTGGTCGAACGCCAGGGTCAGCTCGGTGATCTTGCGCGCGGCGGCCTGGCCGTCCACGATCCACGGCCGGTCGATGATCCGGCCGACGCCCAGGATCGCCACCTCCGGGTAGTTGATGATCGCGGCGGAACCGTCCACTCCGAACACGCCGTAGTTGTTCACGGTGAAGGTGCCGCCGGTCAAGTCGGCGGGTGCGAGCCGTCCGCCGCGCGCCTGCTCGGTGCGTTCGGCGAGCGCGGCCGAGAGATCTTCCAGGGTGTGTTCGTGCGCGTTCTGGACTACCGGGACGACCAGGCCGCGGTCGGTCTGCGCGGCGAATCCCAAGTGGACCGAGGACGGAATGACGATCTCGTCGCCGTCCAAGTGGGCGTTCAACTCGGGGAACCGGCGCAGGCCGGCGACCGCGAACCGGCCGAGGAGCGCGAGCAGGCTGATCTTCGGGCGGTGCGGATCGGCATTGAGCGCGTGCCGCAGTTCCAGCAAACCGGTCGCGTCGACATCCACCCAGACCGTTGCCTCCGGGATCTCCCGGCGGGACCGGCTGAGCTTGTCCGCGACGGTTTTGCGCAGGCCCCGCAACGGGATCCGCTGCTCGTCCGGCGAACTGGCCGAAGGGGCGACGGTCGCGGCGATCGCGCGTTCCACGTCGGCGCGGCTCACGATTCCGCCGGTTCCGGTCCCGGTGAGCGCACGCAGGTCCACTCCGGACTCGCGGGCGAGGCGGCGCACGAGCGGCGAGACGACCCGGATCCGGTCCGAAACCGACGGCGGCGGCGAGACAGGCGCCTTGCTGCCTCGTGGCCGCCGGGTCCGCCGGGTGTGGGCCTTGCCGGTGCCGTATCCGATGAGGACGTTCCCGCTGCCTTCCGGCGTGACCACGCCGGGTTCGACGAAGTCCGCGGCATCGTCCACCGTGATCAGCGGGCTGCCGACGGACAGCACCTCGCCCGCCGCCCCGTGCAGCGTCGAGACCCGGCCCGCGAACGGAACCGGCACCTCGACGCTCGCCTTGGCGGTTTCGACCTCCACCACGGTCTGGTCGATCGTGACGGTGTCGCCGACCCGGACGTGCCATGCGACGATCTCCGCCTCGGTCAGTCCTTCGCCGAGGTCGGGCAGCTTGAAGACGGCCATCACTTCTCCCCGTCGAGCGGAGCCGAGTCGTCCCACTGGAGGCGTTCGATCGCGTCCAGGATCCGGTCGACGCCGGGCAGGTGGTGCTGTTCCAGATTCGGGGCCGGGTAAGGAATGTCGAACCCGGCGACGCGCCGCACCGGCGCTTCCAGGTAGTGGAAACAATGCTCCGACAGCTGAGCGGCCACCTCCGCGCCATAGCCGCAGAACCGGCTTGCCTCGTGCACGACGATCGCGCGTCCGGTACGGCGCACCGATGCGGCGACGGTTTCCAGGTCAAAGGGCGCGAGGCTGCGCAGGTCGATCACCTCGGCCTGATAACCCTCTTCCGCGGCGGCTTCGGCCGCTTCCAGCGTGGTGCCGAGCGCACCGCCGTACGAAATGAGGGTGACGTCGTCGCCGGTGCGCCGGACCACCGCTTTGTCCAAGCCGGGCGACCGGTGTCGCGGGTCGACAGCGCCCTTTTCCCAGTAACGGCGCTTGGGCTCCAGGAAGATGACCGGGTCCGGGCTGGCGATCGCGTCGCGCAGCAAGGAGTAGCCGTCCTCCGGGGTCGCCGGGGTGACGACCCGCAGGCCGGCGGTGTGCGTGTAGTAGACCTCGGAAGAATCGCAGTGGTGCTCGACGCCGCCGATCCCGCCGCCGTAAGGCACCCGGATGACGATCGGCAGCTCGACCCGGCCCTTGGTGCGGTTGCGGAGTTTGGCGAGGTGGCTGGTGATCTGTTCGAACGCCGGATAGGCGAACGCGTCGAACTGCATTTCGATCACCGGGCGCAGCCCGTTCATCGCCATCCCGATCGCCGTGCCGACGATGCCCGACTCGGCCAGCGGCGAATCGAAGACCCGGGCCTCACCGAAGCGTTCCGCCAGCCCGTCGGTCACCCGGAAGACCCCGCCGAGCGTGCCGACATCCTCGCCGAAGACAAGGACTCGCTCGTCCTCGGCCAGAGCGTCGGCGAGGGCGCGGTTGAGCGCTCCGGCGAGCGAGAGCGTGGTGTCCAGCGTCGCGGTCATGCGTGGTCCTCGGAATTCTGGGCGTTCTCAGCAGCCAGTTCGGCGGCCTGCTGACGCAGCGCGGCAGTCGGCTCGGCGTAGACGTGCCGGAAGAGATCCGCCGGATCAAGCTCGGTGTCGACATTCATCCGCGTACGCAACGCAGCTGCCTCTTCTTCGGCGCGCGCGTCGATCTCCTCCTGCACCTTGTCGTCAAGGAGGCCACGGTCGGTGAGGTACTGCTTAAGGCGGCTGATCGGATCGCGCGTGAGCCACTGCTCCACTTCGACGCGTTCGCGGTAGCGCGTGGCGTCGTCAGCGTTGGTGTGCGACTCGATGCGGTACGTGAGAGCTTCGATGAGCGTCGGTCCTTCGCCAGCCGCGGCGCGCGCGACGGCCTGCTCGACGACAGCGTGTACAGCGGCCGCGTCATTGCCGTCAACGAGCACAGAGGGCATCCCGTAGCCGACGCCCTTGTGCGCAAGGGAAGGCGCGGCTGTCTGCTTTTCTAGCGGGACACTGATCGCGTAGCCGTTGTTCTGAACCAGGAAGACCACTGGTGCCTTCCACACTGCGGCGAAGTTCAGCGCTTCGTGCGTGTCGCCCTCGCTGGTGGCACCGTCGCCGAGAAGGACCAGCGAGACAGTGTCTTCGCCCTTCACGCGCGCAGCGTGCGCGAAGCCGACTGCGTGCAGCGTGTTGGTGGCGAGCGGGGTGCACTGCGGCGCCACGTTGGTGCGGTACGGGTCGTAGCCGCAGTGCCAGTCGCCGCGCAGGAGCGTGAGCACCTCGACCGGGTCCACGCCGCGCGCGACGATGGCCACTGAGTCGCGGTACGTGGGGAACAGCCAGTCCTGCGGCCGCAGTGCGAGGATCGAGCCGATCTCGGCGGCTTCCTGTCCGCGCGCCGACGGGTACACCGCGAGCCGGCCCTGCTTGGTGAGCGCGGTGGCCTGAGTGTCGAAGCGGCGGCCGGACACCATGCCGCGGTAGAGGCGCAGCAGCACGTCGTCGGCGGGCATTTCCAGCGCCGGGTCCGGCATCGGCGTGCCGTCCGCGGTCACGAGGCCCAGCGGCTCGTCGCTGGGCAGGAAGTAGGACGCGGCAGTGCGTTCCGTAGTGGTCACCGACAGCTCCCATCGACAAGACGAGTAGACCCAGATATTCGCGGTCTGACGATCAGGGGTCCAGCCTTATGCGGGAAGTGTGGAATGATGGCTGAGTCAGGCAGTGCTCAATGGACGATTGGCTAGCGGGGTAGCGCGGATGTCCCAGCCGGGTGGACAAATGGCAGCGGCCCTGGACGAGGTCGACCTGAAACTCATCGCCGAGCTGAAGAAAGACGGTCGCGCTTCGATGCGCGCGCTCGCCGAACGCGCGCACATCTCGCGCGCCGGCTGCTACACGCGCGTCGAGCGGCTGCACCGCGAAGGCGTGATCACCGGCTACGCGGCGGTCACGGATCCGCGCCGGCTCGGCCAGGGCCTGGCGGCGTACGTGTACCTGAAGGTCACCCAGAACTCCTGGCGCACGGTCAGCACGGAACTGAAGCAGATCCCGGAAATCGAACACGGCGGCCTGGTTTCCGGGGACAACGACCTGATCCTGTTCGTCCGGACCCGGGACGCGGACAGTCTGCGCGACTTGGTGTTCGAGCGGCTCCAGGCGATGCCGGACGTGCTCTCGACGCACACCGTGCTGGTGTTCGACGAGCTGTGATCAGCGCGGTTTGACCAGGTAGACAGCCTTCTTGAGGACACCGGTCGGCTCGACCGGCATCGGTGTGCGGCGGTAGCCGGCGCGCTCGTAGATCGCGATGTTGCGCTCGCTGGCCGCGCCGGTGAACAGCACGTACTGCTTCGCCTCCGGCGGAGCCTGCTGCTCCGCGTGCGCGAGAAGGAACCGGCCGAGACCGTGCCCGGCGAGGTCCGGCGCGACCATCAGCCTGCCGATTTCCCAGCCGTCTTCGACCGCCCTCGCGCGGACGGCGGCGACCAGCCGGGGCCCCTGGCGGACGATCCAGCTGTCCCAGCTCTTGATCGCTTCGCTGACCTCGGCGAGGGTCTCGGTCAGCGCCGGGTGCTCCAGCGTGTTGTTGAGCACCGCTTCCTGAACCCAGCAACACCGTTGCAGCACCATGAGTTCGGCGGCGTCGTCGGGGGTGGCGGGCAGCAGGGTCGCGCCGGGGAGGTCCATGCGGTCCTGTTTATCCGCGATCGCACGTCATGGCAACGGGTGAGGAGGCGTGCGCGACTGCGTTCCTGCGATTCCTTGCCGACCTCCGGTCCTGCTCGACCGCTCAACAGGTGGGAGCCGCTGGCCGCGAAGATCCAGGCGCACGCATCCTGTACAGGTCGACCCCGGATCCGAATGGCAGGCAGATGAGCACGTCCCCGCTCAGCAATCCCGCATGGGCAGCATTGACCGGCCGGCAGGCGCACTTCGCGGAGCAGAAAGGCCAGGTGCTGCGGTACCCGGTCGACGTGTCGCCGTTCCAGGCCGTGCCGGACCGGCCGGACGAGCACGTCTGGCAGGACCTCGCCGACCTGGTCGGCCCCGGTGTCTCGGCCTGGGTGGTCGGCGGCATCGCAGTGCCCGCGCCAGCGGGCTGGACGGTCGAGCACGAGGTGCCGGGCGTCCAGATGGACGGTTCGGCCGTCGACGCGGCGCCGGACGCGGAAGCCGTGCGGCTCACCGAGGCTGACGTGCCGGAGATGCTCGACTTGACCGAACGTACGAAACCCGGCCCGTTCCTGCCGAAAACCATCGCGCTGGGCACCTATCTGGGCATCCGCCGCGACGGCGCATTGGTCGCCATGGCGGGCGAGCGGATGCGGCTGCCGGGCTGGACCGAGATCAGCGCGGTGTGCACCGATCCGTCGTTCCAGGGGCAGGGGCTGGCCGGCCGGCTGGTCCGCGCGGTCGCGGCGGAGATCCGGGAGCGCGGGGACCGGCCGATGCTGCACGCGGCGGGGAGCAACACCGGGGCGATCCGGCTGTACGAGAAGCTGGGGTTCCGGCTGGCACGGGAGATCGTCTTCGGCGCGTACCGGACTCCGGCGCAAGGCTAGGGTCTGGTGGTCCCGATCCAGGTCCGGGAATGGCCCCTTGACGGAATCTGAGTCCGGCAGGGGCCCGTTGAGGGAATCTGCGTCCGGCAGGGGCTCGTTGAGGGAATCTGAGTCCGGCAGGGGCCCCTTCACGGCAGTTCCGCGGCGAGGCGGACAGGATCACGCGACCCGAGCGGAGCCAGTGGAAGACACCGGTAAGCCGGTTTGGTCTGGCCGGACGCAATTCGGTGGCACCTCGCCCTCGTGGACCGAGAGGATGGTGCCCATGTCCCGACGCGAGCTCGTCGTGCTGGGTTCGGCGAGCCAGACGCCGACCCGGCACCGCAACCACAACGGCTACCTGCTGCGGTTCGACGCCGACGGCGTGCTTTTCGATCCGGGCGAAGGCACTCAGCGGCAGATGACGCACGCGGGCGTGTCGGCGAACGAACTGACCCATCTCTGCGTCACCCACTTCCACGGCGACCACAGCCTGGGCCTGGCCGGGGTGATCCAACGCCTCTCGCTCGACGCGGTCGCCCACCCGGTGCGCTGCCACTACCCGGCGTCCGGCCAGGAGTACTTCGACCGGTTGCGGCACTCGACGGTCTTCCACGAACGCACCGAACTGGTCGAGCACCCGGCCTCTGGACCCGGTCCGCTGGACGGCCCGCTGTCGGCGTATCAGCTGGACCACCGCATCGACTGCTTCGGCTACCGCTATGCCGAACCAGACGGCGTCCGGATGCTCCCGGACGCGTTGGCCGCGGCCGGCGTTCGCGGGGCCGACGTGCGGAAACTTCAGGCGGACGGCGTGTTCGTCACGCCTGAGCGCACCGTCGGGCTGGCGGACGTGAGCGTCCCGCGCCCGGGACAGGTGGTCGCGTTCGTGATGGACACGCGCCTGTGCGAGGGCGCGTTCGCCTGCGCCCGGGAAGCGGACCTGCTGGTGGCGGAATCGACCTTCCGCGCGGACGACGCCGACCTGGCGCACCGCTACGGGCACCTGACCAGCACCGAAGCCGGCCTCCTCGCGGCGGAGTCGGGTGCCCGGGAGTTGCTGCTCACGCACTTTTCGCAGCGATACCCCTACGCGGAGGCCGACCGGTTCCGCGATGAGGCGGCGAAGGTATTCGACGGGGAGATCCACGTGGCACGGGACTTGGACGTCGTGCCGCTGCCGTCGCGGCGTTGAGCGGAAGGCACCCGGCAGCCAACGCACCCGGCGCCGACGATTTCCGGCGGCGTGTCGGTACCCACCCGGGCCGCGCGGGTACCGGCTCGTGACAGACTGCCGAGCGATGTACACGCCGTCTGATCTCGCTGACCTGCTCGAATGCGAGCACCGGAGCATCCTCAACCAGGCGCTGGCGGCGGGGATTCCCGGCGCGCCGCGGCCCGGTTCCGGGCCCGATCGGCTGGCGGTGAAGTACGGGCGCGAGCACGAGGCGGCCACCCTCAACCGACTGCGCGGCGAGCGCAGGCAGGTCGTGGAGATCGAGGAGCACGATCCGGTCGCAGCGGCGAAGGCGACCGAGGAAGCGCTGCGGGGCGGCGCGCCGGTGGTCTACCAGGCGGTGTTCCACGACGGCGAGTTCTCCGGGCGCGCGGACTTTCTCCTCCGCGACGACCAGGGCCGCTACGAGGTCTATGACACCAAGCTCGCTCGGCACGCGAAGCCGTCGGCGGTCGTGCAGCTGACTGCGTATGCCGACGCGTTGCGGCGCGGCGGCTGGCCCGCCGGTCCGGAGATGCACCTGCTGCTCGGCGACGGCAGCACGCGCAGCCTGCGCGTCGACGACTTCCTCCCGCTCGTCGACCGGCTCCGGGACCGCTTGCTGGACCGGCCGCCGCAGCTGCCGGATCGGGTCTGGGCCGACGAGCGGCCGGCTTGCACCGGGTGTGCCTTCGCTGATCATTGCTCGTCCGCGCGGGAGGCGGACCGCGATCTGTCGCTGGTCGCGGGGATGCGCGGCGAGCAGCGGCGCAAGCTGGCGACTGCTGGTCTCGGCACGATCGACGCGCTCGCCGCGGCGGACCCGGCCGACCGCCCGCGCGACATGTCCGAGGGGACGTTCGCCTCGCTGCGCGCGCAGGCGGCGATCCAGGTCCGGCAGGACGAGACCGGCGAGCTGGCCTGCGAAATCATCGATCCGGACGCGCTCGCCGGGCTGCCCGAAGCCAATCCCGGTGACGTCTACTTCGACATGGAAGGCGATCCGTACGCGCAGGCCGGCGCCGGCCTGGAGTACCTGTTCGGCGCGGTCACCCCGGACGAGCGGTTCACGCCCTTCTGGGCGCATTCGCGCGCGCAGGAGAAACGGGCGTTCGAGGAGTTCATCGACTTCGCCACCGAGCGGCTCGCGGAAAATCCTGGCGCGCATGTGTATCACTACGCACCGTACGAGGTCACCGCGATCAAGCGGCTCGCCGCGGTGCACGGAACGCGCGAGGAGGCCGTGGACGAGCTCGTGCGCAGCGGAGCGATGATCGACCTGTATGCCGTGGTGCGCAAAGCTTTGCGGGTCGGGCAACGGTCGTATTCGATCAAGTACCTGGAGCCGCTGTACATGCCGGAAGCGCGCGACGGCGAGGTGAAAACGGCGGCGTCGAGCATCGAGGCGTACGAGGAATATCTGACGCTGAACGCGACCGGCGATGCTGAGCAGGCTGCCACCGTGCTGCGAGGAATCGCTGACTACAACGAGTACGACTGCGTTTCCACCTGGCGGTTGCACGAGTTCCTTCATCGGGTGCGGTCCGAAGCCGGGATCGAGCTCGCCGAACCGGCACCAGAGTCCGAAGTGGACGCTCTGCTGCGCCGTACCGAGGAAGAGGAAGCGGCACAGCGCCGCGCCGAACGCGCCGCCGCGATGGCCGCGCTGGTCGACCCGCTGCTCGAGGGTCTTCCGGACGACCCCGCGGACTTCACCCCGGACGAGCACGCCCGAGCGCTGCTGGCCGCGTCGGTCGGCTACCACCGGCGCGAGACGAACCCGGCGTGGTGGGAGTTCTTCCGGCAGCTGGCCGCGCCGATCGGCGACCTCGAGGTCGACACCACCTGCGCGGTCCCGGTTTCGGTAACCGCCGGGGAATGGGTGCCGCCGTCGGGCCGGCTGCGGACCGCCAAGCGCACGCTGGTGGTGCGGTGCGACCCGGACCGGCCGCATCCCTTCGCGCCGGGCGATGACGTGCGGTTGCGCTACGGCGCGGGCGCCCGGGACGCGAAAGTCGTTTCCACGACAGCGGTCGAGGTGACGCTGGAGGAGAGCAGCGCGCCCGACCAGACCTCGGACGACCGTCCGGCCGCGGTTCTGCCCGGCAGCCCGGTCCGTCCGTCGCCGAAGGACGAGGCGGTCGCCGACCTGGCCCGATTGGTCGGCGAAACGTTGCCGGAACTGCCGAAGCATCCGGGTGTCGACCTGCTGCGCCGGGTGCCGCGACTGCGCGGCGGACTGCCGGCGCCGGGCGAGGACTTGGTCGCGACGGTCATTTCCGCGGTGGACGGCCTCGACGGGTCGGTGCTCGCCGTCCAGGGGCCGCCGGGTGCCGGGAAGACCTATCTGGCCGGGAAGCTGATCGCGCATCTGGTGCGTTCGGGGCGGACCGTCGGGGTCACGTCGAACAGCCACAAGGCGGTCGAGAACGTGCTTTCCGCGGCGATGGAGAACGCGCCGTCGATGGCCTGCGCCAAGCGGGCCAAGCGGACGCCGGATCCGTCGCTGCCGTGGGAGCAGCCTAAGAACAACACGGCGCTGGTGCGCTGGCGCGAAGAACACGACACCGGGCACCTCGTCGGCGGCACGGCGTGGACGTTCGCCAACGCCGCGGTCCGCGACGAACCGTTCGACGTGCTCGTCATCGACGAGGCCGGCCAGTTCGCGCTCGCGGACGCGCTCGCGGTGTCGATGTGCGCGAAGAACGTGGTGCTGCTGGGCGATCCGCAGCAGCTGCCGCAGGTGGTGCAGGGCACGCACCCGGCGGGTGCGGAGGCGTCGGCGCTCGGCCACCTGATCGGCGACGCGGACATCATCCCGCCGGATCTGGGCTACTTCCTCGACCTGACGCGCCGGATGCATCCTGACGTGTGCGCGCCCGTTTCGCGGCTCTCGTACGCGGGATTGCTGCACTCGCACCCGTCGGCTTCGCGTTCGATCGACGGTTTTCGCTCAGGTCTCTATCTGGCGTCGGTGGAGCACCGCGGCAACACCACCCGGTCGGTGGAAGAGGCCGAGCAGGTCGTTTCGGTGATCAAGTCGTTGCATGGCCGGTCGTGGGAAGGCCGCCCGCTGACCGATGCCGATTTCCTCGTGGTCGCGCCGTACAACCTGCAGGCCCGGGTGGTGACGCGGGCGCTGTCCGACGCCGGGCACGGCGACATCCGAGTGGGCACGGTGGACCGGTTCCAGGGCCAGGAAGCCCCGGTGGTGGTGACGACCATGACGTCCTCGTCGGCGGTCGATCTGCCACGCGGACTGGATTTCCTGTTGTCCCGCAACCGGTTGAACGTGGCGCTGTCGCGCGCGCAGTCGGTGGCGGTGCTGGTGTGCTCGCCGCGGCTGCTGGAGGCGGACATCCGGACGGTGGAGCAGATGCGGCTGGTGTCGGGGATGCTCGGGTTGCTGCGGGACGCTCGGGAGTGGGTTGGCTGAGCCGCGAAGATCCGTCCGGCAGCGAACTCGCCGTTCCGGCCAACCCGCCGCACCGGTCGGACAACCCGTTGCCGGGAAACAAGATCGGGCTGTCCCGCCCGGCCGTTCCGGTGGGGGGCCGGCGGCCGGGCGGGACACATGTCCCCGCTGCGCGACCGTGCGGGAGCGGGCGCTGCGAGCGGGGTAGCCAGGGGCGCCCCGCGTCGACCGGTTGGGCCCGGCGGCGGGGGCGCGGGGACCCCGTCCGCGCGGGGCACTGGGGGGAGATGCCGCTGCGGACGGGGGGTTTGGGGGCCGGTGCGGTGGTCGCCTGCGCGGCGAGTAGCGCGACCAGGCTCCGGACGGAGCCGGTATTCCTGGAAGGCAGTGTGGTGAGGCCCGGGGACATCACCGCACCGGCTCCTGAGTACAACGCTTGCGGGCCGGGAAAATTCCCGCCCCGCCGGGTAGGGGTGTGCTCCCGCTCTCCTCCGGACCGGCTGGGGGTTGACCGGCCGGCGGGAGCAGGAGCACCGGTTCCCGTCCCCGCGCCTGAGGGGGAGCAGATGCGCGGGACGGGTGGTTCGTCGCCGGTACGGGGGCCGCCTCGCGGCGAGTGGCACGACCAGGCTCCGGCCGGACCGGTATTCCTGGAAGGCAGAAGGTGAGGCCCGGGGGCACCTCCGTACCGACACTCTGTACAACGCGCGGACCCGGCGAATGTTCCGGCCGCGCAAGGTGATGTGGGTCGCCATCGAACGAGTGGCGGCGCGGCCCGGGGACGCGGCGACCAAACGATTGCTCAGGTGTCCGGCAAGACGGCACCGGCCGTGCCTTCGTCTGGAGCGGATGGTCAGGCCGTGCCTTCGCCTCCCTCGGATGGTCAGGCCGTGCCTTCGCCTCGAGCAGATGGTCAGGCCGGACCTTCGCCTCCCTCGGATGGTGAGGTCGTGGCTTCGTCGTGAACGGATGGCGCGCTGCGTTCGGGCAGCCGACTCGGAGCGGGCATCGTCGACAGGCGGGTTGACCCAGGTCACTCGCGAACGAACTTGTTCGTAACGAACATGTTCGTTAGAGTGGCTCAGGTACCCACTGGAACGAAACCTGGAGCACCCCATGACCATCACCATCGTCGGTGCCGGCCTCGGCGGCCTCACCCTCGCCCGCGTTCTCCACGTCCACGGCATCGAAGCCACTGTCCTTGATCTGGACGCGTCCCCGACCGCACGCACTCAGGGCGGGATGCTCGACATTCACGAAGACGCCGGCCAGGTCGCCCTCCGCGCTGCCGGCCTCCATTCCGAATTCCTCGGTCTCGTCCATGCCGGAGGCCAGGAAACCCGCGTCTACGACCGCGCCGCGACACTCAGGCATTCCCAACCCGACGACGGAGCCGGTGATCGGCCGGAAGCGGAACGCGGCGCCCTTCGCGACCTCCTCCTCGACTCCCTCCCCGAGGGCACCGTCCGGTGGGGCACGAAAGTCGTCGCCGCCGAAGGGCTGCCTGGTGGGCCGCACCGGCTCGTCCTCGCCGACGGCACGTCGCTGACCACCGACCTGCTGGTGGGCGCGGACGGGGCCTGGTCGCGGGTCCGGTCGCTCGTCTCGCCGGAGCAGCCGGCCTACACCGGAATCTCGTTCGTCGAGATCGACCTTCTCGAGGCGGACGTGCGCCATCCGGCCGCCGCCGCGCTGCTCGGCGGCGGGATGACCTTCGCGCTGGGCGCGGACAAGGGGTTCCTTTCGCACCGCGAGCCGGACGGCAGTCTGCACGTTTACGTCGCCCTCCGCGTACCGGAAGACTGGGTCGACTCGGTCGACTTCACTGATGCGGCGGCCGGGAAAGCCGCTGTGCTGAACCAGTTCGACGGCTGGTCCGAGCGGCTTCGCGCGCTGGTCGTGGACGCGGACGGCGCGCTCGTACCGAGGCTGATCCACGCGCTGCCGATCGGACATTCGTGGTCCCGGGTTCCGGGCGTGACGCTGCTGGGCGACGCCGCGCACCTCATGTCGCCGTTCGCGGGCGAGGGCGCGAACCTCGCCATGCTGGACGGTGCGGAGCTCGGGCTCGCGCTGGCGCGGCATCCGGGGGAAGTGGAGCGTGCGCTCGCCGAGTACGAGGCGGAGCTGTTCCCGCGCAGCGCGAAGTCGGCCGCGGCGTCGGCGCAAACGCTGGAACTGTGCTTCGGCAGTGAGGCGCCTCGGGGCATCTTGGAGTTGTTCGGCGCCTGAGATCAAAGCTGGCTTTCCCTGACGCTGGGAGCTGGCTCAGCGCTTGTCTCAGGCGCCGAGCGGTCCACTGGCGTGTCCGTGAAGGGACCCTTGCGGGACTTGGATTCCCTCGAGGGGTCCCTCACGGACCGGCCGCCGGGCGGGCTATCCGCCGACGTTCAGGTCGATGCAGGCGTAGAACGCGTTGCCGGTATCCGCGATGTTCCACACCGCGAGCACCTTCCGCGGTCCGGGATAGGCACTGAGGTCGACCTGGTGCGAGACGGTCTCCGGCGGGATGGAGTCGTTGCCGCTGAAGCTCGCGACCATGGTGTTGCCGATGTAGTACTCGTAGTCCAGGGTGCGGTGCCGGGCGGTGAAGACCCAGTCGAACGTGACCTGGCTGCCGACCGGGGTGACCGTCCAGCCCTTGCTGTCGTCGTCGAGGTCGGCGAACCGGTCGACGCCGCCGCTGCAGCTGTGCAGGCCCTTCGGGCCCTCGACGCTCTGCGGTTCCCACTGGATGTCGCCGCAGGACACGGTTCCGTCCGCGCACTGGGCCTGCCGGCTCGGCGGGGAGTTCACGTAGCCGTGCGCGCTGGCGATGCCGGGTCCGATCAGCATCAGCGCCGGAGCGAGCACCACGCCGCCGAGAGCGGCGAGGATCGAGCGTTTGCGGGGCATTGCTGGCTCCTTCGAAGCCGGGCCCGCTCCCGCGCCGGCGGACGACGGCAGCACCGGGGCGCGACCGACCGGCCCGCGGTGGGGTGGTGCGCGGGCGGAGAGGGGAGAATTGGTGGTCTAGACCATACGGCAGGCGTTCCGCTGAGTCAAGGGATGACCACGCACGGTGACTGGATTCGGAATACTGTATGCAATACAGTGGACGCGCAGATGCCGACCGCAGGGAGACCGCGATGTACACGGTGACCGACCCGACCACAGGCCAGCTGATCGAGGAGATCGACAACGCGACCGACGCCGAGGTCCGCGCGGCGATCGAGCGGGTGGCCGGCGGATATCCGGCCTGGCGGGACCGCCCGGTCGCGGAACGGGCGGCGATCGTCGCGCGGGCCGCGGACCTGTTCGAGCAGCGCGCCGACGAGCTGGCCGCGATCATGACGCTCGAAATGGGCAAGCGGATCAACGAGGGCCGCGGCGAGGTCGGCATCGTGGTGGACATCTTCCGCTACTACGCGGAGAACGGCCCGGCTCTGCTCGCCGACCAGCCGCTCCCGATCCGCGGCGGCGCGGCGGTCATCCGCAAGGAGCCGATCGGCGCGCTGCTCGGCGTGATGCCGTGGAACTTCCCGTGCTACCAGGTGGCTCGGTTCGTCGCACCGAATCTGGTGCTGGGCAACACGATCCTGCTGAAGCACGCGTCGATCTGCCCGCGCTCGGCGGTGGCGATCGAGGGAATCCTGCACGAGGCGGGCGTACCGGCTGAGGTGTACGCGAACGTGTTCGCGTCGAGCCGCCAGGTGCCGTGGATGCTCGCCGACCCGCGCATTCAGGGCGTTTCGCTGACCGGCAGCGAGCAAGCCGGGGTCTCGGTGGCCGCCGAGGCGGGGCGCAACCTGAAGCGCTGCGTGCTGGAGCTGGGCGGGTCGGATCCGCTGGTAGTACTGGACAGCCCGGACCTGGACGAGACGGTCCGGGCGGTCGCGACCGCCCGGATGCGCAACTGCGGCCAGTCCTGCAACGCGCCCAAGCGGATCATCGTGCTGGCAGATCTCTACGACGAGTTCGTGGACCGGTTCACCAAGCGGGTCGCGGACTACTACGTCCCGGGCGATCCGTCCGACCCGGCCGCGAAGCTGCCCCCGCTGGCTTCGGTGGCGGCCGCGGACGAGGTGGCCGCCCAGGTAACGCGCGCGGTCGAGCAGGGCGCGACGTTGCGGACCGGCGGCCGGCGCGGGGAAGGAGCGTACCTGGAAGCGACCGTGCTGACTGAGGTGACGGCGGAAATGGACGCCTACCGAGAAGAGATTTTCGGGCCGGTGGCGATCCTGTTCCGAGCGGAATCGGACGAGCACGCTGTTTCGATCGCGAACGATTCGCCGTTCGGTTTGGGCGGGGCAGTGTTCGGGACCGACCCGGTCCGGATGCGGAAGGTGGCCGATCGGCTGGAGACCGGAATGGTGTATTTCAACAAGTCCGGCGGATCGCAGGCGGACCTGCCGTTCGGCGGGATCAAGCGGTCGGGGATGGGCCGGGAACTGGGGCCGGCGGGGATCGCGGAATTCATGAACCAGAAGTCGATCCGGTTGTGAGACCCGGCTAACCCCGGTTCAGATACCGCAAGACGGCCAGCACCCGCCGATTCCCGGTGTCGTCGTCCGAAATCCCCAGCTTCCCGAACAGCGACGTGGTGTACTTGCTGATCGCGCTCTCGCTCAAGAACAGCCGCCCCGCGATGGCCTGGTTCGACAACCCCTCCGCCATCAGCTCCAGCACCGACCGTTCCCGATCGGTCAGGCCGGCCAGACGCTGGTCCGGCGACCCGCTCGTCAGCAGCTTCGTGATCACCGCCGGGTCCATCGCCGTGCCGCCGGCCGCCACGCGTTCCAACGCGTCGATGAATTGCTCGGCCTCGAAAACGCTGTCCTTCAAGAGGTATCCGACTCCGCTGGCGCCGTCGGTCAGCAACTCCCGGGCGTAGAGCTGCTCGACGTGCTGCGACAGGATGAGCACCGGCAAGCCGGGTGTTTCGCGGCGCGCCGCCAGTGCCGCGCGCAGCCCCTCGTCGGTCTGGGTCGGCGGCATCCGGACGTCCACCACCGCCACGTCCGGCCGGTGTTCGCGCAGCGCGGCGACGGTTTCCGGGCCGGTGGCCGCGGTCGCCACCACCGCGTGGCCGTACGCCTGCAGGAGCCGGACCATCCCGTCCCGCAACAGATACAGGTCCTCGGCTACGACGATTCGCATGGCACCATCATCCACGCCCTGGTCGGTCCGCCTTCCGGGCTGCTGATCTCGAACGTCCCGTCGAAGACGGCGAGGCGGCGGCGCAGTCCGGCGAGCCCGCCGCCGGAGTGGATCCCGGCACCGCCGCGGCCATTGTCCCGTACCTCGGCGCGCAGCTGGTTTCCTTCGCGGGTAACGGTAATCTGGACCTGGGAAGCGTGCGCGTGCTTGATCGCGTTGGTCAGCAGTTCGGCGATGCTGAAGTACAGCGCGGACTCGACCGGCGGGTCGAGCTTCGGCAGTGGGCCAGCATCGACGATCACTTCGAGCGGGCTGTCCAGCGCCATCGCGCGCACTGCGTCGGCGAGGCCCCGTTCGGTGAGCACCGGCGGGCTGATGCCGCGGACGAGTTCGCGCAGCTCGGTCAGCGAGGTAGCCGCACCGGCGCGGGCGTCGCGCAGGAGTTCCTTGGCCTGTACCGGATCCGTCTCCATCAGCTTCTCCGCGGTGGCCAACGCGAGACCGACCGCGACCAGCCGGGCCTGTGCGCCGTCGTGCAGGTCCCGTTCGATGCGGCGGATCTCGGCGGCTTGCGCGATCGTGGTGTCCGCCCGCTGGGCGGTCAGCACGTCCACGCGCTCGGCCAGCGTCATCGCGGCCGACGCGCCCAGGAGCCGGTTCGCGACGGGGATGATGGTTCGCCACGCGAACGGCGCGGTCGCGATGGCCACCAGTAGCGGGCCGAGGGCGGATATCTTCGGCAACGAGCTGAACAGCGTCAGCACGGCCGCCAGGACGCCGAGCACCGGAATCAGCGCGACCAAGCCGAACGAGATCGGCGCGAGCAGAGTGAACCGCAGGTCGCGACAGGTAGCGGGGTCGTAGCGCCAGCTCTTCAGCCGCTGCTCGCGACGGGCCTCTTCGCTGGTGCGCGAGTAGGAATGGCCGTTCCACCAGTACCCGGTCGACAGCTGGGTGATCGGCGGAAGTTCGCGATACCCGGGCGGGAGCGCGATTCCGGTCCAGTTCGCGACCAGCGCCCGGCTCAGCTGGCACACCGGGCGCGCCAGCAGCAGCGTCCCGATCACCGCCCACACGAACGGCGCGATCCACGACCACGGGTTGCCGCCCCACCACTGCCACACTGCGTACGCGGCCGCCCAGACGGCTGGGACCAGCATGGCCACGCCCGCGGCCTGGGCGGCGCGCACGAATCCCACGCCGATACCGCTCAGCCACGACTTCACCATCAGCTTCCTCCCCCATTCGACCCGGCTTCGCGGTCCACTGTGCACCGCGAAAGGCCGGATTCCAGCCCGAGCGGTGCAGGAGTGGGTCCAGACCCACCCGCTCGTGCGCCCAGACCCATACCGGGTCGGCCCAGCGTTTTCTAGCGTTCTTGGCACCGCAGGAAAACACAAGGGAGAACAGACATGCAGACCGTGGAAGCCACCGGTGCCCGCCCGTTCAGCCTGGCGAAGGGGTTCATTGCCGGGTACGGAGTGGCCGGTGCCGCCGTTTTCGGCGCCGTCGTCGTGCTGGCGCTCGCCGGCGGCGAGGCGACCAGCTTCATGTGGACCCGCTCGGCCGTCGTCCTGGCCAGTGCCGCGATCGCCTACTGGCTGGTCCTGCTCGCGCAGCGGGGACGGCGCGCGGCCTACCAGCGGGCCCGGCTGATCTCGATCGTGGCACCGGTCGCGATCATCGGGGTGGACCTGATTCCGGGCGCCTGCCCGCTGTGGTTCCTCCTGGTCCAGGCCGGATGCGCGGTCCTGCTGGCCGGCGCGGCGGCCCCGCTCATCCGGATGCGGGCTTCGTTCCCGGCGTCCTGACAGTGCGGAGTCCGGCCAGCGCGGCGACCGGGGAGCCGGTCACCGCGCCGGGTCGGTCAGTCCCGCGAAGCGTCTCCGATCGCCTCGTCCAGGATCGACAGTCCCAGGTCGATCTCCTCCTCCGTCGCCGTCAGCGGCGGCGCGATCCGGAACACCCCGCCCATTCCGGGCAGCTGGACGATGTTCATGTGCAGCCCCAGCTCCAGGCATCGCTGCGTCACCCGCGCCCCGAGCTTGTCCGCGTCCGGGCCCGCCCCGTTCAGTTCCAGACCGGCCAGCAGACCCCGTCCGCGGATCTCGCCGACCGACGAGTGCCCGGCCGCGATCTGGTCCAGACCGGCGCGCAGCCGGTCGCCCAGGACGCGGGCGCGTTCGTCGAGCCGGTCGCGGATCAGCACGTCCAGCACGGTGTTCCCGACCGCCGCGGGGAGCGGGTCGGACACGTGCGTCGTGAAGAAGAGGTACCCCCAGGCGTGCGCCTCCTCCTCGATCGCCGCGCTGGTCAGCACCGCGGCGAGGGGCAGCCCGGCACCCAGCGTTTTCGACACGGTGAGCAGATCCGGGACGATTCCCTCGTGCTCGAAGGCGTACCAGCTTCCGGTGCGGCACAACCCGGTCTGCGCCTCGTCCAGGATCAGCAACATGTCGCGCTCCCGGCATTTCCGGTGCAGCGCGGCGAAGTACCCGGGCGGCGGCACGAGGATGCCGCCGGAGCTGAGGATCGGTTCCACCAGGCAGGCGGCGAGGCTGCCGACCGATTGCGCGTCGATCAGGTCGAACGCGAGGTCGAGCTGGTGCGGCCAGTCCGGGCCGCTGGGCACCGGGATGGCGAAGTTGCCCGGCGCGGACGGTCCGTAGCCCTTGCGACCGGCGCTGTAGGTCGCGCTCGCCGCGGCCTGGGTCATGCCGTGCCAGGAGCGCGCGAACGAGACGATCTCGTGTTTTCCGGTCACCAGCTTGGCCATCCGCAGCGCGGCCTCGTTGGACTCGGCGCCGGTGGTGAGCAGCAGCGCTTTCTCCAGCGGCGCGGGCAGCGTGTCGGCGAGCCGGCGGGCAAGGTCGACCACGGGGCGGCTCAGCATTCCGCTGAACAGGTGGTCGAGCTTCGCCGCCTGCTTCCGGACGGTCTCGACGATCTCCGGGTGCGCGTGCCCGAGGATCGCGCTCATCTGCCCGGACGTGAAGTCCAGGATCCGCCGCCCGTCCTCGGTGTAGACGAAGCTGCCCTCGGCGCGGTCGATGATCTCGCCGGTGAACGAGCCGGGGCCGGAGTAGCGGACGAGGTGCCGGTCGACGTCGGACCAGAAGGTGTCGGTGCCCATGTCAGCGACGGTAAGGCCGGGTCGAGCGCCGCGTCTATCTCACAGTTTGCGGTTGCCTGTTCGATAGCATCGAACAATGCTGAACCCGTGGCGACTTCGCTTGCTGAGCCGGCTGGCCGTGCTCGGCACGGTCCGCGCGGTGGCCCAGGACGTGAACCTCAGCGCCTCGACGGTGTCGCACCAGCTCGCGGTGCTGGAGACGGAAACCCGCACCCGGCTGCTGGAGCGCACCGGGCGCCGGGTCCGGCTGACCCCGGCCGGGCAGAAGCTGGCTTGGCAGGCGCGGGCGATCCTCGACCATCTCGACGCGGTCGAGGCCGAACTGCGCGGTGACGAACCGGCCGGGCTCGTCCGCCTCGGTGCGTTCCAGAGCTCCTTGCACACCTTCGCGGTGCCCGCGGCGAGGAGGCTCGCCGAGACCTTCCCGCGGCTGGAAACCGAACTGGCGGAACGAGAACCGCACGAAAGCGTGCGTGCGCTGCGGGCCGGGGACAGCGACGTCGTCATCACCACGACCGACTTCGCGGACCTGCCGCTCGGCCCGGACCTGGAGATCATCCGGCTGGCGACCGACCCGATCGTGCTGGTCACCGCGCTCGACCGGGCCGATCCGGCGGGACCGGCGGTGCTCGCCGACTACGCGGGCGAGCCGTGGGCGCTGGACATCCCGCACTCCTACCTGGCGAACCTGACCCTGCGGCTCTGTCGCGAGTCGGGCTTCGAGCCGCGCGCGGCGTGCCGGTTCAGCAACTACCTGATGACGTTGCAGCACGTCGAAGCCGGACTGTCGATCGCGTTGCTGCCCGGGCTGGCGGTGGATCCGCGGTACCGGGTCGCGACCAAACCGCTGGCGGCGCCGGTCACGCGCACGATCGTCGCGGTCGCCCGCCGCGGTTCGCCTCGCCGGGCGGCGGTGAACGCGGTGCTGGCGGCGCTGCGGGAGGTACCGCTCCCGGCAACGGTGGAACCGGTTTAGCGGCCGGGCAGGCCAGCAACGAGGTCCGCCACGATCCGTGCAGCCGGAGCGCTTCCCGTACGCGCCCGGCCGACTTACCGGCGTAGCTCCAGACCGGGCCGAATAGCCTCCGCGGCAGCACACCGGCTGACATGATTGCCCGGTGGTCGTGCCGGTACCCGCCAAGTTCGCCGCAGGCCCGGTCGCGGCGACCGCGGTCGCACCCGCCGCCGCGCTCCTCGCGCTTTCCAGCCGGTACGGCTATCACCGCGACGAGCTGTACTTCCGGGTCGCCGGCCAGCACCTCGCCTGGGGCTACGTCGACCAGCCCCCGCTGACGCCGGTGCTCGCCCGCGCCAGCATCGCGCTGTTCGGCGACACCCCGACCGGACTTCGCGTTGTCGCGGCAATCGCCTACGCCTTCACCGTCGTTGTGGTCGCACTGCTCGCCCGCGAGTTCGGCGCCGGTCGCCGCGCCCAATTCCTCGCCGCCGTCACGACCGCGGTGTCGTCGATGGTTCTCGCTTCCGGACACCTGGTGTCCACGCCGACCTTCGACATCCTGTTCTGGCTTCTGCTCTGCCTCTTCGTCGCCCGGCTGCTGCGCACCGGCGAGCCGCGCTGGTACCTGGCGATCGGCGCGGTCACCGGCGTCGCGCTGCTGAACAAGTACCTGGTCGTCCTGGCCGTGGCCGGACTCGCCGCCGGGCTCCTGCTGGCCGGTCCCCGCGCCGCACTGCGCACGTGGTGGCTGCCCGCCGGGATGGTCCTCGCACTCCTGATCGCCGCGCCCAACCTCTGGTGGCAGATGACGCACGGCTGGCCCCAACTGACCGTCGCCGCCGGGATCGATCGCAAGCAAGGGCTGGAAAACCGGATCTCGTTCGTCCCGTTCCAGCTCATTTACCTGGCACCTCCGCTGGTGCCGATCTGGGTGGCCGGGTGGCTTCGCCTGTGGCGCACGCCGAAGCTGCGGACGTTCGCGATCGCCTACCCGTTGGTCGCGGTCGTCGTTCTGGCGTTGGGCGGCAAGGCGTATTACGTCATCCCGCTGGTGATCGTTTTGCTCGCGGCGGGCGCGGAGCCGGCGGTGCAGTGGGCGGCGCGGGGACGGCGCGGCTGGGTTCTGCCGACGATCGTGGTGTTCTCCGCCGCGGTGAACGCCATCGTCGTGCTGCCGGTGCTACCGCCGAATGCGCTGGGTTTCGTGAACTCGGTGAACAAAGAACAAGGCGAACAGGTCGGCTGGCCGCAACTGGTCCGGCAAGTCGCCGTCGCCTGGCAGCGCCTCCCGGACCGGGACCGGGCGGTCATTTACGCGCAGAACTATGGCGAAGCAGGCGCGATCGCACGGTATGGACCGGATTACGGGCTGCCCGCCGCGTATTCCGGGCACATGAGTTTCGCGGACTGGGGCCCGCCGCCCGATTCCGCGAACGGCCCGGTGCTGCTGATCCATCTCGCCGGCACGCTCGACGTCCCGGCGAACTTCGCCGGGTGCCGCCGGCTCGGCCGGGTGGACAACGGGGTCGGGCTGAAGAACGACGAACACGATGGGGTGCTGGAGCAGTGTTCCGGCGTGCGCGGTACGTGGTCGGCGCGGTGGCCGGCGTTGCGCACCTACTACTGATCGGCCCAGCGCAGCGCCGACGATGGTGACTCAGCGTACAGGTCGGCAGGGCGGCTCGGACGGCGTTTTTCCGGGCATGGGACACTAGCTGAGCTATGACTGCCCTCCCCCTTGTTTTCGACGCGCCCAAGCGCGGCCTCCCGCCGCGCCATCTCGCCGACCTCACCGTTGCCGAGCGGGCCGAAGCGGTCGTCGAACTGGGGGAGAAGGCGTTCCGCGCCAAGCAGTTGTCGAATCACTACTTCTCGCGGCTCACCGTTGACCCGGCGGAGATGACCGACATCCCGGCCGCCTCCCGTGAGCGGCTCGTGGCGGACCTGATGCCGCCGCTGCTCACCGAGGTGCGCGCGCTGGAGGCGGACCGCGGTGCCACTCGCAAGACGCTGTGGCGCGCGCACGACGGAACGCTGCTGGAAAGCGTCCTGATGCGCTACCCGGACCGCGCGACGCTGTGCATCTCCAGCCAGGCCGGCTGCGGCATGGCGTGCCCGTTCTGCGCGACCGGCCAGGGCGGCCTCGACCGAAACCTGTCCACCGCGGAGATCGTGGACCAGGTCCGCGACGCGGCCGCGGTGATGCGCGACGGTGCGATGCCGGGCGGCCCGGGCCGGCTGTCGAACATCGTCTTCATGGGTATGGGCGAGCCGCTGGCGAACTACAAGCGCGTGGTCGCGGCGGTCCGCCGGATCACCGATCCGGCCCCCGGCGGGCTTGGCATCGGCCAGCGTTCGGTGACCGTGTCGACGGTCGGCCTGGCGCCGGCGATCCGCAAACTGGCCGACGAAAAAATGCAGGTGCGGCTCGCGGTGTCGTTGCACACCCCGGACGACGAGCTGCGTGACACGCTGGTGCCGGTGAACAACCGGTGGTCGATCGACGAGGTGCTGTCGGCGGCCCGGTACTACGCGGACACGTCCGGTCGGCGGGTCTCGATCGAGTACGCGCTGATCCGCGACATCAACGACCAGCCGTGGCGGGCCGAACTGCTCGCCAAACGGCTGCGGAAACACCTGGGACAGCTGGTGCACGTGAACGTGATCCCGCTGAACCCGACGCCGGGCTCGAAGTGGGATGCCAGCCCCAAGCCGGTGGAGCGCGAATTCGTCCGGCTGGTCAACGCCGGCGGCGTGGCGTGCACGGTGCGGGACACGCGTGGTCAGGACATCGCGGCGGCCTGCGGCCAGCTGGCCGCCGAAGGTTGATTCATTCAGAGTGGAGTAGCTGTCTTGTTGTGTGCGCCGAGCCTGCTCGATCCGGCGGCTGAGGAACTGAAGCTGGCCGATGTGAACGGCCGCCCGACCGCGGTCGACGTCGCCCGGACGGCCCGCACCCTGCTGGGCGAGCGGTTCGACTCGGGCAGCTTCATGTACGTGCTGATGCGCGCTTACGACGTCGAGTACCACGCTGCCTGCGAGGCGTTCCGCTGGCAGGGCTTCGGCGACGGGCCGCTGTCGGACGATGCGCTGGAGACGCTGCTCGCGCCTTGGCTGACCGCTCGCTGATCGAGCGTCAGCCGCGCCGCGGGTTCCGGCCCATGCGGTGCAGCAGCCAGTCCTGCCGGGACGCGTCCGCACCGAGCGTTCCGGTCGGTGCGGCGAAGAACCGGTGCGTCGTCTCCGCCGCGACCGGGCTTTCCGCCAACCCGGCGTAGATCGTCTCCAGTTCGTCGCTGATCCACGCCACCAGCGAGGCGTCGAGCCGGTCGTCGGCACCGACCGCCCGAGCGAGGTCCCAGGTGTGGATCACGATGTCCGTGGTGCGGACAGCCAGCGCCTGACCCCCGCAGACTTGGCCGAGCGGATAGTCGAGCTTCCGCTCCAGCGCGCCCGGCCGGCCGAACGCGTCGGCGAGGAGTTGCACGGACGCGTCGAACGCGGCGAGCGGGTCGTCGCCCAGCGCGTCGGCTTCGCGCATCCGCAGAAACTCCTGCCGCGTTCCGCCGGCCAGCAAATCGACGTAGTTGCGGTTCCCGCGCACCACGTGGTTGACGAGCTGGCGCACGTTCCACTCCGCGCACGGCGTCGGCGCCGCCCAGTGCGCCGGGCGAACCGACCGCAGCCGCCGGCCGAATTCCTTGCTTGCCAAGAGGAACCGGTTCATGCCCACCAGTCTCCCGGACTGCCGGCGGGGGAAGCTGGCGTAAATCGGACCTAGTCCTTGACCACCTCGCACAACGAGGCCCGCAGCGGCGCGCTGCCGCTGATCGGGTCGCTCGGGCCCAGGCTCAGCACGAGGTTCAGGTTCGCGCTCCCGTCGCCGACCGCCGGATAGCCGGGGCTGCCCAGCACGCCCGACGGCTGCCACCAGCCGTGCTGGCCGCACACGACGTCCGGGCTGAGGTTGCCGTTGAACTTCGCTTTCGCGCGGATGCTGCCCCGCGGCGTCTCCAGCCGCACCCAGTCGCCGGCTTCCACGCCGCGCGCGGACGCCGCGTCGGGGTGCAGTTCGAGCGTCGGGTCGGGCGCGGACTTGCGCAGGCTGGCGATCTGCCGATGCTGGGTTTCGCAGAAGAACAGCGATTTCGCGCAGGTCAGGATCAACGGGTAACGCGCGGTCAGGTCCGGCCGGGAGACCGGGCTGATCGACGGCTCGGCGTAGGTCGGCAGCGGCGGGTAGCCGTGGTCCCGCAGCGTCTCGGAGTACAGCTCGACCAGCCCGGACGGCGTCCGGAAGCCGCGTTGTTCGTACTTGCGGTAGACCGTCTCCAGCGGCAGCCGGATGCCTTCCGGAGCTGCCCGCAGCTGGTCGAGCGTGAGCCCGCTGGGTTCGAGCTGGTACTGCCAAGCGGCCTCGACATCGCCGTGGAAGAACTGCTCGCCCAGCCCCAGCCAGACCGCCAGGTCGAAGATGACCTGAAGGTCGGACCGCGCCTCGCCGCGCGGGGCGACCACCGGCTGTCGCAATTGGACAGTCGACACCGCGGCCTGGCTGATCTCGAAGCCGACCCGCAGCGCCGCGGCCTCCCATGCGCTCGTCACCGGCAGCACGAGATCCGCCTGCTCCGCGGTCGGGTTGAGGAACAAATCGGTGTGGACGAAGAAATCCAGCGCGCCGAGCGCGGCCCGGCCCCGCGCGCTGTCGCCGTTGGCCAGCACCAGGTTTGCCCCGAAGTTGACCAGTGCGCGCGCCCGGTACGGCACGCCGTCCAGCGCCGCCCGGTAGAAGTCCTCGCCGGTGACGAACTCGTACTTCGCCGGGCCGAGCGGCCGGTCGCCGACGCCGATCGCGCCGCCGCGCTGCTCGGCGGTCAGGAACTCCCGCCCGTCGACCGGGTTGGTCGGCACCGGCGTGAACAGCACGTTCCCGCCGGGCACGTCGATGCAGCCGGTGAGCGCGTAGAGCTGGCTAATCGCCCGCGCGGTCTGGGTGGAGTTGCTCTGCTGCTCCAGCCCGCTCCAGGTGTAGAACGCCACCGGCCGCTCCTCCCAAAGCAGCCGTGCGGTGTCGACTATCTGATCCGCGGGCACGCCGGTGATCTGCTCGGCGGCCTCGGGCGCGAACTGCGCGCACTCTTCGACGATCAGGTCCCACACCTGCCGGGTCGCGGTGACCTGCTGCGGCGCGTTCGTCCACCGCGTGACGAATTCCTTGTCGTACCAACCGTTCTCGATCATCACGTGGGTGAGGGAGAGAGCCAGTGCGGCGTCCGTGCCGGGACGGACCCGCAGCCACTGGTCGGCCTTGCTGGCCAGGCCGGCCTTGCGCGGGTCGACCACGACGAGCTTGGCGCCGGCTCGCCGCGCGGAGGTGGTCGCGGTGGCATGCGAGAGCCGGGATACCGATGGGTTGTAGCCCCAATAGAGGATGCAGCGCGCGTTCTCGAGGTCGGGCACGTAGCTGCCGGGCACCGGCTCGCCCCAGGTGCTGAGCGTGCTCAAGTGGCGGCCCCAGCCGCAGAGCTCCATGTAGGTGAGCGCGTTGGGACTGCCGAAGGCGCGCCGGAGCCGGGTGTACCAGTCGATCGAGTCCGACATCGCCGATGTCGACGGTGAGGCGTTGCCGAACAGCACCGACTCCGGCCCGGACTCCGCGGCGATGACGGTCAGCTGCGCGGCGACGGTGTCGAGCGCCTCGTCCCAGGTAATGCGTTCCCAGCCCGGGTCGGCCGCGCCCTTCGGAGCGGTGCGCCGCAGCGGGTGCAGCAGCCGGTCCGGATGCTCGACGATCTCCGGCGCGGCCTTGCCTTTGACACAGATCGCCTGCCCGGTCGGATGCCCGGGCAGCGGGCGAAGCGACAGCAACCGGCCGTCTTCGACCGCGGCGGTGGCTCCGCACCGGGACGCGCACAGGGGGCAGAATGTCGGTACATCGGTCGCCATCGGGCACCTCCGGACTCTGCATGAGGAATCGGGGCCGGCTCGTCCGGTGTAACAGCCTACTGAGCGGCGGCGACCCTGCCGTAGTGAAGGAAACCGCGCCGGTGCGGTTGTCCGAGCTGGTCGCCACGCTCTCGCTGGTGGCCGACCTCGGCATGGGCCGTCCGATGGAGCGCGTGCTGCGGCAGACGGTGATCGCACTGAGGCTGGCCGACGCGGCCGGCGCGGACGAGAGCGTGCGCGCGGCCGCTTACTACACGTCCTTGCTCACCTGGGTCGGTTGCGCCGCCGACACCAGCGAGCTGGCCGAGCTGTTCGGCGACGAGACCGAGCTGTACGCGGACAGCCACGACGGGGATCTCGCCGGCGTCGCGATGGCCATGTTCGTCCTCCGCCACCTCGGCCGCGGCGCTCCGCCGCTGCGCCGGGCCGCGCTGGCCGGCCAGTTCCTCGCCACCGCTGGCCGGTCGGTGCAGCAGGTCATGCAGGCTCATTGCCAAAGCGCCAGCGAACTCGCCGGGCGGCTGGACCTCGGCGCCGACGTGTGCCGTCCGCTGCTGCAGTCGTTCGAGCGCTGGGACGGCCGAGGCATCCCGGGCGAAGCCGGCGGCGCGGACCTCGACCTCGCGATCCGGCTGGTGCACCTCGCCGACAACGTCGAAGCGTTCCACCACACCGCGGGCGGGGACGGCGCGGCGGCGGTCGCACGGGAACGCCGGGGCACCCAGTTCGACCCGTCACTGGTCGACTGCTTCCTCCAGCATCGCGCCGACGTGCTGGCCGGGCTCGACCACATCCGGGCCTGGGACGAGGTGATCGCACTCGACCCACAGCTCGGCGCGCGGCTGTCCGAGGCCGACCTCGACCGCGCGCTGCAGGCGTTCGGCGACTTCGCCGACCTCAAATCCCCGCCCCGGCTGGGTCACTCGCGCGGCGTCGCGACACTCGCCGCGGCCGCCGCGGGCCGGCTCGGCCTGCCCGCGGACGACGTCCGGCTGGTGCGCCGCGCCGGCTGGGTACACGACATCGGGATGATCGGCGTACCGAGCGGGATCTGGAACGCGACCCGCCCGTGGTCGCTTGCGCAGGCAGAACGCGCGCGCACCCATCCGTACCTGACCGAACGGATGCTCGCCGGAATGCCCGGGCTGGCCGCGGTCGCGCGATGCGCGGCCCAGCACCACGAACGGCTCGACGGTTCCGGCTACCCGCACGGCCTTTCCGGGGACGCACTCCCGATGCCGGCCCGGCTGCTCGCCGCCGCCGACGTCCGCCACGCCCTTGGCGAGCCGCGCCCGCACCGCGCCCCGCTCACCCGGGACGCGGCGGCGGGCATCCTGACCGCCGAAGCCCGCGCGGGCCGTCTCGACCCCGACGCGGTCACCGCCGTACTGGCCTCGGACGGTCAGCGGGTACGCCGCACCGCGGCCGGGCTGACCGCGCGAGAGACGGAAGTCCTGCTGCACCTGGCACGCGGCCGGACTAACCCGGAGATCGCCGCCGCGCTCACGGTGTCCCGGAAGACGGTTTCGACGCACCTGGAGCACATTTACGCCAAACTCGGCGTGACCACCCGGACGCAGGCCGCGCTGGTCGCGTTGCGCCGCGGGCTGACCTGAGAAAGATCGGGCAGTTACCCGATCCGCGTCGCCGCCGCGAGCGGTAAACCTGAGTCATGACAACCCAACTCCAGTCCTCCCGCCTTGCGGCGGCGGACGCCTTGCTCCGGGCGCTGTCCGGGCAGAACTTCGCCCGGATCGCCTCCACAATGGACACTGAGGCGCAACTGAGCGCCCTGCTTCCGCACGGACTGCGCGAATTTCGCGGGCCGGACGAGATCGAGGCCGCGTTCACTCGCTGGTTCGGCGACCTCGACGAGTTCGAGCTGGTCGAGGGAGAGATCGACAAGGTCGGCCCTCGGCTGCACCTGCGCTGGCGGGCGCGGGTGCGCGGCGAACGCCTCGGCGCGGGCTGGTTCTCGGTGGAACAGCAGGCGTACGCCGACGACGACGGCGCGGATGGCCGGTTCTCGCGGATGGTGCTGCTGTGCTCCGGCTATTGCCCCGAAGGCGGGGCGCGCTGACCAGACGCCGGATCCGCCGGAGGCGGCCCGGCGGATCCATCTGGTCATCCGGCCAGAACCGAGGTCTCCCAAGCGAATCCGTCCGGGTCCGTCATCGGCCCGGCGTCCCCGCCGATGGTCAGCCGATGCGAGCCCGAGCCCTCCATCGGCACGCCAGCGTCCTTGGCCAGCGCGCGCCGGCCGTACAGCGCCAGCTTGATCGGGCTGGTCTCGAACTCCACGTACTTCTTGCCGAAGCTCTTGCCCACCTCGAGCCGGTGCGAGACATAGAACTCCTTGCTGGCCGCCACGTCCGACGCGCCCAGCAGCAGCACCATCTGCTCGTACTCGCGAACCCCGGCACCGGTGTCCTTTTTGGAGGAACACGCGACCTTCCAGATCGCGCCGTCCGGGGCCCGCACGACGCCGCCGAAACCCCAGAACGACTTGGCGGCGGGTTTCAGGGACGTGCCGCCCGCGGCCAGCGCGGCGTCCAGGTAGGCGACCGCGTTGGCAGGCTGGGCGACCGTGAGCGACAAGGTGTATCCGCGGAAGCCGCTGGTCGGCGCGTCCGACTGGCGGAAGCGGAGCCGGTCGCCCAGGTCGAACGCGCTGAGGTAGAAGCGCTCGGCGGCGGCGACATCGGGAACGTCGAGGGTGATGAAGTCGAAGGAAGTCATGCCGTAAACGCTAAATCCGGCCGCCGCCCGGACGCTTCTCGATTCCTGATCGCTTACCGCGCGAGCCACGCCTCGCGCCGCCGCGGCGACGCCCGCGACAGCCAAGCGTCCTCGACCACTTCGGTCAGTTCCTGCAGCGTGAGGTCGTCGAGCCGGGCCGCGCGGACCAGCACCGAAGGGTGGCCGTCGAAGTGCGGGGTAGTGAAAAACGGGCTGTCCGGGTCCTGGACCAGGGCCTGCTTGTCCGATTCGGACGGCACCCAGAACACGATGACGTCCGGGTAGCGCTCGCCGGTCTCCGGGTCGAACGCGTCCGGCCGCGGCGTCCGGAAGAACACGAACGACTTCCGGCCGACCTGGTACACCGGGTTCCCGCCGCCGCCGCGCTCCACCGTGACGTGCGGCATTCCCAGCGCCAGTTCGTGCACGTCCTCGACCGTCGCGCGGCGCGGCGAAGCTGCCATGTCTCGCAGGATACGACCGGGCGGGCATCGTCGGGTATGAACAGGACATGGTCACGCTGGATCGGCTCGTCAACGTCCTCGGCGGATACGGCGCGCGGTTGTGCTGCTGTCCCGTCGCGCGCGAGACGGCGCTGCGCGACGTGGTGATGGGCGATCCCGCCGACCCGCGCGGGCTTCGGGGCGACGTCTACCTCGCGGTAGGCGTCGGGTCGGTGTTGGAGGCCGTGGAACGGGCGATCGCCGCGCGCGCGTCGGTCGTGCTGGTGCGCGGCGCGACAGCGCCGGGGCCGGATGAGAACGGGCGGGCCGAGGAGGGCCGGGTCGCGGTGCTTCTCGTGGACCCGGATGTGTCGTGGGGCCAGCTCGCCGGCGTGGTCTACGGCCTGGTGCTGGAAGGCCGCGAAACTGAATCCGGCCGCGGCCCGACCGACCTGTTCGCCTTGGCCGACAGCCTCGCCGACGCGCTCGGCAGCGCGGTCACCATCGAGGACCAGCTGTCCCGTGTGCTCGCCTACTCCAGCCGCCAGGAGGGCGCCGACCGCGTCCGGCTGGAGACAATCCTCGGCCGGCGCGTGCCGGATCCGGTGCGGGAACTGTTCGAGCGGCGCGGGGTGTTCGCGCACCTCGCGCAGTCGGACGAGCCGCTGTTCGTCGAAGCCGATTCCGCGCTCGGTCTCACCGGCCGGATGGTCGTCGCGGTCCGGGCCGGGCGCGAGACGCTCGGGTCGATCTGGGTGGAATGCGAGCAGCCGCTGCCCGACGCCCGGCGCACGGTGCTGCACGACAGTTCCCGCACGGTCGGCCTGCACCTGCTGCGGTCGCGGGCGAGCGCCGACCTGGAACGACAGGTCGAATCCGACCTGGTGATCCGCCTGCTGGAAGGAACCCCGGACGCGGCCGCCGTGCTCAGCCGGCTCGGGTTGCCGCCCGGCCGGTTCCGGGTGATCGCACTCCAAGCGCACATCGCCGACGAACGGCACGCCGCCCTGCTGCTCGCCTTCGAACGCGCGACGACCGGGTTCGGCTGGTCCCGGCCGGGCCGGAGCACGTTGTTCAGCAACACGGTCTACACGGTTCTGCCCGGGGAAGACGTCGCGACCGCACGTGCCTGGATCGACGGCATCCGCGACGCCTTGCCCGCGCAAGCGACTGTCGCGGCCGGCATCGGCGCGCCCGCGTCCACCGCGGAACTTCCGGCCAGCCGCCGCGAATCCGACGAATGCCTGGCACTGCACGACACCCGATCGAAGCCCGGCGAGACAGTCGCTTACGACGAGTCCTGGGACGACATCCTGATCCTTCGCCTGCGCGCTGCCGCGGCCGCCGGCCGGGTCCCGGCCCGCGGTCCGATCGCCGACCTGGCGCGGCACGACACGGCGCATGCGACCGAGTACGTCGCGACGCTGCGGGCCTGGCTGGAGACCCAAGGCGACCTGACGGAAGCCGCGGAACGGCTGGGCGTGCACCCGAACACGATCCGGTACCGGCTGCGGAAAATGGCGGAGGTGACGCCGCTGCGGCTGGACCTGCCCGCGAAACGGCTCGCGATGATCATCGAGCTGGCGGTCGCGGACTCGGCGCGCTGAGCCTCGGGCGAGCGGGCCGCGCGCCCGCCGTCGGGGTTTCGCGGTTTTGCCGTCGCACCTCGTTGCTTCGCCTCACTGCCGCGGCACCCAGCAAGCCCGCCCTGAGGAACTCTGAGTCCGTCAAGGGGCCCCTCACGGACTTAAGGAAAAAAGCCGTCCAAGCCTGTTGGCCATATCGGACAAAACGACTCCGCCGGTTTGGCTGAACTCGACAACGCCGCCGACTCCGATCCGGGTCATCCTGGCCGCATCGGCAGCACGGCACTTCCGCGCTGCTCGGCCAGGTGCGGAAGGAAGACAGATGGGCGATCTCGATCGGATGGACGGCGGGCCGCGGTCGGCGATCGTCGTCGGCGCGGGCATCGTCGGGTTGTCGACCGCCTGGTTCTTGCAGGAGCGTGGCGTGCGGGTCACTGTCGTCGACCGCGCGGGCATCGCCGCGGGCTCGTCCTGGGGCAACGCCGGCTGGCTTTCGCCCGGGCTTTCCATTCCGCTCAACGAACCCGCCGTCCTGCGCTACGGCCTGCGCTCGCTGCTCGACCGGCAGGCGCCGCTGCACGTCCCGGCCACACCGGACCCGCGGTTGTGGCAGTTCCTCGCCCGGTTCGCGGCGAACTGCACCAACCGGTCCTGGACCCGGGCTGTGCGCGCGAACCTGCCGTTCAACGAGGAATGCCTGGAAGCGTTCGACGTCCTGACCTCCAACGGCGTCGAAGCGCCCACCATCGACGCCCCGATCACCGCGATGTTCGAGACCGCCGGACAGGCGCAGGCGCTCGTCGCGGAGCTGAACCGGCTCGGCGACGCGGGACAGCCGGTCTCCTGGACCCGGCTCTCCGGTCCGGCACTGCGCGAACGCTTCCCGCAGGTCACCGACCGGATCGGGGCCGGCATCCGGATCGACGGGCAACGCTACGTCGACCCCGGCCGGTTCGCCGAAGCGCTCGCCCGGGCGGTGGTCAGCCGCGGCGGCACGATCCGGCACCGGTTCGACGTCGCGGCCGTGCGGCGGCACGACCACGCGTACACCGTGCAGTCGTCGAACGGCCGGACGGTCAACGCCAACGCGGTCGTTCTCGCCACCGGCGCGTGGCTGGGCGGATTGGCTCGAAAGTGGGGCGTGCGCGTCCCGGTGCGGGCCGGGCGCGGATACTCCTTCACCGTGCCGACTGATCAGCCGGTGCCCGGTCCGATCTACCTGCCCGACATCCGGGTCGCGTGCACGCCGTACCAAGGCGGCCTGCGGGTGGCCGGGACGATGGAGTTCCGCGAACCCGACGACCCGCTGTACCCCGCGCGCGTCAACGCGATCATCGCTTCGGCGCGGCCGCTGCTCAAGGGCCTGCGCTGGGAGGAACGCACCGACACGTGGGTCGGCTCGCGTCCGGTCACCGCCGACGGCCGCCCGGTGATCGGCGAGACCGGCGCGCCCGGCCTGTACGTCGCGGGCGGCCACGGCATGTGGGGCCTGACCCACAGCGCGGTCACCGGGCGGCTGCTGGCCGAGCAGATCACCACCGGGAAACAGCCGGAAGCCCTGCGCCCGTTCGACCCGTTGCGGTGAGCCGGCCGTGTCCGCCGATCCCGCCGGTCCGCCGCCGACCGGGGACGAACACGCCGAGCTGATCTTCCTTCGCGCGGAGAACGCGTTGCTGCGCACCGAAAGGGACATTCTGGTGAAGGCCGCCGGCTGGTTCGCCGCCGACGCGCTCTCCCGCCGCCCTGATCCCGAGCCCCGCTGACCGCCGCGGGACTCCGCCAAAGTCCGTGGGGGCTGGACGCCTCCTGCTCACCCGGCCCCCACGGACGACCACCGAAAGGCCCTTGCCGCTCATGCCTGTCTCCGCACCGCGCCCTTGGCTGACCGCCGACGCGCACGCTCGCCTCACCGCCGAACTCGCCGACCTGCAGCGCGAACCCGATGACGGCGCTTCCGAACAGGACCGGCTCGACCGTCGGCAGCACCGCCAGGCCCGGATCCGCCAGCTGCAAGAGCTGGTGCAGGACGCCGTGATCGGCGAAGACCCACCGGACGACGGCATCGCCGAACCCGGGATGGTCCTGACCGTGCGCTACGAAGACGGCGGCGGCACGGAAACCTTCCTCCTCGGCTCCCGCGACGAGGCAGGCGACGTCGCGGTCTGCTCGCCGGACTCGCCGCTCGGACAGGCACTCGACGGCGCGAAACCGGGGGAGGAGCGCGAGTACGAGGTGCCGAGCGGGGCGGTGGTGCGGGTGACGCTGGTCGCGGCGCATCCGTACGGCCGCTTTCGGAGCCGCTCCTGAACCCCCGGTTTCCGATTAGTCTGGGAGGGTGACCGACGAAGAGCTCCTCATCGAGTTCGCTCTGGCGCGGCTCGACAACCCGAGCCTCGACCTGGACGAAGTAGCCGCGCTGCTGGTCCGCCGCGGCGGGACGGACCGCATGATCGACCTGGCCGCCCGCAACCTGGCGACCCGGGGCGAACTTCGCGGCGCGGTGTTCGAGTCGGCGGTGGAGCACGTGCTTCGGGTGGTGCTTTTGGTCCGGGGGCAGACGGACTGAGGTCTCGCTCGGCGCGTGGTCCGGTGGGCAGCCGGGTTGTGGCGCGGCTGCGTTATGGGCCCCGTTGGCAGCGACCTTGGCGCAGGTGGCCCACCCCGGCCCAACCCGGTCCACCCCGGCCACAGCTACCGCCCAGCCCCAGAGCTCCAGCCGCAGAGCCCCAGCCTTGGCCGCGCTTATCGCTGCGGCTGCTCTCGCTCCAGAGCCGTGCGCCCGCACCGTCGCTCCTGCCGTTCTCGTCGTTCGCCCGCGGCAGGCGACCAGACCGCTACTGCCGCTCTCGTCGTTCACCCGCCGCAGGCGACCAGACCGCTACTGCCGCTGCGGAAGCGCCGCACGCCGGTCACCTTTTCCCATCCGCGCGTCGCTCGCGGGCCCCGCCGCCCTCCGTGCCCCGCGCATCGTGCCTACCGCATCGCCGGCGATCCGCAGGACGTCCTCTTCGGACTGTCCATAACCGCTGGTCACACCCCCGCGCCCGACAAACCGTGCAGATTTCCGGGCCCCTGTTCCGGCCGCCGATTCCATTGTGGACAATTTCCGCCCGTTCCGTTCCTGGTTCCGGTACGAATTGTCGACCAGCGAATACCGCCAGGTGTGCCGGTAGCGGTCACATCACGCCAAGTGTTCGGCGAATACCCTTCGTAGGATCACTCCTACGGGTGAGTTTGGGGGCAATCCGCCAGATGGGCCCCGATGTTGGTAGCTCAGCGTGAGAAATCGCGGCGGCAGCGCCGCGTTACATCACTCTTTAGTGGTGAAACTGCGGGAATTGCCGTAACGGGAACCGGCTGGTCGACGCGCAGCGGAGTCGATCTTGCTTTGCGTTTCGAGGGCTGCTTGATTAATGTCAGCGGCCTGCCGGTGATCGACAGTTGTGCGCGGTCACGCGTGGATTCGGGGATCCGCGGGCGGTTCCATTCTTGATGTTCGGAAGGACAATTCATGCGTTCTGCCCTGCTGCGCGGACGGACCCTCGCGGTCGCGGTTCCCGCGCTGGCTCTGCTCGCCACCGCCGTCGCCCCGTCGGCGGTCGCCGCCGAGTCGGCTGCCGGTTCGGCTTACGGCGCGTCCGCTTCGGTCTCGCTGCTGCCTGGCGTGCTCGGCGGCAAGGGGATCACCATCGACACCGGCAAGCTCGCCGCGTCCTCGACCGATGGCCCGACGTCGGCCAGCGTCCTCGACGCGCCGCTGAAGGGCCTGGTCACCGCGAAGGTGATCAGCAGCTCGGCGAACCAGTCCGGCACCGGCGGCCCGGTCACCTCGAAGGCCTCGATCGTCGACGCCGCGCTCCCGGTGCTCGCGCCGCTCGCCGGCAGCACCCCGACGGCCCGCGTGATCAGCTCCCAGTGCAAGTCCACCTCGGACGGCATCACCGCTTCGTCCGAGCTGGTCGGCCTCGACCTCGGCAAGATCGGCAAGATCCCGGTGTCGACCAAGCCGAACCAGAAGCTCGGCATCGACGGCGTGCTGCAGGTCATCGTCAACGAGCAGATCAAGCACGCCGACGGCAGCCTCACCGTCAACGCGCTGCACGTGAAGCTGCTCGGCGGCGACGTCACCAACGCGCTCGGCAAGGGCGACATCGTGCTCGCCTCGTCCACCTGCGCCAAGGTCGCCGGCAACCCGACGACCACCCAGCCCGGCCAGCCGGGTCAGCCGACCCCGCCGGCCAACGGCGGCGGCAGCCAGGTGACCGTCGTGCCGGTCGGAGCGCCGGAGACCGGGGACGGCTCACTGGCCGCGGTGACCGTCAAGTGACCCGTTCCCGGTTCGGGCTTTTCGCGCTCCTGCTGGCTTTTATCGCCAACTTCGCGCTGCTCGGCTGCGGTTCGGCGGACCAGACTCCGCCGGCCGCGGCCCCGGCGAGTTCCGCCTCGGCCGCGCAGGTCGCGGAGCCGGTTTCGCTTGACGTGCCCAGCATCGACGCGCACTCGTCGCTGGTCCCGCTCGGCCTCAACGACGACAAGACCGTCCAGGTGCCGCCGGTCGACCAGCCGCTGCAAGCCGGCTGGTACCACTTCGGCCCCAAGCCGGGCCAGGTCGGTCCGGCGGTCGTCCTCGGCCACATCGACGGCAACCACCAGAAGGGCATCTTCTGGCGGCTGCACGAGATGAAGCAGGGCGACAAGATCATCGTCGGCCGCAAGGACGGCTCGAAGGCCAGCTTCACGGTGACCAAGGTCGACCAGATCGCGAAGAAGACCTTCCCCACCGAAGCGGTCTACGGCAACACCAGCGACGCGCAGATCCGCCTCATCACCTGCGGCGGCGCGTTCGACCCGGAAAAGCACAGCTATCTCGACAACATCATCGTGTACGGCACGCTCGACAGCTGAGCCCTGCCGACCCGGTCCGGGAAGGGCCCCTTGCGGGACTTAGATTCCGTCAAGGGGTCCTTCCCGGACTACTGGGAAGCACCGGGGAGCCGGCGGGACGAGGTCACTGGCTGGCGAGCTCGTCCGTCACTCCTCGCCCCAGCTCCGTCGTCCGTCGCAGAAACCCGGCGATCAGGGCCAGTTCCTCCTCGGTGTAGCCCGCGCACAGCTCGTCCAGCGCGGAGTTCATCCCGGCGTACTGCCGGAACACCTCCTGCGCCCGCCCGGCCACCGCGCGCACCGTGACCGCGCGGCGGTCCGTCGCTGCGGGGTCTCGCTCCCGCACCACCCAGCTGCCCCGCTCCAGCCGGTCGAGGATGCCGGTCACCGTCGCCGGGTGCAGGCCCGCTCGGCGGGCCAGCGCACTCGGGCTCAGCGGGCCCTCGCGCGAGATCAGCTCCAGGCAGTCCAGGTCGGCGTCCTTGATTTTCAGTCGGCCGCCGACCTGATGGTTCAGCAACGACAGTTGATTGCGCAGCTCCCGAAGCGAGTCCTTGACCGCCACTGTCGTACGTCGGCGGCGGCGCGCCGTTTCGGAAGCCATCCGGCCTGCCCTTCGTAACGAGTTCCAGCTGGTCAGCGTAGCCGGGTCAGGCAGCGGCGAGCAGGGCTTCCCCCTCCGGCGTCAGCTCGGCGGGCACCGGCGAGCCAGCCGGGCCGGAACCGATGGCGCGCAGCAGGCCGGCATGGGCCAGCGCGTGCGCGGTGAACTGGTCGCAGCACGGCAGGCCGTCCACGAACAGGTCCGGTTCGCAGCTGCGGGTCAGCCGGCCGCGTCCGGCGGCGACGGCGCGCAGCATCGCGATTCCCCGGTGCGTGACGTCGGTGTCCATGCCTGCCTCCTCGAAGCGTGCTTCCACCGATACGTCGAACGAGCCGGCCGGCTTTCGACCTAATCTGGCGTGGAGACGACGAAGGAGCGCCGATGCTGATCGACGACCTGCGCACTGTCCTGCCAGACGACCGGATCGTGCAGGACCCAGATGTGCTGCGCGGCTACGCGCACGACGAAGCCGAGTGGGCCCCTTACGGCGAACCGGCGGTGCTGGTCCGACCGCATACCGCGGACGAAGTGCAGGCGGTCGTGCGGCAGTGCATCAAGCACCGCACGCCGTTGGTGCCGCGCGGCGCGGGGACTGGATTGTCCGGCGGCGCGAACGCGCTGTCCGGCTGTGTCGTGCTGAGCACCGACCGGCTGACCGCGATCAAAGAGATCGACCCGGTCGAAAGGCTCGCCGTGGTCGAACCCGGTGTGGTCAATGACGATCTCCGGGCGGCCTGCGCCGACCACGGGCTGTGGTATCCGCCGGACCCGGCCAGTTCGCCGTGGTCGACGATCGGCGGCAACGTCGCCACCAACGCGGGCGGCGTCTGCTGTGTCAAATACGGGGTGACCCGCGATTACGTGCTGGGGCTGCAAGTCGTCACCGGCACCGGCGAGCTGGTCCGGCTCGGCAGGCGCACCGCGAAGGGCGTCGCCGGGTACGACCTCGCCGGGCTGATGGTCGGCTCCGAAGGCACGCTGGGCGTGCTCACCGAAGTCACCGTGCGGCTGCGAGCGAAACGCCCCGCGGAGGCGACCGTCGCCGGCTACTTCGATTCGACGGTCGCGGCGGGCGAGGCGGCCGCGGCGATCCGGGCGGCCGGTGTGGTTCCGTCTGCGCTGGAACTCGTGGACCGGCATTGCCTCGCCGCCGTGGACGCGTGGAAGAACATGGGACTGTCGGCGGACGCGAACGTCGTTCTGCTCGGCCGCAGCGACGTCCCGGGCGGGCACGAGACCGCGGTGATGCTGGAATGCTTCGAGAAAGCCGGTGCGACGTGGGCCGCGCAGTCCACCGACCAGGAGGAGGCGGACGCGCTGTTCGCCGCCCGGCGGCTGGCGTACCCGGCGCTGGAACGGCTCGGCCCGGTGCTCACCGAGGATGTCTGCGTGCCGACCCACCTGGTGCCGGAAATGCTCGCCCGCATCGACCTCGCCGCGGAACGGCACGACACGCAAATCGCCAATATCGCCCACATCGGCGACGGGAATCTGCACCCGCTGCTGATCACGCCGACCGGCGACGACGAGGCGCAGCGCCGGGCGCAGGCGGCTTTCGACGACATCGTCGCCGACGCGCTCGAACTCGGCGGCACGGTCACCGGCGAGCACGGAGTCGGCCTGCTCAAGCAATCCGGGTTGGCCCGGGAGCTGGGCCCGGCTGTCCTCGACCTGCACCGCGCGGTCAAGGAGGCGCTCGACCCGCACCGCATCCTGAATCCGGGAAAGGTGTTCGGCGGTCCCGCTCAGCGGTAACTCGACCGGGTGAAGGTAAATAGTCCACAAAGGATAGTCATCGATTTGTGACCCTTGTCTCCCAGTCGTTTCCGATTGTTGGTTGCCTACCGCAACCAACTTGCTTAGCCTAGCTAAGGGAACGGCTGGGAGAGGGGTTTGTGACGGTGGCGGAGCGCAGGACGTATTCGATCGCGGAGCTGGGCCCGCGGTACAAGTGGATCGCGCTGTCCAACACGACGCTCGGGATGCTGATCGCGACGATCAACTCGTCGATCGTGCTGATCGCGCTGCCGGACATCTTCAAGGGCATCGGCATCAACCCGCTGGAGCCGTCCAACACCAGCTACCTGCTGTGGATGATCATGGGCTTCCTCGTGGTCACCGCGGTGCTGGTAGTGGCGTTCGGCCGGCTGGGCGACATGTACGGCCGGGCCCGGATGTACAACCTCGGCTTCGCCGTCTTCACGGTTTCCTCGATCATGCTGGCCATCACCTGGTTCCAGGGCGACGCGGCCGCGCTGTGGCTGATCGGCTGGCGGATCGTGCAGGGCGTGGGCGGCGCCTTCCTGATGGCCAACTCGTCGGCGATCCTCACCGACGCCTTCCCGGCGAACCAGCGCGGCCTCGCGCTCGGCATGAACGGCGTCGCGGCGATCGCCGGCTCGTTCCTCGGCCTGGTGGTCGGCGGCGTGCTGGCCCCGGTCGACTGGAACCTGATCTTCCTGGTGTCGGTGCCGTTCGGCGTGATCGGCACGGTCTGGGCGTACCTGAAGCTGCACGACACCGGCGTCCGCAAGCACGCGAAGATGGACTGGTGGGGCAACATCACCTTCGCGGTCGGCCTCATCGCGGTGCTGGTCGGCATCACCTACGGCATCCAGCCCTACGGCACGTCGCAGACCGGCTGGGGCAGCCCGATGGTGCTGTCCTGCCTGATCGGCGGGATCGCGGTGCTGATCGCGTTCGTGATCATCGAGACCAAGGTGGACAACCCGCTGTTCCGGTTGTCGCTGTTCAAGATCCGCTCGTTCAGCTGGGGCAACCTGGCGAACCTCACCGCCTCGCTCGGCCGCGGCGGGCTGCAGTTCGTGCTGATCATCTGGTTGCAGGGGATCTGGCTGCCGCAGCACGGCTACACCTTCGAGCAGACCCCGCTGTGGGCGGGTATCTACATGCTGCCGCTGACCATCGGCTTCCTGGTGTCCGCGCCGACGTCCGGCATCCTGTCCGACCGGATCGGCAGCCGGCTGCTGGCCTCCGGCGGCTTGGTCATCACCGCGCTGACCTTCCTGCTGCTGACGTTCCTGCCGGTGGACTTCAACTACTGGGCGTTCGCGGCGATCCTGCTGCTCAACGGCATCGGCATGGGCATGTTCTCCTCGCCCAACCGGGCCGAGGTGATGAACAGCCTGCCCGCCGATTCGCGCGGGTCCGGCGCGGGCATGATGACCACCTTCCAGAACGCGGCGATGGTGCTGTCGATCGGGTTCTTCTTCAGCCTGATCATCGCCGGGCTGTCCGACAACCTGCCGGGCGCGATGTCGCGGGGCCTGATCCAGCACGGCGTCCCGGAGGCGGCCGCACAGCAGGTCGCGCACCTGCCCGCGGTGGCGGTGCTCTTCGCGGCCTTCCTCGGCTACAACCCGATCCAGCAGCTGCTCGGCCCGCAGTTGCACAACCTGCCCGCCGACCAGGCGAGCTTCCTGACCGGGCGGAGCTTCTTCCCGAACCTGATCTCCGGCCCGTTCCAGGACGGCCTCGCGGTGGCGTTCGGCTTCGCGATCGTGGTGTGCCTGATCGGCGCGGTCGCCTCGCTGCTGTGCAAGGACGTGAAGAAGTCGCCGGAGTCGGTGGGCGAGGAACTGGCCGCGGTGGCCGGTGAATCCGGCGGCGGGCCGAGCGAGCTGGTTTCCCCGCGCAGCGACCGGTAAGTCAGTCGACTGGCCAGAGCACCGCTTGCGCGACGATGACGTGCTCGCCGTTGAAAGTCACCGAGGGGCCCTCGTGCAGGCGGTAGCCCAGCGCGAGGGCCTCGCTGACCCGGTGGCAGAACGCCGCGTCGTCGGGGCCGGTGAGAACGCGGTAGACCGGAAGTCCGTTCGGGGGAGTGTTCATCCGGCCATAGTCTCAGCTCTGCCCGGATTCCGGGCAGCTCGGGCCACCAGCCACGCCGCGGCCAGCGCGCCGCCCGCACCGACGCTCACTGCCAGGAATCCCAGCCGGAACGCCGCGGCGACGTCTGGCAGATGGTTCGCGATCAGCACCGTGAACGCGGCGCCGCCGAGCGATCCGCCCAGCCGCAGCAGGATGGTCACCTGAGCGGCGGCGTCGGGAAGTTTCGCCGGCGAGACGGTTTTGTACGCCGCGATCCCCATCGGCATGCTCACCAGCGCCACCGAAGCCCCGTATCCGGCCAGCAGCAGCTGAACCACCGCCATCGGTGCGTTCGCGGGGAGAAACGCGAACGGCATCGTGCTCGCCACCGCCAGCACCGCGCCGGCCAACGCGACCGGCGCGGTGCCGTATCGGTCGACCGCCCGACCGGTGAACGGGGCCGCTGCCGCCGTGGCACCGGCGAATCCGAGCAGGCTCAAGCCGGTGCCGACGAAACTCAGCTGCCTGCCGATCTGGAAGTACAGCGTCACTACGATCCCGCTGCCGAAGATCAGTGCGCCGTTGAACGCGGCGGCGAGGCTGGCGGCCCGGTAAAGCCGGTTGCGGTACAAGGAAAAGTCCAGCAGCGGATGCGGGTGCCGACGGCAGCGCAGGACGAACCAGGCCAGCAAACCCAGTGCGGGCAGGAGAATCGGCCAGGGCAGCTGTCCGGACTCGCCCCAGGACGTCACCGCGAACAGTGCCAGCGGCAGTCCCGCCGCGACCAGCGCGAGACCGGCGAAATCGATCCGGTGCGTCTCGGTCGGCGTCCCGCGCGGTACGTAGCGAAGCCCAAGCGCCAAGCCGATCGCGCCGATCGGCAGGTTGATCGCGAACAGCCACGGCCAGGAAAGCGACTGCAGAAGCACGCCGCCGACGAGCGGTCCGAGCGCGGGCGCGACACTCACCGCGATCCCCAGCGTCGCCATCACCCGCCCGAGCCGGGCCGCGCCGACCTGTTGGCCCAGCACGGTTTGCCCGGCCGGGATCAGCATCCCGCCGGCCAGCCCCTGCAGCAGCCGGAAAACGATCAGCAGCCCGACCTCCGGCGCCAGCGCGCACAGCCCGGACGCGACGGTGAACGCGGCGAGCGCGACGAGCCACACCCGCCCGGCGCCGAATCGCCGCGAGAGCCAGCCGGTCAGCGGGAGCGACAGGGCGAGCGCGAGCAGGTACCCGCTCGCGACCCATTGCGTCACCGAAAGATCCGCGTGCAGGTCGCGGCTGATCGAGTCGAGGCCGATGGTGACGACGGACGCGTCCAGTCCGCTGGCGAACGCGCCGAACACGATCACCCAGCAGATCCGCCAGGTGGCCCGGTCGATCGGCGCGGCGACGGTGGTCACCGCGGGACCCGCAGGCCGCGCAGCGCGGTGGACCAGTCGACGAGCTCGTCCAGCATCCGGGCCAGGATCGCGTCGTGGTGCCCGGCCGGAGCGAACGTGCCGGGCTCGGCCGGGTCGGTGACGACGAAGTCGGTGAACAGCCCCAACGCGACCTGGCTGCGCACGCAGGCGACGCTGACCTCGGCGAGCGTGAGCCGCAGGTGCTCCACCGCGCGGGTGCCGCCGTTGAGGCCGTAGCTGACGAAACCGGCGGCTTTGTTCCGCCATTCGGCGAACAGGAAGTCGATCGCGTTCTTGAGCGCGGCCGGCATCGAGTGGTTGTACTCCGGGGTGACGAACACGAAGCCGTCGAACGCGTCGACTAGTTCGGCCCAGCGCTGGGTGTGCTCGTTGCGGTAGCCGCCGATCGCGGCCGGCACTGGTTCGTCCAGTAACGGCAGGCCGACGTCGGCGAGGTCGACCAGGTCCACCTGGGCCCGGTCGCCGAGGTGAGCGACGGCCTGTGCGCGGGCCCATTCGGCGACCTGAGCGGCCCGGCGGCCAGGGCGGGTGCTGCCGGAGACGACAGCCAAGCGAAGTGTCATAGCCCCAAGTTACAACGGTCGTTGTAATTTTTGCAACGATCGTTGTACTTCGGCATACTGGGCCGGTGAGGACGGACAAACAGCGCGCACTGCTCGACGGCGCCCTGCGCGTGTTCGCGCGGGACGGCTACGCCCGCGCGAGCATCGACGTGCTCGCCGCCGAGGCGGGAGTCTCGTCGCGGACGATCTACAACCACTACGGCGACAAGGCCGGGTTGTTCCGCGCGGTGATCCTGGACAGCTCCGACCGGGTCGCCGAACGCCAGACCGCGATCGCCGACGCGCTGCTCGGCCGGATCGTCGACCTGGAAGCCGACCTCGTCGAATTCGGGCTGCGGTGGGCGAAACGGGACCCGGACACCGAGCCGCACTGGGCTCTGGTGCGTCAGGTCCAGGCCGACCTCGACCACATCGACCCGGAAACGGTGGCAGCGTGGAAGGACCGCGGTCCAGGCCGGGTGCGCCGCGCGCTGGCCGGCCATCTGCGCCGGCTCGCCGCCGAGGGGCTGCTCGAACTGCCGGACCCGTCGCTGGCCGCCGTCCACCTGGTACAGCTCACCGCGGGCAGCGTGGCCGCGGACCCGGACGCCGACCCGGACGCGGTGATCCGGTCCGGGGTCGGCGTCTTCCTGCGGGCTTACCGAGCCGGGGCTACCAGCCGAAGCTGACCGAGCGGATCTTCACCGGATGCCTGGGCGCGCCGTCGAGCGGGCCGTTCGGATCGGTCGGGACAATGCCGTCGGCGACCATCCGGTCCAGCACCTCCATGCCGCGCACGACCTTGCCCAGCACCGAGTAGTGCGCCGGGATGTGCGCGAACGAGTGCACGATGAAGAACTCGCTGCCGTTCGTGCCCGGACCCTGGTTGCCCATCGCGACCGTGCCGCGCTCGTAGGTCTCCGCGCCGGTCACCTCGTCCGGGAACTTGTACCCAGGGCCGCCCTTTTCGACCTCGTAGAGGTCGCCGCACTGCAGGACGCCGAGACGGGCCGAGTTCGACAGCCGCCAGCACTGCGACCGGTCGTAGAAGTGCTGCAGCACCAGGCTGGTCATGTTCGCCACCGCACAGGGAGCCGCGCCGGCGCGGTCGAGCCGCACGGTGACCGGGCCGTAGTTGTAGTGGAACGTCACGTCGACGCTCCCGCGAGTGAACGCGAACGGCAGCGGGCGCAACACCGGCCGGGCCGCCGGGTTGTCCGGGGTCGGGGTGAAGGTGCAGGGCACCACCGGCGGTTTCGCGGCTGCTGCGGGGACGGTCGCGGTGGGGACGGCGGTGGTGGGGGCGGCTGCGGCGGGAGCGGCTGCGGCGGGAGCGGCTGCGGCGGGAGCGGTCGCGGTGGGGACGGCGGTGGTGGGCGCGGCTGCGGTGGGAGCGGCGGTGGCCGGGGCCGCGACGGCCAGCGAAAGTCCGGCGATGACGGCGGCCGCGAACGCGACCCAGCGTGTCTTCATGCGGCCGCAAAGTAGCGAACCCTGGCACTGGGCACCAGGTTTCGGGCGGCACTCGGCCCGCCTGCCCGTCCGTGAAGGGCCCCTTGAGGGACTTAGATTCCCGCAATGGGCCCTTCACGGACGCCCCGCGGGAGAAGTCGCGCCGGGAGAAGTCGCGCCGGGGACGCCGCCCAAGGAACGTCGCGCAAGGAACGTCGCGCCCGGGAAGCCGGGCCAGGGAAGTCGCGGACAGGCGAAAGGGCAGGCTCGCGAGTCGCGAGCCTGCCCCAGCGAAGACGGGTTACTTGCGCCAGGCGGTGCGGCGCTTGCGCAGGTCGAGCAGCAGGAGCAGCACGATGAACGCGGAGAGCCCGACGAGCCACACGTTCTCCGTGTTGTTCTCGTGGTTGCCCTTGATCATCACCAGCAGGATGATCGCCGAGACCCAGCCCGCGATGCGGGTGGCCTTCGGGAACGTGCCGTGCCAGCCCCACTCCGCGGACGGCTCGTCGCGCGGGTCGACCTCGGGGCGCTTCTCGACCGCCTTGCCTGCCACGACCACTCCTTCGAACCGCCTGATGTTGTGCCCCCGCATGATCCCACACCGCCAGGCGTCGCGCGGACAGGACCCGGGCCATAATGCTCGCTGATGACTACTTCGCGAAGCGTCCTCGTGCTGGGCTCCACCGGATCCATCGGAACCCAGACGCTCGATGTCGCCGCCCGCAACCCGCATCTGTTCACGATCGCCGGCATCGCGGCCGGCGGTTCCGACCCGGCGGCGCTCGCCGCGCAAGCGCTCGCGCACGAAGTAGCCGCAGTCGCCGTGACGAAGCCCACGGCGGTCGAAGACCTGCAGCTCGCGCTGTATGCGGAGGCTCAACGCCGGGGCTACGCGAAGGGCGAATTCCGCCTTCCGCGCATCCTCGCCGGCACTGACGCGGTGGCCCAGCTGATCGAGACCGTTCAGGTCGATGTGGTGCTCAACGCGCTGCCCGGCTCGCAGGGGCTCGACCCGACGCTGCGCGCGCTGGCCACCGGCTCGACGCTCGCCCTGGCCAACAAGGAATCCTTGATCGCCGGCGGACCGCTGGTGCTCGCCGCGGCGAAGCCGGGACAGCTGGTGCCGGTCGATTCCGAGCACTCGGCGATGGCGCAGGCGCTGCGGTCGGGCACCGGCAACGAGGTCGCGCGGCTGGTGCTCACCGCGTCCGGCGGGCCGTTCCGCGGCCGCAAGCGCGCGGACCTCGGCGAGGTGACCGTCGAGCAGGCGATGGCCCATCCGACCTGGTCGATGGGCCCGCTGATCACCATCAACTCCTCGACGCTGGTCAACAAGGGCCTGGAACTGATCGAGGCGTCGCTGCTGTTCGGCATCGAGCCGGCGCGGATCGACGTGACCGTGCACCCGCAGTCCATCGTGCACTCGATGGCCACCTTCACCGACGGGTCCACGATCGCCCAGGCCAGCCCGCCGGACATGCGGCTGCCGATCGCGCTCGCGCTGAACTGGCCGCATCGCGTCCCGGGCGCGGCGCAGGCATGTTCCTGGGACACCGCGGCGAGCTGGACCTTCGAACCGGTCGACAACGAGGCGTTCCCGGCGGTCGAGCTGGCCCGCGAGGTCGGCACGGCGGGCGGCTGCCTGCCGGCGGCCTACAACGCGGCGAACGAGGAGGCGGTGGCCGCCTTCCTGGACGGCAGGGCCGGCTTCCTGTCGATCGTGGACACCATCGCGCAGGTGGTGTCCGATGCGGACGAATGGCGTCGCGAGCCTCGCGACGTCGCCGACGTGTTCGCCGCGGAGCAGTGGGCCCGCACCCGGGCGGCTGAACTTCTCCGCTGACCTGCGCCCGGTGCGCGGGGTACCGCCCGGTCGATGCAACACTGGCTTCACGCTGACGGCGGATACTTGACCAGGTAACTGTCAGGTGGTCTCACCGCTTCAGCTGAAAGCCGTGGAAGACGACGAACCTGCCGCCACCGCATCGCGAGTCGCGGCTGAGGGGTGAGGTGCAGCGCCCGTGCTTGCCTATGTGATCGGCGTGGTGCTCTTCGCACTCGCGATCTGTGTCTCGGTCGCGTTGCACGAAGCAGGCCACATGGTCACCGCCCGGATGTTCGGGATGCGGGTCCGCCGGTACTTCGTCGGCTTCGGGCCGACGGTGTTCTCCTTCCGGCGCGGTGACACCGAATACGGACTCAAGGCGATCCCGCTCGGCGGGTTCTGCGACATCGCCGGGATGACCGCGCTGGACGAGGTCACGCCGGAGGAAGCGCCGCGGGCGATGTGGCGGTTCAAGACCTGGAAGCGCACGGTCGTGATGTCGGCCGGTTCGATCGCGCACTTCCTGATCGGCTTCATCGTGCTGTTCGCGATGGCGGCGACGATGGGCCTGCCCAACGTGGACCAGAAGCCGATCGTCTCGACGATCTCCGACTGCGTGCAGAACGCCACCACCATCGACCAGGTCAACAACCCGGTCTGCAAGCCCGGCGACCCGGCCCCGGCGAAGGCGGCCGGCCTGCTGCCCGGCGACCAGATCGTTTCCGTGGCCGGGAAGCCGACCTCGACCTGGCCGGACATGGTCACCCAGGTGCAGGCGGTGTCCGGGCCGGTGCCGGTCGTCGTGGAACGGGGCGGCAAGCAGCAGACCTTCACCGTCGACGTGCCCAAGGTGACCCGGCCGGACCAGAAGGGCGGCACCCAGTCGGTCGGCGCGGTCGGCGTCGGTGTGGCGAAGAGCATCCACTACAGCGCGCTCGGCGCGTTCGGCGGCGCGACCTCGTTCACCGGCGACATGTTCGCCCGCACCTGGGACGGCCTGATGGCCTTCCCGAAGCGCATCCCGGCGGTCATCCACTCGATCTTCGGCGGCCAGCGCGACCCGGACACCCCGGTCAGCGTGGTCGGCGCGAGCCGGCTCGGCGGCGAGGCGGTGGAGGCCGGGCTGTGGCAGGTGTTCCTGCTGCTGCTGGCCAGCCTGAACTTCTTCATCGGCGTGTTCAACCTGCTGCCGCTGCTGCCGATGGACGGCGGCCACATCGCGATCGTCTGGTACGAGCGGGTCCGTGACTGGATCCGCGGCCTGCGCGGCAAGCCCGCGGGCGGTCCGGTCGACTACACGAAGCTGTCCGCGATCACGATGGTGCTGATAGTCATCGGCGGCGGCGTCACGCTGCTGACGGTGACCGCCGACATCGTCAATCCGATCCGGCTGCAGTAGCCGGCCGCACCGGCCGGGGCACGGCGCGGCCGGGAGCGGCCCGACCGGGCGTAACGCTGCTCACCGCGACGGCTGACTTCGTTGAAGCGGGCCGGGGCGATGTGGGTACGCTGGATGTGTGACCGTCGCGCTAGGTATGCCCGCTCTGCCCCCGCCCGTTCTCGCCGAGCGCCGCAAGACCCGCCAGCTGATGGTGGGCCCGGTCGGGGTCGGCAGCGACCACCCGATCTCGGTGCAGTCGATGACGACGACCCTGACGTCGGACGTGAACGCGACCCTGCAGCAGATCGCCGAACTGACCGCGGCCGGCTGCGACATCGTGCGCGTCGCGTGCCCGTCCGCGGACGACGCCGAGGCGCTGCCCGCGATCGCGAAGAAGTCCCAGATCCCGGTGATCGCGGACATCCACTTCCAGCCGAAGTACGTGTTCGCCGCGATCGAGGCGGGCTGTGCGGCGGTGCGCGTGAACCCGGGCAACATCCGGAAGTTCGACGACCAGGTCAAGGAGATCGCGCAGGCCGCGAAGGACCACGGCACCCCGATCCGGATCGGCGTGAACGCGGGTTCGCTGGACAAGCGCCTGCTGGAGAAGTACGGCAAGGCGACGCCCGAGGCGCTGGCGGAGTCGGCGCTGTGGGAAGCGTCGCTGTTCGCGGAGCATGATTTCCACGACATCAAGATCTCGGTGAAGCACAACGACCCGGTCGTGATGGTGCGTGCGTACGAGATCCTGGCGCAGCAGTGCGACTACCCGCTGCACCTCGGCGTGACCGAGGCCGGCCCGGCCTTCCAGGGGACGATCAAGTCGGCGGTCGCGTTCGGCGCGCTGCTGCGGCAGGGCATCGGCGACACGATCCGGGTGTCGCTGTCCGCGCCGCCGGTGGAAGAGGTCAAGGTCGGGACGCAGATCCTGCAGTCGCTGAACCTCCGGCCGCGCAAGCTGGAGATCGTGTCGTGCCCGTCGTGCGGACGCGCGCAGGTGGACGTGTACACCCTGGCGGACCAGGTCACGGCCGGTCTGGAGGGCATGGAGGTCCCGCTGCGGGTCGCCGTGATGGGCTGCGTGGTCAACGGGCCCGGCGAGGCGCGGGAGGCGGACCTCGGGGTGGCGTCCGGGAACGGCAAGGGCCAGATTTTCGTGAAGGGCGAGGTCATCAAGACGGTCCCGGAGCACGCGATCGTGGAGACGCTGATCGAAGAGGCGATGCGCATCGCGGAGGAGTCCGGCGAGACGATCGGCGAGGGTGCGCCCAGCGTCACCGTGGGGTGAGCTTGTGGTCCGTGAAGGGAACATTGAGGGACTCTGAGTCCCTCAATGTTCCCTTCACGACGTTCCGGGCGGGCTCAGGCGTCGCTGAGCAAGAGCAAGGCGTAATAAGCCAGGAAATGCTCGACGGCGTACGGGCCGCCCGTGACCTGTGGCAATGCCGCGTGCGCGTGGGCGCGGGAAGCTTCCTCCAGGGCGGCGCGCGGGGCGGGCAAGGCCTGCGCGATGCGTTGCCAGCACCAAGCCCGGTGCAGGTTGAGTCCGTGCAGGTGAGCCGTCAGGCCGTCGGAAGAATCGGTCACTTCCGCCGGGGTGAACAGTGCCGCGGGCGACGGACCGGGCAGGAAGTCGTCCAACCAGGCACGGAAGTCGCCCGCTGGAAGCAACTGGCTCAACAGCTCCGCCTCCGCCAACGCGGGGGACAGGAAGTCCGCCCCAGAAGGCTCCCAAGCACCGGGGTAGTCCCGGTCTGAGCCAAACCAGCGCAGCGCCGTCTCGGTAACAACCTCCAGCAATCCCGGCTCCCCGCGAGCGGCTAGCCACTGGGCATAGGGCAGCGTGCGCGAGAGGCCGAACGCACTGTTCGCATGCAGCCCGTACCGGCACGGATACCCAGCCCGTGGCAGCCATTCCAGAAAACGCTCCACGAACACCGCGCTCAGCGATTGCAGCGCGGCGCACCATCGAGCGGCATCCGGGTCGTCCCAGCCGACCGTCTCCATCGTCAAGGCCAGCAGCGCGGACCAGCCGTACGGGCGCTGCGTCGTCCGGTGGTGATCCGGAGCGAAGTACCCGGCCTCGGCTGCCAACGCTGGTGCGGTCAGGTGTCCGTTGAGGAACTCGCGGATCTCCGCGGCCGGGACCAGATCGGAGTGCCTGCGCAGCAACCGCGCCAGTACCCAGAACATCTCGACGCACGAATGCCAGTCGAAGCTGCCGTAGAAGCACGGGTGCAGCTGACGGATGGCGGGAACCGGGCGGTCGTCAACGCGCCAATGGCTTTCGTAGTGCGGGTACTCGCGCACGACGTTGGTCAGCGCGGTTTCCGCGAAGCCCCGGGCGTGCGCGGTCAGCAGGGCGGCTCGTTCTTCGGTCCAGCTGGTCATGGCCGGTCAGCCTCGCAGGTGGTGTTGCGCGGCCTCCCGGATCTGGATGCGCACGTTCTCCAGCGACGCCGCCACCTCGTCGATCTGCCGCAACGCGAGCTGGACCGCGCCCTGGATGGCCGTCGCGGAGCCGGTTTCGCCCAGCAGGCCGAGTACCTGGGCCTGGAGGTCCTCCAGTTCGCCCTTCGTGGCGAGGGCGATGCCGGTAGGCACCTGGTCGGCCAGCAGTTCCAGCTGCTGCGCCTGCTCCTGGATCGTCATGGCGGATCTCCTGTCGCGGTGGGGACGAGCTCTCCCGTGGTAGCAGAATCCGGCTGCTTCCGGGCTAGCCTGGTCGCGTGAGTCACAGCTGGGCCGCCCGTCCGCCGCACCCGGTGCTGCGGGGGCTGGTCACGCGCTATGTCGGCTACGCCCAGGAAGACCTCCCCCTCGCCGTGCACCGCGGCCGCGGCCTGCGCCCCAATGCCACATTGGGTGCGTGGGGTGCACCCAATGCCACATTGGGTGCGTGAGATGCACCGAATGCCGCATTGGGTGCGTGAGATGTACCCAATGCCACATTGGGGTGCGCGCAGGCGGGGGCGAGATCAGCTTGGGGTGGCACGACGTTGGCAGCGGCGCGCATACGTTCGCGGTTTTCAACCCTCCGGATAGAACACGAACAGTGTGCATCCGGTCGCCGAGGCCGGGACGTGCCAGGATCCGCCCGGTGCGTGCAAGAAAGTCCCGGCCGGATAATCCCGCGCGCCGTCGTGGAAGACGCCGGACACGACGAAAACCTCTTCTGGCCCGGGTTCGTGCAGGTCGCGTTCCGGCCACGAGCTGCCCGGGTCGAACTCGACCACGTTCGCGTGCGCGCCGTTCTCGCCGGTCCACAGCGGGCGCAACCGGATGCCGGGGAACAGTTCTTTCACCGGGGCGTCGTCGGTCCGGATCGCCGTATACCCCGGCTGAGCAAGGATTTCAGGGTGCATGACAGTCAGCTTGGCGAGGCCGGTGCGGGAAGCACAGAGACAGGAAAGACATCCTCAGGTACTTTCTTGCCATGCATCGCGTGATGGCTCTGGTGCGTCCGGTGCAGTCGACGTTCGAACTCGGCTGCGGCGCGGAGGTATTCGGCACCGTCCGCGAAGGCGTGCCGCAGCACTACGAATTCGACGTGTGCACCGAGAATCCCGGTCCGGTCCCGACGTCGGCCGGGTACCCGATGCATGTGTCCAATGGATTGGCGGCGCTCAAAACCGCCGACACGATCCTCATCCCGGGCTGGCTCCCGGTCGAAACGCCGTTGTCTCCGCGAGTGCGCAAGGCGCTGCTGCGCGCGCACGAACGCGGCGCACGTCTGGTGACCATCTGCTCCGGCGTGTTCGCGCTGGCCCAGACCGGACTGCTGGACGGCCGGTCCGCGACGACGCACTGGGCGCGGGCCGAGCGGCTGCAGCGGGAATTCCCGGAGGTACGGGTGGAGCCGGATGTGCTTTACCTGGACCACGGCGACGTCGCCACCAGCGCCGGTGCCGGCGCGGGGATCGATCTGTGCCTGCATCTGGTCCGGCGTGACCACGGTGCGGCGCACGCGGCGCTGGTCGCGCGGCACATGGTGCTGCCGACGCATCGCGAAGGCGGGCAAGTCCAGTACGCGCCGCCGCAGGCGCCCGCGGACACATTGGACGGTCTGCTGGAGTGGGCCGGACAGCGGCTGGAAACCCCGCTGTCAGTGGAGGCGTTGGCCGCCTGGCTCAGGATTTCCCCTCGGACGCTGGCCCGCCGGTTCGCCGAGCAGCTCGGGACGAGTCCGGGCGCGTGGCTGCTGGCCCGCCGCGTGGCCGAGGCGAGGCGGCTGCTGGAGGAAACCGAACTGCCGGTCGACGCGATCGCGGCGCGGGTCGGGCTGGCGTCGGCGGTGAATCTGCGCCGCCGGTTCCGGGCGCGGGTCGGGACGACGCCGGGGGCGTACCGGAGAGCGTTCCGGCTGCGGTAACCGGTTGCCGCGGCCGGAAATCGGGAGGTGACCGGCGCGCGGTGGCGAAGGGGAGGGGCCGCCGCGCGCCGGTCACCGGATCATCCGGTGACGGTGGTGGTCTGCACGGTCACCGCCGGGCCGACGCCGATCCCGGTGACGGGGGCGATGGTGAAGGTGTACGCCGTGCCGGGCTTGAGTCCGTCCACCACGCGGGTCATGCCCTTCTGGGTGGGCTGGCTGACGATCGTGTCGCGGCCGGTCGCCTCGATGGTGCGGCCGTCGGACACCGTGATCCGGTAGCTGATCACCGGCGCGGACCCGTTCTCCGCGGGCGGCGCCCAGTGCAGGCTCACCGCGTCGGAGCTGGGCAGCGCCTTCGTCTTGGTCACCACGCCGGCGGGCGTGCTGCCCGGCTGCGCGACGGTGACCGCGGCGGACGGCAGGGACGGCATGCCGGTGCCGAACACGTTGCGCGCGGCGACCGTGACCGTGTACGACTTCCCGTCGGTCAGGCCCGGGATCATCGTGTACCCGGTGCGCTTGAAGTCCTTCGCGGACACCGTCGAGGTGACGGTCTGCTTGCCGTCCGAGGCGGTGAGGAGGTAATCCTTCACCGGAGCGCCGTTTTCCGCGACGGTCGGGTTCCAGGTGACGTACAGCGCGCCGGAAACCGCGAACGTGCCGATGCGAGTCGGAGCCTGCGGTGCGGACCCCCCGTCGACCCGGCGGGACAGCACCCCGCGGTGGGACGGTTCGATGCCCGCGTTGTCCACAATGGACTTCGGGGCCGCGGCCGGGTTGCTCAGCAGGTGGTTGCCCTGGGTGAGAACGCCCTTGATGTTGCCGTCCGGATCGCCTTGCTCCCAGTAGTTGCCGGAGATGACGGTCGGGTCGTTGTTGCCAAGCGAGTCGCGGTAGTCCACGTGCGTCGAGGCGACGTTCGCGTAGGCCGCGTTGTAGAGCACGTTGCCGGAAACGGTTTCGTAGGTGCAGCCGTTGTCGGTGTAGACGGACTTGCCGAGGCCCCACTGATCGTGGATGACGTTACCGGTGACCTTCTCGCCGTCGGCCTGCGACGGGCCGGTGATGCCCTGGGTGTAGATGCCGCCGCCGTCGTCCAGCGACAGCATGTAGTCGTGGATCAGGTTGTTCGAAACCACGTTGTCGCGCGAGACGTTCGCCGTCGCGGCCTGCTTGATCTTGTCCGGCCAGCCGCCCCAGCCCATCGAGATGCCGGAGTAGGCGACATGGTCGATCTGGTTGTGCGAGATGACGTTGCTCTGTGAGTACCCGTTGACGATCGGGACGCCGCCGGTGAACTCGCGGGGCATTCCGTACAGGTGGTTGTTGGTCACCTTGACCCGCGCGGTCACGTCCGCGCCGCCGGCGTTCGGCTTGCTGACGCCGCCGATTTCGACGCCGTTGCCGGAAATATCGGTGAATACGCTGTCGGACACGGTGCTGTCCTGCGCGCCCTCGCCGAGGTCCAGCCCAGCCCCGCCGAGGTGCGCGAACACGCTGTCGCTGAACTCGACGCGCTGCCCGTGCGATATCGAGACGTTGCCGGGCTCCTTCGTCCAGTCCGCGTACGGGCAGGCGCCGCCCGGGGTGAACTGGCACAGGCCCTGCGTGGCCCAGCCGCGCTCGCCGGTGATCTGGTAGCCGGCCTGGATTTCGGAGAAGCCTTCCGGCGACGACGGTCCGAGCCAGGTCGCGTAGGAGAACTGGATGCCGCGGAAAGAGATGTCGTGGATCGGTTTCTCGGCGGTGCCGCGGCCGTCGACGAGCTTCTCCAGTGCGGGCAGTTCGACGTCGGCGCGGTTCAGGTTCTCGCCCTTTCGCGGCAGGTAGTAGACGCGGCGCGCGGAGCGGTCGAGGTACCACTCGCCCGGGGTGTCGAGCAGCTCGAAGGCGTTCTCGACGTACGACGGCTGCCGCCCGTTGGTGAGATCGCCGGGACCGACCATGTTGACCGACCGGCCGGGGATGTCGGCGAACATGAGCCGTTTCGTCGAGTTGTCCCAGCACGGCTGCGCCATGGTGATGGTGGTGCCCTGCGCGGACGCGATCGGGCAGCGCGGTTCGGTCCACTGGCCCAGGCCGCTGCGCCCGACGTTCCACAGACCCTCGCCGCCGGTGTACACCAGTTCGAGGTCGCTCGGGTTGCGCCAGTGCGCGAGGGCATCCGAAGAAGCCGTGTAGCCGGTCTCGGTCGCCTTGACGGTCACTGGAAGCCGCCCTGACGCCCGCTGCGCGCGAGCCCCGTCGACGTACAGCTGACGGGTGTTGTCCAGTCCGGCCGGAGCCGGCGCGGAGTACAAGCCGGGACGGCCGGCGACCGGGCGCCAGCCAGTGACCTGCTTGCCGCCGCTGACCACGGTTCCCGGCGAGCCCTGCCAGATCACGCGGTGGCCGGGGGAACCGGAGTCGGACGCGTCCAGCACGAGCGGCTGGTCGAGCCGGTAGGTGCCGGACGCGACGTGCACGGTCAGGTCGGCGTTGAGGTGGGCGGCGCGCTGCCGGACGAGCTGCTGTGCGCGGGGCAGCGTACGCACCGGCGACCAGACGGCACCGGAACCGAAGTCATTGCCCCACGGCGAGACGTACACGTCCTGGCTGCCCGGCCACGCGGCGGCTACCCCGGCGGGGAGCAGCGCGGTGGCGGTCAGCGCCGCGACGGCGAGCCCGAAGGCGCGCCTGCCGCCCGGGCGCGATGGTCTTCTGAGCTTCATCCGGGACCTCCGTGTTCGCCAGTGAACGACGCGTGCCCGCGCCGAGAGAAAGATAGGATCTATCTGCGACGCTGTCGAGTGCGCCAGTCGGGATTATTGGCCATTCACACTGGTGAACAGCCTTGATACGGTCGGACGGCTTAGTCCCGATTACCGGTCAGTGATCGGATGAATCATTGCTGCTGCTGGTCGGGCGGGCGTACAACGAAGCGATCCTTGGGAGAGGTGGTCGCGATGAGACGGAGTCGGATCGGGTTCCTGGCCGCGGCGATGGCCGTGCTGGCCGGGTCGCTGGCCGGGACGGCCGCAGCCGCGGACAGCCAGTCGATCGATTCGTGGGTGCCAGTGGCGAAGACCCCGCCGATGGGCTGGAGCAGCTGGAGCGCGCTCCGCCGGCAGTTCACCGAGCAGACGATCAAGGCGCAAGCCGACGCGATGCACGACCACCTGGCCGCCTACGGCTACCGGTACCTCAACATCGACGCCGGCTGGACCGACCACGTCGACGAGTACGGCCGGGTCGCCCCGGACCCGAAGAAGTTCCCCAGCGGCATCGCGTCGCTGGCGCGCTACCTGCACCAACGCGGCCTGAAGTTCGGGATCTACCTGGTGCCCGGCGTCCCCGCGCAGGCGGTCGCCGCCGATTCGCCGATCGAAGGCACGCCGTACCGCGTCCACGACATCGTCGCGCCCGGCGCGGGCAACACCGCCGACGACAAATCCGCGAAACTCGACTTCACCAAGCCGGGCGCGGCCGCGTACGTCCGCTCGCAGGCCCGGCAGCTGGCTTCGTGGGGCGTCGACTACGTCAAGATGGACTTCGTGGGACCCGGCGGCGGCCGGATCAAGGCGGACAACCGGGAAGACATCCAGCAGTGGCACGCGGCGATTGGCGAGACCCGCCGCCCGATCCACTTGGAACTGTCGAACTCGCTGAGCATCGACGAGGCCGCGACCTGGCAGCGCTACAGCAACGGCTGGCGCATCGAGGGCGACATCGAGTGCTACTCGCACTGCGTCGGCCTGACGAACTGGGACGTACGGGTGAAGCTCCGCTTCGCCGATGCTCCCCAGTGGACGAGCTACGCCGGCCCCGGCCACTGGAACGACCTGGACTCGATCGAGGTCGGCAACGGCGACGCGAACGGCATCACGCCGGACGAGCGGCGAAGCATGATCACGCTGTGGGCGATCGAATCTTCGCCGCTGCTGCTCGGGACCGACTTGACCAAAATGGATCCGGAGGACCTGAAGCTGCTGACGAACCGCGAGGTGATCGCGGTAGACCAGGCGGGCCGCCCGGCGAGTCCGGTATCGCAGGAAACGCAACAGCAGGTGTGGTTCAGCCGCGATGGCCACGGCGGGATCACGGTGGCTCTGTTCAACCTGGGCTCGGCCGAAGCCCCGGTGACCGCCGCGTTCAAGGACCTGGGCCTGACCGGCTCCGCCGAGGTCCGAGACCTGTGGACACACCGGAACCTCGGCGTAAGCCGGGACAGCTTCACGGCCACCCTGGCCCCGCACGCCTCGCGCCTGCTGCACCTCACCCCGCGCTGGCCCTAGGCACCGCCCGAGCGGGTCCGTGACGTACTTGAGATTCCGGCTCGGAGTCCGTGAAGGGCCCGTTCGCGGATTTGGATGCCTGCTCAGGGTCTGTGAGGGGCCCCTTGAGGGATCTGGATCCCTGCTCGGCGTCCGTGAGGGGCCCCTTGAGGGACTTAGATTCCGTCAGGGGCCCCTTCACGGACTTGACCCGGAGCACCGGAGCCTGGAGCCCTAACCCGGAGCCGGGAGCCCCGGGGCTCCGGAGCCCCGGAGTCCGGAGCCCCCGAGCCCCCGAGCCCCAACCCGGAGCCCGGGACACCCAACCCGGAGCCCTAACCCGGAGCCCCGGAGCCGGGAGCCCCGGAGCCCGGAGTCCGGAGCCCGGGACACCCAACCCGGCGTCCGGGACCCGGCTGCCCAGGCCAGTTCAGGCGGAGCGGCCCCTGCCGAGCCCGCCGCGCGACAGGAGGCCGCCCGAGAAGCTGGCTCCGCCATTCAGGTCCCTGGACCAGTTCCTCTGAGCGTGTCGCCGGGCTCGCGTTCCGTTCATCCGGTTCATCTGGCACTCTGGACCCTGTGTTGCGGCTTGCAGGTGCACGGCTGCTCGATGATCGGGACTATCCGGCGGTGCGCGCAGCACTGGCCGCCGATCCAGTGGGCAGCTGCATGGTCAGCGCCCGGGTCGAGGCGGCCGGCCTCGACCCGTGGCGTCTTGGCGGCGAGCTCTGGGCCGCCGATTCCCGCCCCGCCCGCGCTGGCCGCCTGCAGGGCCTCTGCTTCGCCGGGCCGAACCTGATCCCGTTGCGCGGCAACGCCTCCGCCTTGCGCTCCTTCGCTGACCGAGCCCTCCGCCGCCAGCGCAGATGCTCGTCCCTGGTCGGCCCCGCTCCCCAGGTACTCGGCCTCTGGGACGAGCTTTCCGCCGAATGGGGGCCGGCCCGCGAGGTCCGCGGCGACCAGCCCCTGATGGCGCTGGACGGCGACCCGCTGGTGGCTCCGGACCCGCACGTCCGAACCGTCCGCCCGCACGAACTCGACCGGTACCTCCCGGCCGCCGTCGCGATGTTCATCGAAGAGGTCGGCGTCGACCCGCGCGCGGGGGACGGGGGAGCCAGTTACCGCGCCCGGGTCAGCGAGCTGATCTCCGCCGGTCGCGCGTTCGCCCGGTTCGAGGACGGCGAAGTCGTGTTCAAGGCCGAGATCGGCGCGATGTCCGCCCGGGTCGGGCAGATCCAGGGCGTCTGGGTGCATCCGGACCGGCGCGGCAGCGGTCTCGGCACCGCGGGCACCGCCGCGGTGGTGAACCGGCTGGTGCACGGGCTCGGCCGCACCGCCAGCCTGTACGTGAACGCGTTCAACGCGCCCGCGCTCGCCGCGTATCGGCGGATCGGGTTCCAGCAGGTCGGGCAGTACGCGACGGTGCTGTTCTGAGCAGGCTCCGAGACGTCGTAGTCTGGAGTACATGTCCGTTCGCGCCCCGTTGAAGCCCGGCGTCCAGACGCCGCGCCGTGCCGTCCCCGCCGACATCGCCCGCCCCGAATACGTGGACCGGCCGGCGCCGAAACGGGACACCGGCAACGGGGTGCGCACGCCCGAGGTGATCGAGGCGATGCGGGTCGCGTCGAAGATCGCCGCGCAGGCGCTCGAAGAGGGCGGCAAGGCGGTCAAGCCGGGCGCCACCACCGACGACATCGACAAGGTCGTGCACGAGTTCCTGCTCGACCACCGCGCGTACCCGTCGACGCTGGGCTACCGCGGCTTCCCGAAGTCCTGCTGCACCTCGCTGAACGAGGTGATCTGCCACGGCATCCCGGACTCGACGGTGATCGAGGACGGCGACATCTGCAACATCGACGTGACGGCGTACATCGGCGGCGTGCACGGCGACACGAACGCGACGTTCCTCGCCGGCGACGTCTCCGAGGAGGTGCGGCTGCTGGTCGAGCGCACCCGCGAGGCGACCGCGCGAGCGATCAAGGCGGTCCGTCCGGGGCGCCAGCTGAACGTGATCGGCCGCGTCATCGAGGCGTACGCGAAGCGCTTCGGTTACGGCGTGGTCCGCGACTTCACCGGGCACGGCGTCGGCCCGGCCTTCCACACCCCGCCGACCGTCCTGCACTACGAGGAGCCGTCGGTGCAGACGCTGATCGAGGAAGGCATGACCTTCACGATCGAGCCGATGATCACCCTCGGCACCATCGACTACGACGTGTGGGACGACGACTGGACGGTCACCACCAAAGACAAGAAGTGGACCGCCCAGTTCGAGCACACGCTGGTGGTCACCGCGAACGGCGCGGAGATTCTGACCCTGCCGTAACCGCGTCCCCGGCAAGACTGTCCGCGAAGGGCCCCTCGAGGGATTCAGATTCCCTCCAGGGGCCCTTCACTGGCTTCTACAGGTTTTCGGCGCGGGCGATCAGCTCGTCCAGGAAACCGGCCGCCTCGGCGGCCGCCCGGTCGGCGTCGCGCGCCTCGATCGCTTCCACCAGGTCACGGTGCCGGATCATCTCCGCGTGCTCCGGGTTGTCCGAAGTGGACGCCACGCTCGCGGTGATCGCTTCCATCAGGCCGCGGTACAGCTCCAGCAGCAGCCCGTTGTGCCCGCACCGCACCACCGCCAAGTGGAACTCGGCGTCGTTGCGAGCGAACTCGTCGCGCAGGCCAGCCTCCCAGTCCGCGTCGCGCTGGTCGAGCAGGCCGCGCAGTTCGGCGAGGTCTTCGTCGGTGCGGGCGGTCGCGGCCAGCCGCGCGCCTTCCACCTCCAGCAGACGGCGCACGTGCAGCACCTCGCGCAGCTCAGTGCTGCACAGCCGGCGGATCGCGCCGGACACCTCGCTGGTCGCGCGCACGTACGTGCCATCGCCCTGACGGACTTCCAGGATCCCGGTGTGCGCGAGGGCGCGCACCGCCTCCCGGACCGTGTTCCGCCCGACGCCCAGCTGCGCGGACAGCACCGGCTCGGTCGGGATCCGGTGCCCGATCGGCCATTCCCCGGCACTGACCGCCTCGCGCAGCTGGTCGATGACCTGGTCGACGAGTCCGGTGCGGCGGGTGGTGGCCAACGGCACAGCCTGATCCCTTCATCCAATCATCCTATGTATGCGATAGTAGCGCACATGCCCGCCGACTCCCGAGACGCCGCTGTGCCCACCGCCTCATATTCCGACCGGCTCGAACTGGAGCTGGAAGGCGCCATCGAGGAAGAGGTGCCCGCCGGCCGTCGGCCCGGCGTCGTGGCCGGTGGTGCGCTGCTGGCGGTCGCCGTGGTGCTCACGGCGATGAATCTGCGCCCGGCGATCACCAGCATCGGGCCGCTGCTCGCGGAGATGCGCAACGGCCTCGGCGCGTCCGCGGTGTGGGCGAGCATCTTGACCACCATTCCCGGCCTGTGCTTCGCGGGTGCCGGCCTGGCCGCGCCGATGCTGGCGCGCCGGATGGGCATCGGCCCGGCGATCGGGCTCGCGCTGGCGGTGCTGACCGCCGGCCTGGTGATCCGCGTGGTCGACGGCCCGTACGTCGTGCTCGGCGGCACGCTCGTCGCCACCGCCGGCATCGCGCTCGTCAACGTGCTCATCCCGGTGGTCATCAAGGATTCGTTCCCGGCGCGAGTCGGCCTGATGACCGGCGTCTACACCGCCGCCCTGCAGGGCGGCGGCGCGGCGGGCTCGGCGGTGACCCCGGCGCTGGAACCGGCCCTCGGCGGCTGGCGCGCCGCACTGGGATCGTGGGCGGTGCTGGCAGTGATCGCGCTGGGCGCGTGGCTGATCGCTTCGCGCGGCACCGGCCGTCAGCCGCGCCCCGCCGCTGGTTCCGCGGCCGGTCGTTCGCTGCTGCGCAGCCCGCTCGCCTGGATCGTGACGATCTTCTTCGGCCTGCAGTCGTTCATCGCCTACATCGTGATGGGCTGGCTGCCTCAGGTGTTCATCGACGCGGGGGTCAGCAAGGCCGACGCCGGCTTGCTGCTCGGCCTGATCTCGGTGATCGCGGTGCCGATCAGCCTGGTGATCCCGCCGATCGCGGCGAGGCAGAACAGTCAGAGCCCGTGGATCGTCGGAATGGGCGTCTTCGGCGCGGCGGGAATGGTCGGCCTGATCGTCGCGCCCGGGTTCTCGCCGCTGCTGTGGAGCGTGCTGCTCGGCATCGGGATGAGCGTGTTCTCGCTGGCGCTGACGGTGATCGCGCTGCGCGCCCGGACTGGTGCGGAGACCGCGAAGCTGTCCGGGATGGCGCAGGGTTTCGGCTACCTGCTGGCGGCGGTGGGGCCGTTCGTCTTCGGCCTGCTGCACGACGCGACCGGCAGCTGGACGGTGTCCCTGATCGTGTTGCTCGTGGTGATGACTACGCAGATGATCTTCGGTGCGCTGGCGGGGCGTCGCCGGTTCGTCTGATCGGTGCGCGGGCTATGTCGTGAAGGGAACATTGAGGGATTCAGAGTCCCTCAATGTTCCCTTCACGACATTTGGCCAGTGCTGGATCCCGAAGGTGATCCACTCCGTCCCGCAGGGCCGGCTCAGTCCAGCGGCAGGTTCAGCAGCGCGTTCTCGATCAGCTCCGGCATCGCCGGGTGGATCCAGTACTGTCCGCGCGCCATCGAACGGGCGTCGAGGCCGAAGCTCATCGCCTGAATCAGCGGCTGGATCACCGTCGACGCCTGCGGGCCGATGATGTGCGCGCCGAGCAGCTGCCCGGTCGCCGGGTCGGCCAGCAGTTTCGCGAAGCCGGTGGTGTCCTCCATCGCCCAGCCGTAGGCGATGCCGGCGTAGTCCTGCTTCGAAACCACGAACGACACGCCGCGCTCGGTGGCCTCGCGTTCGGTCAGGCCCACCGAGGCGACCTGCGGCGACGTGAACACCGCGTGCGGCACGAACCGGTGGTCGGCCTTGATCCGGTCGTCCGGGTGCAGCAGGTTGTGCTGCACCACGCGGGCCTCGTGGTTCGCGACGTGCTTGAGTTCCAGCGGCGACGAGAGGTCGCCGAGTGCGTAAATACCCTCGACGGACGTCTGCTGGTAGTCGTCCACCACGACGTGCCCGCGCTCGGTGGTGGCGACGCCGGTGGCGGCCACGTCGAGCAGGTCCGAGTTCGGCGTGCGGCCGGTCGCGACCAGGATCAGGTCCGCTTCGACGATCTCCGCTCCCCGCGGGCCCTCGAGATCGAGCGCGACGCCGTTGTCGGTGCGCCGCGCGCGGAGAGTCTTGCGGTTCAGTCGGACGTCGAACCGCTGCGCGGCCAGCTCGGTGTAGCGCGTGCTGACGTCGTGGTCCTCCTGCCGCAGCAGCGCGCCGGACCGGTTCACCACGGTCACCGCGACGCCGAACGACGCGAAGACATGTGCGAACTCGGCCGCGATGTAGCCGCCGCCCAGCACGACAATCCGTTCCGGCAACGCGTCGAGCCGCATGATCGTGTCGGAGGTGTAGTAGCCGGTTTCGGCCAGGCCGGGCACGTCCGGGATCACCGGGCGGCCGCCCGCGGCGAGCACGAACCGGTCCGCGGTCAGCACCTCGGCCGGGCGGCCGTCGGCGAAGCTGACGCTCAGCTCCTTCTTACCGGTGAACCGGCCTTCGCCCTGGTAGACGTCGACGTTGCGGTTGTCCTCGTGGTTCTTCCGGTACTCCGCGCCGCCCTCGGCGATCGGATCGATCCGGCCGAAGATCCGGTCCCGGATGTCCGGCCAGCGCACCGCGGTCAGTTCCTCGTCCACGCCGAACCGCGAGCTCCCTGCCGGGGTCGCGGCGACGTCGGCCGCGTAGACGAACATCTTCGTCGGGATGCACCCGACGTTGAGGCAGGTCCCGCCGAACACGCCCTTTTCGACGATGGCCGTCCGGAGGTCGGCGAACTCCGGTCCGAGGATCGAGTTGCCCGATCCGGTCCCGATGATCACCAGGTCATAGTGCGGCACGGCGGTCCCTTCCGAGTTTTGTCTGCTGCCAGCGTAGTCAACTCGATTCGCCCGGCCGGGTGTTCCCGGATCACTCGCCGCTGGCAGTGAAATGCATCCGGTCCACCGGCGACTTCCAGGCGCCGCCCCATTGCCAGCCCGCCTGCGCGAACGCCTGCACGACCGGGCCGCCCGCGAGGACCATCCCCGGTCGCACGTCGGCGCGGTCGACGTAGGCCGTCGCCAGCTCCGGGAGCACGAGATCGCCCTTCGTGTACGGATTGCAGAACGGGTTGACGTCCACCGCCAGCCCGTACGCGTGCGCGGACCAGTTCTTCTGCCCGCGCACCGGACGGCAGACGAACGCGCTGGTGTCGTTGCCGTCCCCGGTGGGCGGCGCGTCCAGTTCGGACGGTCCGGTGATGCGCATTTCCTCGATCGGGAACCGCTGCGCGTAGAGCTGGCTGAACGCCTTCACGACCGCGGGCGCGGCATCTTTCCGGACCAGCAGTTCGCCGGTGTGCGGGTGCCGGTCGAAGCCCCAGAAGGAGAGCGTCACGTAGCGGAGGTCGGCCGACGAAACCGGGCAGGCAGCCTGCCAGGTGCTGCGGTTGAGCACGTCGGCGATCTTGGCGTCGTAGGCGCTGCTCGTCGGCGGGGGCAGGACATCGCGGGTGGGCAGCGAACGGTTCACCAGTTCGGGTGGAGTCGGCAGGATTTCGCCGAAGCCGTCCGGTCGCAGCGGCAGCGGATGGGCACCCACCTGCCAGGTGACGGCCGGTGCGGTGGTGGCTGTCCGGGTTGTCGGAACTGTCGGACTGGCCGGAGCCGACGGCGCGCTCAGCGGGCTCGACGGGGGCGCCGGCGAGGTGGCCGTGGCGCATCCGGCCAGCAGGAAGGCCGTCAGCAGGCCGGTCGTGGCGGCCGTGATCCATCGCATGCCACCAGCTAAACAGTCGCGGCCGGTCCCGGGAGAGTCCACCCATTCCAGTGACACCGTTTCGGGCCTGCTCCGTTTAGGGTAATCGCGGCTGAGTGTTCACGCGCCGGAGTCGCCCGATCTCGTGCTGTTCCCGTCGCGTCCGTGCTGTGCCGTCGTCGTGCCAATGAAGGGAAAGCTCATGCCCGCGAAGTTCCGCCGTCCGCTCCTGCTCGCGGTGGGGGCGCTGCTCGCGACCGCGGTCGCGGTGCCGGTCGGGTCGGCCTGGGCTGCCGGGCCCGAATCCGCCGCGCCGTCCGCCCCTGGTTCCCATGCCGAACCGCGGATCGTCGGCGGCTCGGAATCGTCGCTGGCCGACCATCCGTACGCGGTGTACCTGACCGACGAGAACGGCTCGCAGTTCTGCGGCGCGGTGATCGTCAGCCCGTCCGCGGTCGCGACCGCCGCGCACTGCGCGAAAGCGCTGCCGGCGTCGTCGGTCCGGGTGGTCGCCGGACGACAGGACAAGCGCACGGACGACGGTGTCGAGCTCGCCGTCGCGCGAGTCTGGGTCGACCCGGACTACACCGACCCGACCAAGGGCGCCGACGTAGCGGTGCTGACCGTTCGCGGCCGGCTGCCCTACCGCGCCGCGAAGCTCGCCGACAAGACGGCGTACCGGGACGGCGCGCAGGCGACCGTGCTGGGCTGGGGCCGGCTGTCCGAGGGCGGGCAGCGCTCGGACGTGCTGCGCAGCGTCGACGTCCCGCTCGTCAGCGATTCCGGCTGCAAGACGGCGTACGACAGCTACGACGCGTCGAGCATGGTCTGCGCCGGCTACCCGGAGGGCGGCAAAGACGCCTGCCAGGGCGATTCCGGCGGCCCGCTGGTCATCGGGGACACCCTGATCGGCATCGTGTCGTTCGGCGACGGCTGCGCGAAGGCGGGCAAGCCCGGGGTGTACACGCGGGTTTCGACGTATGCCTCCGACATCGAAGCGCAGTCCCAGCCGCGCCTGCTCGGCTGAGGCTGTGTTAAGCAGGGTCCTGTGACGACTCTGCACCGGGCGAACGGGCCGGACCTGACCGCCGCGGACTTGTACGCGATCCTCCGATTGCGCTCGGAGGTCTTCGTGGTGGAACAGGAATGCGTGTACGCCGACCTGGACGGCCGGGACCTGCTGGCCTCGACGCAGCATCTGTGGCTGACCGCGGACCAGGACGTGCTGGCCTACCTGCGGATCCTGGCCGAACCGGGCGGCGGCCTGCGGATCGGCCGGGTAGTGACGGAGGCATCCGCCCGTGGCCGGGGCCTGGCCGGGGAATTGATGGCGGCCGCGCTGGACGGGGTCAGCGAGCAGTTCGTGCTGGACGCGCAGACGTACGCGCAAGGGTTGTATGCGCGATACGGGTTTGTGGCCGAGGGCGAGGAGTTTCTCGAGGACGGGATCCCGCACGTGACGATGCGACGGGCGGGATAGCGGCCTCGAAGTCAGCGCGGCGCGGTCGCGGCGATGACCTTCGCCGCGCGGTCGATGTCCGCTTCGGACAGATCGGCGCGAGCGGTCAGCCGGAGCCGGGCGACGCCGTCGGGTGCGGACGGCGGGCGGGAGAACCCGACCTGGATTCCTTGCTCTGCGCAGGCTTCCGCCCAGACCGTCGCGGATTCCGGCGTCGGCGCCTGCACGGAAATCACCGCGGCTTCCGGCAGTTCCACGCGCAGGCCGGCGCTCTTCAGTTCCATCGCCAGGTTCCCGGCGTTGTTGATGACCTTCGCCGGCAGCTCCGGCTCAGCCTTGAGCACCTGCAACGCCGTCAGCGCGGCCGCGGCGCTGGCCGGTGCGAGAGAGGCGTCGAAGACGAAGCTGCGCGCGGTGTCCACGAGATGCCGGATCACCCGGCGCGGACCAACCACCGCGCCGCCTTGCGAGCCGAGGGCATTCGAGAGCGTCATAGTGGTGACGACGTCCGGCTCCGATGACAGCCCCGCCGCGTGCACCGCGCCCCGGCCGCCCTCGCCGAGGACACCGAAGCCATGCGCGTCGTCGACAACCAGCGCGGCACTGTGCGCCCGGCAGATCCCGGCCAGCTCGCCGAGCGGCGCGAGGGTGCCGTCCACGGAGAACACCGATTCGGTGACCACCAGCGCCCGCGGCTTGCGCCGGGTGGCCAGCGCGTGCTGGATCGCCGACGGCGTCGAATGTGCGACCGCGGCGATGTCTCCCCGGGAAAGGCGGCAGCCTTCGGCCAGCGACGCGTGGACGGCCTTGTCCGTGACGATCGCCGCCTCGGAACCGGAAAGGGCGGTCACCGCGCCCAGGTTCGCGGTGAATCCGGAGGAGAACACCAGCGCGGCCTGCGCGCCGCAGAACCGGGCAAGCTCGTGTTCCAGCTCGGCGTGCAGCTCGGTCGTCCCGGTGACCAGCCGAGACCCGGTCGAACCGGCTCCCCACCGCAACGCAGCCGCCGCGGCGGCACCGGCGACGCGTTTGTCGCGGGCCAGCCCGAGGTAGTCGTCGCCGGCGAGGTCGAGTTCGGTGTGCTGCGCCGGCCGAAGCCACATCCGGCGGCTGAGGCCGGCTTCCGCACGCCGCTCGCCTTCGGCGTCGAGCCAGTCGAAGACGTTTTCGGGCGGCAGCGGCGGGGTGGAAGTCACCTTGGCAGTGTCGCATCCGGCAGGGGACCGGGTGCGCCGCCCCTGCGCTCGGGACGGCGGGAAGCCTGCCGGGGCAACGGAAACGGCGAGACTGAGCGGCGGGTCGGGGCGTTGTGCCGGGCGCGGTCAAAACCCAGCTCGAACCCCGAACGCGGCTCGAACCCCGAACCCAGCTCGAACCCCGAACGCGGCTCGAACCCCGAACGCGGCTCGAACCCCGAACGCGGCTCGAACCCCGAACGCGGCTCGAACCCCGAACCCAGCTCGAGCTCCGAACCCGGCTGGAGCCCCCGCCTCCGGCTGAACCCGCAAGCTGCGTCCGGACTCTCAGGACTCTCAGGCCGCGGCCGAACCCGCTGACCTCGTCCGAAACCCGGCCCGAACCCCTCAACCCCGCCCGACCCCTCTGCCCCGCAACGAAAAACGGCCCCGCCGAAGCGGGGCCGTTCTTCCGAAATCAGACTACTCAGGCGTCGTGACCGCGACGCGGGCCGCGGCTGGGGCGCTGCGAGCGGCCGGCACCGAAGCTGGAGCCGGAACCGGAGCCGGAACCGCCGAAGCGCGGCTGGCGGCCGCGGCCGCCGTAGCCGCCGCTGCTGCGGTTGTCGCGCGAGTAACCGCCTTCGCGCGAACCGTAGCCGCCCTCGCGAGCGTAACCGCCTTCGCGGGACGCGCCGCCTTCGTTCGAGCCGCGGTTCTCGTAGGACCGGCCTTCCTGCGAACCGCGCCCCTCACGGGACCCACGGTCCTCGCGCGGACCCCGGTCGTACCCGCCACGGCCTTCGTAGCCGCCGCGGTCCTCGCGCGGGCCGCGGTAGCCGCCGCCGTCGCGGGAGCCGCGGTAGCCGCCGGAGCGGCCGCCGCCGTTGAAGCCTCGGTCTCCGCCGCCGAAGCCGCGGCCGCCGGTGCGGCGCGGCGCCTCGCGGCGGCGCTCCACCACCGGCTCGCCGCTGGGCTCGCGGGCGCCGGTGATGCGGGAGAGGTCCTCGTCGTGCGGGCGGATCATGCTGGTCTCGGCGCTGACCCCGGCCCGGTCGGTCATCCGGCGGACGGTGCGCCGCTGGTCGTGCGTCACCAGGGTGACGACGATGCCGGACGCGCCGGCGCGGGCCGTGCGGCCGGCGCGGTGCAGGTAGTCCTTGTGGTCCGCGGCCGGGTCGACATGCAGCACCAGCGAGATGTCGTCCACGTGGATGCCGCGGGCGGCGACGTCGGTGGCCACCAGGACCGCCGCGTGGCCTTCCTTGAAGTCGGAGAGGACCCGGTTGCGCTGACCCTGGGTCTTGCCGCCGTGCAGCGCCACCGCGTGCACGCCGCTCTCGCGCAGCCGCTCGGTGAGCCGGTCCACGTGGTGCTTGGTGCGCACGAACATGATCGTGCGGCCCTCGCGGGCGCCGATCCGGGTGATGATCTCCTGCTTGTCCGGGTGCGAGACCTGGAACAGGTGGTGGTCCATGGTGGTGACGCTCGCGGTCGACGGCGCGACCGAGTGCGTGACCGGGTCGGCCAGGTACTGGCGGACCAGCTTGTCCACGTCGCCGTCCAGCGTCGCGGAGAACAAAAGCCGCTGTCCGCCCGCCGGGGTGAGGTCCATGATCTCGCGGACCTGCGGCATGAAGCCCATGTCCGCCATCTGGTCGGCCTCGTCCAGCGCGATGAAGTTGCAGTCGCCGAGCGAGGCGGTGCCCTGGCGGACGTGGTCCGACAGCCGGCCCGGGGTGGCGATCAGCAGGTCGACGCCGCGGGCGAGCGACTCCGCCTGCCGCGAGAACGACATGCCGCCGACCGCGGTGCGGCACCACAGGCCGAGCGACTTGGCGAGCGGGGTCAGCGAGTCGGCCACCTGCATGGCCAGCTCACGGGTCGGCACCAGCACCAGCGCGCGGGGGCGCTTCGGGCGGGCCTTGCCGCCGTCGAGGCGGGCCAGGATGGCCAGGCCGAAGGCCAGCGTCTTGCCGGAGCCGGTCTGGGCGCGACCCAGCACGTCGCGCCCGGCCAGTGCGTCCGGGATGGTCGCGGACTGGATCGGGAACGGTGCGGCGATGCCGGCCTCGGCAAGCGCCACCAGCAGCGGCTCGGGCAGGCCCAGCTGGGCGAAAGTCGTGACGGCGGGGGTCTCCACCGTGTCGTCGTGGAGCATGTCTCCACCGACCGGCCGGTGCCTCGGCTTGCGCTCGGGGCGGCTCGCGCGGGAGCGAGCGGAATGGCCGGAATCGTACGTGATTGTCACAAATGCCTCTCGGACGCGGCACGTCGCAAGGAGGCCCGGGCTGCCCGCGCGCAGGCAGGGCAAGATGGTGTGCAGTGGGCGTTCACAGGGACGGACCCGGTGAGCCAAGCCGTGGCATGGCGCACCGACGGAAATTGCTTCGGATGGCCGCGAGCCCTTCTGCGGGCTATGGAGGCGACGGACACCAACTCATCCACGCCGCCGTTGCGGTCTTGTCACACTCTACCTGAGTGTTGCCTTTTACCTCGCACCCAGGTGCGGGGTTGTGGGCGGCGTCGCAGGTGTGGCGTGGCGCACACCCGCGACGCCGCCGCGCGTTCAGCCCAGTCCGGCGGCCTCGGCCAGGTCCCGCACCAGGTCGGCGGTGTCGGTGACGTGCTCGGGCAGCCCGCGGCTGTGGAACCAGCCGGCCAGGTTCGCGACGTCGCGGGCGAGGAACTCCTGCCCGCGCGGGTTCGCGATCAGATCGACCACCTGCGGCAGGTCGATCACCATCAGCTGACCCTCGTGCACGAGCAGGTTGTACGCGGACAGGTCGCCGTGCCCGAGACCCTGCGTCGCGAGCAGTTCCAGCGCGGAAACAGCTTGCTCCCACAGATCTTCCAGCTCGTCTCGCTCCGGGCGCAGCTGCGCCAGCCGGGGCGCGGCGGTGCCGTCGGGCTCGCCGAGGAACTCCAGCAGGAGTTCGGTGCCGTGCCGCTGAACCGGATACGGCACCGGCGCCCCGATCGTCCACAAGCGACTGAGCGCGGCGAACTCCGCCACCGCCCACTGTTCGGCGATCAGGTTGCGGCCGAACGAAGACCGGCTGGCCATCGCGCGCATCTCGCGGGACCGGCGCATCCGCCTGCCCTCGAGATAACCCGCGTCCCGGTGGAACAGTTTGTGCTCGTCCGAGCGGTATCGCTTGGCCGCCAGCAAAACGCCCTCGACACCGGGTTCGTTGCGGCGCAGCAGGTGCACGTCGGCTTCCTTGCCGGTTTTCAGCACCCCCAGCTCGGTGTCGACCGCGCCTAGGCTGGTCACCACCCAGTCCGGCCGGGGGCTTGGGCCGTGGTCGGCGTCGTCCCAGGTGGTCCAGCGATCGGCGCCGTCGGGGAGTTCGGTTTCGGTGTAGGCGTCGTCGCGCAGCCGGGCGAGGCGGACGCGCTCGGCCTCGGTGAGCCGTCCCCGGCGGGCGGGGGCGGGTTCGTCGTCGTACCGCGGCCTGCGGCGCGGAGTGCGGTCCAGGTAGTAGTCGACCGCGTCGGAATATTCGTCGAATTCGTGCTCGCGCACTGGTGGGTTCTCCTAGCTCAAGGGGTGCCCACCGGGGGAGCGCCGAATTCAGGCCGTGCTGGGCCGCCGCACCGGGAACGGGGCGGGGGCCGGGCCGAACGGATGTGCTCTAGCCGAGGCGGGCGGGCGGAAGTGGGCAGGACAGCGCCCGGACAAACTCCATGACGCACCTCCTCGCTTCGAGCGACCGCCGGCACCTCGCCGGTTCGCGATCACCTTGCCGCCCGCCTCGGCCTCGCGCAACCGATTTAATTCGCGCCCGCCGCCGACCGCCTGCTCGTCGCGCGCTGGCCGGAAGCCGGCTCTGCCGGCGCGCTGAGACCTGGAGCGCGGTCCGGGCCAACCGTTAGGCTCGCCGCGGTGGACTACGACGCGGTGATCGTGGGCGGCGGGCACAACGGGCTCGTCGCCGCTGCTTATCTGGCGCGGGCCGGCCGTTCGGTGCTGGTCCTGGAACGGCGTGCGGAGATCGGCGGGGCGGCGGTGTCGTTCCGCGCTTTCCCCGGCGTGGACGTTCGGCTGTCTCGCTATTCGTACCTGGTGAGCCTCCTGCCGCGGCGGATCGCGGCCGAGCTGGGGCTGTCGGTCGAGCTGCGGAGACGGCGAATGTCGTCCTACACCCCGGCCGGCGACACCGGTCTCCTTGTCGACACAGGTGACGACGCGCGCACCGCCGAATCGTTCCGCGCCGCCGCTGGGTCCACAAAGGACTTCAAGTCCTGGCAACAGTTCTACGCGGCAGCGGGCAAGGTCGCCGCCGCCACTTTCGACTCGCTCACCGAGCCGCTGCCGACCCGCGCCGAGCTGCGCGCACGGATCGGCGACGACGAAGCCTGGACCACGTTTTTCGAACGGCCAGCCGGAGAAACGCTGCGCACCCAGTTCGACGACGACCTCGTGCGCGGCGTAGTCCTGACCGACGGCTTGATCGGCACGTTCGCGTCCGCCGACGACGCCCGGCTCCGCCAGAACCGTTGCCTGCTCTACCACTTGATCGGCAACGGAACCGGCGACTGGGACGTCCCGGTCGGCGGCATGGGCGCGGTGACCAGCGCACTCGCCGACACCGCCCGGCGCGCCGGCGCGACGCTGGTCACCGGTGCCGAAGTGCTTTCCGTGACTCCGGACGGCGAAGTCCGCTACCGCGAGGGCGATGCGGAACACGCAGTCGTCGGCGGTCACGTCCTGGCGAACGTCGCGCCGCACACGCTCGCCCGCTTGCTCGGCACGGAACCGGCTCACTCGCCGGAAGGCGCGCAGCTGAAGGTCAACATGGTGCTGCGCCGCCTTCCGCGGCTGCGCGACCAGTCCGTCGACCCACGCGACGCTTTCGGCGGCACGTTCCACGTCAACGAGTCGTTTTCCCAGCTGGAGACCGCGTACCGAGAAGCCGCCGCCGGGCGGATCCCGAGGGTGGCGCCCTGCGAGATCTACTGCCACTCGCTGACTGACCCGTCTATCCTCGGCCCAGCCGAACGGGCGGCTGGCGTTCAGACCCTGACCTTGTTCGGCCTGCATATGCCGGCTCGCCTCTTCGAGGCGGACAACAACGCCGCGCGAGCAGCGGCGTTGTCGGCGACAGTCGCGTCGCTGAACAGCGTGCTCGCCGAACCGATCGAGGACTGCCTGCTCCCGGACGGCGAAGGCAATCCTTGTATCGAGGCGAAAACGCCGATGGATCTGGAAGCCGAACTCGGGCTGCCTCGCGGGCACATTTTCCACCAGGACCTTTCCTGGCCCTACGGCGACGACGAAACAGCTGGTACTTGGGGCGTGGCGACCGAGCACGACCGCGTGCTGCTGTGCGGCGCGGGCGCTGTGCGCGGCGGAGGGGTGAGCGGAATTCCCGGCCACAACGCGGCGATGGCGGTACTCGGTCGACGTTTCGGCTGAGGACGGGCAGGGTGAAGACATGCGCGTGATCGTGATCGGCAGCGGGATGGGCGGTGCCTCGACGGCCTACCACCTGGCGCTGCGCGGAGCCGAAGTAGTAGTCGTCGACGCGGATACGCCCGGCGGGGCGACCGATGCCGGTGCCGGAATCGTCAGCCCGTGGACGTCGACCTGGGACGAGTCGGGGTATTCGCTGGCCGCCGCGGCCGGCCGGTATTACCCGGCACTCGCGGCGGAGCTGCGCGAAGCCGGGCACGAATCGTCGTACGAAGTAGTCGGCGGCATGGTGGTGTCGGCCGTGGAAGAGGAGCTGGCGGAGTCCTGCGAACGCCTCACCACGCGCGCCGCGGCCGCACCGGAGGCGGGCACCGTGACCAGGCTGGACCCGGCGCAGGCGCGGGAACTCTTCCCGCCGCTGGCCCCGGAACTGGCTGCCGTGCACCTGTCTGGTGCGGGGCGGGTGGACGGCCAGGTATTGCGCCGCGCGCTGATTTCCGCCGCGATCGACCGAGGCGTCGAGTTCGTGACCGCGTCCGCGGCACTGGAGCCGGGCCTGCGCGTCCGGGCCGGCGACGAGCTGTTGACCGGCGACGCGGTAGTCCTGGCGGCCGGTGCCTGGTCGGCACAGGTCGCCGAGGCGCTGGGCGTCACGGTGCCGGTCGCGCCGCAGCGTGGCCAGATCAGCCACTTCGACCTGCCCGCGGCGGACACTGCCGCCTGGCCGGTCGTGCTCCCGCGAACCAGCCACTACCTGCTGTCGTTCCCCGGCGGCCGCGTGGTGGCCGGAGCGACCCGCGAAACCGGTGCCGGTTTTGACCACCGCGTCACGGCCGCCGGACAACGGGAAGTCCTGGACCACGCCCTGACCGTCGCCCCTGGCCTGGCGAACGCCGGCCTGGCCGAAACCCGCGTCGGCTTCCGCCCCGCGACACCGGACACCCTGCCTCTGCTGGGACAGGTCGCACCCGGGCTGTACCTGGCGACCGGCTTCGGGCCGGCCGGCCTGACGCTGGCGCCGTACTCCGGAAAGCTGATCGCGGACTTGGCGCTGGGCGAGGACGTCCCGGCCGATCAGCTGGCCGCCTGCTCGCCGTCCCGGTTCACCTGAGCCTCACCTGAGCCGCATTCCGTGAAGGGCTCCATACCGGACTTGGATTCCCTCAGGGGGCCCTTCACGGACTCAGATTCCCGTAAGGGGCTCTTCCCGGACGCACAACGCCGGGCCGCGGCAAGTGCCGGTTACCCGGTGACCAACTCCAGCGAGTAGTCCCCGGTCCGCTCGACCCGCAACCCTGCCTTGTCCACTACCCGAATCAACTGCTCCACAGTGGACGGCTCCGACCGCGAAGTGGCGAGCACTCCCGCCAGCCGTCCCTTGTACGCCTTGTTGAAATGGCTGACGGTCGTCCGATTGCCCGCAGCGTCCTCGGTGACCACTCGAACCGCCACCGCATCCGCCCGCAACTTGGCGAACGCGGCATAGGTCCCCGACCGGAGATCGACAACCAGTCCTTCGACGCCCTGCAGCACCGGCTCCAGAACCGGCTTCCACACCCCGCGGACCGACCCCAGCGCAGGCACGGAATTCCCGCCGGAGAGCCGGTAAGCGGGAATCGGATCGGTAGCCGCGACCACCCCGAACAGCGACGAGGTAACCGCCAGCCGCTGCTGCGCCTTGGCCAACCCCGCGCGGGTGAAGCTTTTGAGGTCCAGCGCGTCGTAGAGCACCCCGGTGTACCGCCTCAACGCGGGCATCGTCGGCGACGTCCACAGCTGCGCGTTGCGCTCGACCTCGTCGCTCTGCCGGGCCGAGATGTTCAGCGCGGCGAGACTGGCCGGAACGTCCGAGGCGAGCGAGACGAGCGCGTCCGCCATCTTGGCTCGCACCGGGTTGAGCTCGGGAAACGACAGCGAGTCCAGGTCGAGCGGCGCGCCGTTGCCGCCGTCGGCCTTGGTTTCGGAAGGGGGAAGCAGCACCAGCACCCCCGGAGCGTAACGGCCGGGCGATTCGGCCCCGGCTTCCGTGTGCCGCTCCCTGCCCTGGCCGCGTGGAAACTCACCGGTCGTCCGCTGCTCCCTGCCGACGCGGCTTCATCCGGCCGCGGAAGGGCTCGACCGCACCGGGGGACATCACGACGAGAAGGACGTGTGCGGTTCGGTGCGGTCGATGGTGATCATGCCCATTTCCAGACCCGTGCCCGGAGGCTGGCCGAGGACACCGACAAAACCGGCGCTCGCGGATAACCCGCATGCGTCGCGGCGTGGGGGTTGACTACTCTGTGCGAAACGTCTAAGGCCCGCTCAGCGCAGGGAGTCTCCAAGTGATCACCAGGATGTCGTCGTTGTTCCTCCGCACGCTGCGCGAGGATCCGGCGGACGCCGAAGTGCCCAGCCACCGGCTGCTGGTGCGCGCCGGCTACGTCCGCCGGGTCGCCCCGGGTGGTTACTCGTGGCTGCCGCTCGGGCTGCGGGTGCTGCGCCGGGTCGAGGAGACCGTGCGCCAGGAGATGAACGCGATCGGCGCGCAGGAGATCCAGTTCCCCGCGCTGCTGCCCCGCGAACCGTACGAGGCAACCAACCGGTGGACCGAGTACGGCGACAACCTCTTCCGGCTCAAGGACCGCAAGGGCGCCGACTATCTGCTCGGCCCCACCCACGAGGAGCTGTTCGCGCTCACCGTCAAGGGCGAGTACAGCTCGTACAAGGACTTCCCGGTCACGCTGTACCAGATCCAGACCAAGTACCGGGACGAGGCGCGCCCCCGCGCGGGCATCCTGCGCGGCCGCGAGTTCGTCATGAAGGACTCCTACTCCTTCGACCTCGACGACGCCGGCCTCGAGCGCTCCTACCAGGCGCACCGCGACGCCTACGTCAAGCTGTTCGACCGGCTCGGCATCGACTACGTGATCGTCGCCGCCACGTCCGGCGCGATGGGCGGCTCGGCGTCCGAGGAGTTCCTCGCGGTCGCGGAGAACGGCGAGGACACCTTCGTCCGCAGCACCGAATCGGGCTACGCGGCGAACGTCGAAGCGGTGGTCACGCCGGCACCCGCGGCCCGGCCGCTCGACGGGCTGCCCGAGGCGCAGGTCCACCACACGCCGAACACGCCGACCATCGAGTCGCTCGTCTCGTTCCTCAACGCCGCCGGGCTCGGCCGCGAGTTCACCGCCGCGGACACGCTGAAGAACGTCTTGGTCAAGACGCGCCAGCCGGGCGCGAAGGAATGGGAGCTGCTGGGCGTCGGCGTCCCGGGTGACCGCGAGGTGGACTTCAAGCGCCTCGAAGCCTCGCTCGAGCCCGCCGAGGTGGAGCTGCTCGACGAAGCCGACTTCGCGAAGAACACCTTCCTCGTCAAGGGTTACATCGGCCCGAAGGCGTTGCAGGAGAACGGGGTCCGCTACCTCGTCGACCCGCGCGTGGTCGAGGGCACCGCCTGGGTGACCGGCGCCGACCAGCGCGACCACCACGTGCTCGACCTGGTCGCCGGCCGCGACTTCACGCCGGACGGCACCGTCGAGGCCGCCGAGGTCCGCGAGGGCGACGCGTCGCCGGACGGCCACGGCACCCTGGTCGCCGCGCGCGGCATCGAGATCGGGCACATCTTCCAGCTCGGCCGCAAGTACACCGACGCGTTCGAGGTCGACGCGCTCGGTCCGGACTCCAAGCCGGTCCGGATCACCATGGGCTCCTACGGCGTCGGCGTCTCCCGCCTGGTCGCGGTGCTCGCCGAGCAGAACCACGACGAGCAGGGCCTGGTGTGGCCGCGCGAGGTCTCGCCGTTCGACGTGCACGTGGTCATCGCGGGCAAGGACGAGACGGTCCGCGAGGGCGCCGAGAAGCTCGCCGCCGCACTCGGCGCGGCCGGGCTCGAGATCATCCTCGACGACCGCAAGGCCACCCCGGGCGTCAAGTTCGCGGACGCGGAGCTGCTCGGCGTCCCGACCATCCTCGTGGTCGGCCGCGGCCTGGCCAACGGTGTGGTCGAGGTCAAGGACCGGCGAACCGGCGACCGGGAGGAAATCGCGGTGGACTCGGTCGTCGACCACCTCGTGAAGCTCGTCCGCGGCTGAGTTCGTGGGCTGGTTCGGCCGCAAGCGGCGCGACGACGGCGGATACCAGGACAACGCCGCGCTGAGCGGCTTCGGCGGGTACGAACCGTCCGACGGACCGCGGTTCCCGAGCGCCGGGTACGGGCCTGCCCGCCCGGCGCCGGGGACGGCCGAGCCCCGCGTTGACCCGCGGCCGGGCTGGGCTTCGACTGGGCGGGCCGGATCTGGTCCGGCTGCTCAGGGCGGAGCCGATTCGGCCGCCAGCGGATCGGGTTCGGCGGCCACCGGATCCGGCTGGGCGACGTCCGACTTGACCGCGGTGCCGCCTCCGCCGGGCTCCCCGCCGGTCGCGGACCTGCCGCCTGGCTCCTCGCCCGTCTCGGACCTGCCGCCGCCACTGCCCGGCGGGCCGAGCCCGGCCCAGCCGCGGAACCCGGCCGCTCTGCGGCAAACCCTGACCCCTGCCCAGCTGCGCTCCCGCCGGCCCACCACCGGCCGGGGCAAGGCGATCAAGATCGTCACCGGCTTCGCGCTGGTCGGCGCCTTCGGCTACGGCATCGCGAACGGCGGCCGAGAGCACTCGCATCGCACTTACACCCCGCCGCCGCGCACGCCGTCGACTTATCAGCCGCCGCCCGTGGTCACCGTGCCCGCCGTGGTCGCGGGCTGGCAGTCAGTCGTCAGCAAGGACGGCAGCTTCGCCTACGACGTCCCGTCGTCCTGGAAGCCCGCTCCGGGCACCGTGCACGGCTGGGAAGCTGCTGGCAGTTCGCCGGGCGTCACCCTGTCCGTCAGTGCGTTCCTGGGCGAGCATTCCTGCAAAGACGACCCGGTCGGCCAGGTCGGCGGTGCGGGAGTCACCACCGAAAAGGTCGCCGACGCTGCCGTAGCCGCGCGGGAAGCAGTCATCGACGTCGGCGTTGCCGCGTACACCGGCAAGGGTGCTCCGCCCGCGAAGGTCGCGCCTGGCGCACCGGAGCAGACCGAGGTGAAGATCGGCACCAAGACCGGGCAGGGCTCGCTCGTGATCGCCGAGGTGACGCCGAGCGGAGATGTCGCCTGCAAGCCGCAGAGTGTGCTCACCGGCGCGATCGCGCTCAGCGCCGGGGACGCGTCCACCGTGCTCGTCGTCTACTCCGAACAAGGCCGCCCCACGTCCGCGTCGCGGGACGACCTCGTCCGGATCCTCAAGAGTTACCGCGGCGTTCCGGCCGCTGACCGGTCCACGTCCACGCCGCCGCCGACCACGCGCTGACGGCGCAGGGCCAGCTTCGCGAGATCCTTGAGCCCGGCGTTCGGCAGGTACGCCCGGCCGAGCGCGATGCCGATCCGCGGCAGGTCCGCCTCGTCACGGTAAGCGAGGTACAGGGGCTCGTGCCTCGGCTGGAACTTCGCCTTGAACGCGTGCAGGGAACGGAATCCGTAGTACGGCTCCATCATCGAGCCGAGCGCGTCCAGCATCCGGTCGACCATCTGGCGCGGCGCACTGTCGTTGCTGCGGACCAGCGGAGCGCCGGACAGCGACACGAACTTCGCGCCCTCCTCACGGAACGCGAGGCAGCTCGAGGCGATCAGGAACTCCATCACCGGACGGAAGCCGTGCGAGCTGCGGCGCATCACGTCGAGCGTCCACCCGCCGACCTCGCCGGCTCCGGTGTGCACTGGGAGCCACGACGTCACGCCGTGCACCGTGCCGTCCGCGTCGACCGCCAGCCCGACCCGGGTCGCCGGGTCCATCGCCTGGTCCACGCCGCCCAGCGTGAAGCCCATTTCCGGCAGGCCCTTGTCGCCGATCCATTCCTCGGACAGCTTGCGCACCTGCTCGCGGATCGCCCACGGCTGCTGTGCCAGCCGCACCAGCCGGAACTCGATGCCATCCTTCTTGGCGCGGTTCAGCGCGGTCCGCACGTCCTGCCACGCCTTGCCTCGGAACTCCAGGTTTTCCAGGTCCACCAAGGTGTCCTCGGCGACCTGCACGTGCTGCCAGCCCAGCTCCCGGGTCTGCGCGGCGGTCGCGGCGGTCGCCGAGAACACGCACGGCACCAGCCCGCTGTTCTCGCACATCGCGCGGAACTCCTGCAGAGTGCGGGTGCTCGACCCGTCCGGCGCGACCGGGTCGCCGAGCGCCACCGCGACCCCGGCGTGCCGCTGGTAGGCGAGGTACGAAGAGCCGTCGGACGCGACGAAGTAGGCGTTCTGCGGCCAGGTCGTCATCCACGAGATGGTGCTGCCGCCGTTGCGGCCCAGCAGCAGCCGGGCGAAAGCCGGGTCCGGTCCGCCGCGGAAAAGGGTGCGCCGGCGCCGTCGCGACGGCACCCGGAACGCGCGCCGCGCCGAGATCAGCAGGATCAGCTCGGCCGTCCACAAAAGATTGTCCACAATGAACAACGGCGGGCTGCCGAGGTCGTAGTCCTCGCGGAACAGCCGGGCGATCGCTGCCATCCCGGCCAGCACCGCCATCTGCGACGCGGCCAGCACGCACAGCGTGACCGTGCAGCGCCAGGCGAACCGCGAACCGTGCCGCAGCCCGTTGAGGACCGGCACCGCGACGAGGCACAGCGGGAGAAGCTCGGTGCCGGACAATGCGATCGCGTCGGAGGAACCGAACGGGCCGTCGCCCGGGATCAGCCACATCACCACTTCGGCGACGATCAGCAGCACCAGCCCGGCGCAGGCGAGCAGTCGCCATTCGCGCAGCGACGGCTTGTTGGCGTTGCGCGCGGCCGGGCCGGCGAGCCGGCTGCCCAGCGGCAATGCGAGGGCGAGCGCGAAGAAGTGCACGAGATCGGCGAGAGTGCCGACGTAGACGATCGCGACGCCCGCGTACACGCACAGCGCGGCGCGAAGCCGGAGCCGCCACGGCGTGCGCAGCGTCGCGCTGGTGATGGCTATCGCGGCGAGCGCGCCGCCGGAGAAGCCGACGTCGAGGGTGCCGGAAATGCGGTCCGCCCAGGCCCAGCCGGAGTTGCGGGACAGTTCGAGGAACTGGACCGCGACGATCGTCGACACCAGCTGCCCGCCGATGGTCACCGCCATCGCGCGGCGGGTGCCGAGGTGCCATTCCGCGAACCCGGCCATCAGCGCGAAACTGCCCGCCATCGGCAGGTAGAACCAGGGACGCAAGGCGTAGAACGGCCCGCTGAACAGCGTCCACCAGCGGCCGTGCTCCAGCGACGGCAGGCCGTAGGCGTAATAGTGGAAAGCGTGCTGCTGCTCGGCCGCGTGCCACAGTGATCCGCTGACGACGCCGACCACCATGATCGCGAGCACCACCGTCGTCGTGAACGGCAGCCGGTTCACCAGGACTGCCAGCCGGCCGCGTGCCCTTCCGGCCGCGAGACCGGTTCCCCCCTGTGCGATCGTCATGCGAGAAGTCTTGCGTGCTGATCTTGAACCGACATCGGCCGTCGGTCCCACATCTCCCTTAAGGGACTGCTACTCCAGGGGGACCCGACCCCTGACCCTAAGACTGACCCAAATCCGATGTCGGCGCTCCGACCTGCGAAAACGACATCGGGGAAGGCCTGGCTCGGAGCGTTCGACCCTGAGCCGGACGCGACCCGAACCGGCGGCCCGCGATCAGCCGAGCACCGCGGTGCGGACCGCGGCGAGATCGGCGAGATCCGGCAGCACGGTGTGCGCTCCGGCGTCGGCGAGCTGCCCGGCGGTGTACCGGCCGGTCGCCACTGCCACCGCGATCGCGCCGTGGTCGAGCGCGGCTTCGACGTCGTTCGGGGTATCCCCGATGATCACCACCGCGTCCGCGGCGAATTCCGTGCCGTGCTTCGCCGAGGCGGCCTTGACCGCGTGCGGGACAAGGTCGGGCCGGTGCACGGACAGGGAACCGTAGCCGCCGATCTCCAGGTCGAGATGTTCGTCCAGCCCGAACGCGGCGAGCTTGTGCCGGGAGATCTCCGGCAGGTTGCCGGTGACCAGGCTTTGCACTACGCCGTCCCGTGCGCTCAAATCCGCGAGCGCGACCGCGGCGCCGGCCAGCGCCCGGCCGTCTCTGGGGAGTGTGTCCCGGTCGCGCTCGACGGCCGCGATCAATTCCCGCCACAGCCGCTGGATGGTTTCCTCGGCCGGTTCGATGCCGTGCAGGGTCAGCACGTCGGTGGTGATCGCCCGTTCGGTGCGGCCGCGGAAATCCGGGTGGGCGCGGAACTCCGCGCCGGTCGCGGCGGCGAGCGCGGCGCGGTACCAGCCGATCCCGGCCCCGGCGTAGTCGACGAGCGTGTGGTCGATGTCCCAGAGCACCAGCCGGTGCGCGCGAGTTTCGGTCACAGCCGCGATGCTACGGCGGGATCAGCCGGTGAGGTAGCTGAACCGGACCTTCCGGACCGGGTTGTCGACATTCGTGTCCACCAGGCAGATCGACTGCCAGGTGCCGAGCAGCAGCACGCCGCCGAGGACCGGGAGCGTCGCGTACGGCGGGAGGAACGCGGGAAGCACGTGGTCGCGGCCGTGCCCGCCGGTGCCGTGCTGGTGGCGCCAGCGCTGATCGCGGGGGAGCAGGTCGTCGAGCGCCGCGAGCAGGTCGTCGTCGCTGCCCGCGCCGGTTTCGAGGACGGCCAGCCCGGCTGTCGCGTGCGGCACCCACACGTGCAGGAGCCCGTCGGTGGCGTCGGCGTCGCGCAGGAACGTCTCGGCTTCGCGGGTCAGGTTGTGCACGACGGCGGAATCGCCGGTGTGCACCTCGATCTCGGTGGAGTACATGCGGCCAGCGTAGGCGTCAGGAATCGAGATAGCGGAGCACCGCGAGCACGCGCCGGTTGTTCTCGTCCGACGGCGGCAGTCCCAGCTTGCCGAAAATGCTCGTCACGTACTTCTCGACGGACCCGGCGGACAGGAACGTTTCGGCGGCGATCGCCGAGTTCGACCGGCCCTGCGCCATCAGCCCGAGGATCTCGTGTTCGCGCGGCGTCAGTTCGGCGAGGTGGTCGGCCTGTCCGGTGGCCGCGAACAGCTGGCGCACCACCTCCGGGTCCAGCACCGTCTCGCCGGCGGCGACCCGTTCCAGCGCGGTGAGGAAGTCGGACACCTCGGCGACGCGGTCCTTCAGCAGGTAGCCGACCGCGCCCGCCTCGCCGGCCAGCAGCTGTTTCGCGTAATTGGTCTCCACGTACTGGGAGAACACCAGAATCGCGCAGCCCGGCCGTTCGGAGCGCAGGTCGATGGCCGCCCGCAGTCCCTCGTCGGTGTGCGTCGGCGGCATTCGGATGTCTACAATGGACACGTCGGGCCGGTGTTCGCGCACCGCCTCGCGCAGGCCGTCGGCGTCCTTCACCGCCGCGACCACCTCGTGGCCGCGCAGCCCGAGCAGTTCGACCAGGCCGTGGCGCAGGATGGCGGAGTCCTCCGCGATCACGATCCGCACTGTTTCCCCCTCGCTCTCGTCCGACCTTAGCGGGGCAGCGGCAGTACCGCGGTGACGACGGTCGGCCCGCCGCGCGGACTGGACACGGTCAGTTCGCCGTCCGCGGGGCGCAGCCGATCCGCGATCCCGGCCAGCCCGCCGCCCGGGACGATCTCGGCCCCGCCCGCGCCGTGGTCGATCACAGTGAGGCGCAACGCTTCTTCCCGCTCGTTGACCAGAACCGCGCACCGTCCGGCCCCGTGCTTCGACGCGTTGGTCATCAGTTCGGCGGCCGAGAAGTAGACGATCGTCTCCAGCGACGGCGGCGGCCGCCGGCTCAGTTCTACCGCGACAGTCGCGGAAAACCCCGCCGAACTGGCCAATGTGGACAGTGCGACGTGCAGGCCCTTGTCCAGCGCCGCCGGATGGATGCCGCGCGCGAGGTCGCGCAGCTCGACCAGTGCCTGCTTGGCGTTCCCGTGCGCCGCGTCGACCAGTGCGCGGACCTGGTCGAGATCGATGTCATCTCCGGCCAGTTCTTCTTTCGCCAGACCGAGTTTCATCGCCATCGCGACGAGCTGCGCCTGCGCGCCGTCGTGCAAGTCCCGTTCGATGCGGCGCAGCTGTTCCGCCGCGTCGTCGAGTGCGGTGGCCCGGGTTTCCTCGAGGAACCGGACGCGCTCGCGCAGCTTCGGATCGACCACCAAGGCACGCAGCAGCAGCCGGTCCGCCCAGGCGAACACGTGCACGAACGCGGGCCAGCCGGTCAGGACCGCCGCACCGCCCGCGCACCAGACGAGCGAACCCGCCCAGCCGCCGCTCTGGATGGCGAAGACCGGCAAGCGATGAAAGTGCTCGGTCTGGACGAACCAGGTGATCGGATACGTGAACGCCGCGAGGCCGAAAAGCCCGAGCGCTCCCGACGAGAAGAGCATGATCAGCCCGAGCGGCAACCGCAGCAGCAGATACGCGACCGACCGCCAGGCCATCCGGTCGCCGAGCCGGGCGACCAGCCAGTTCCACAGCCCGGGCTTGAGCTCGACCGGTCCCGGCGGCGGCAACGGCAGCCCGAGCAGCCGCCCCGCGAGCCGACGATGCATCCCGCCGAACCCGCGCGCGCCGCGCAGCACGCCGACGAGGATGAGGAACCCGAGGAACACCGGTGCCAACGCCAGCCCGACGACCGTCCCGGCGAGCAGCAGGATGACGGAGATCGGCGCGAGCAATCCGGTGACGACGATCCAAGCCGCCTCGCTGAAGCCCTGTCGCGCGGAAGCGGGCCAGAGCGCCCGGGGAAACGACGGGTTCACCGGCCGCTCCGCCGCGGATCGCCGCCGCACGGAACTGCGACCCGGTGCTCGCGGGCGTGGCGGATCGAGGGCAGGACGGTGTTCACGTGATCGAGTCTCCCGCGCCGGGACCGCGGGGACCACCGGGGATCCCCTGGACTTCGGCGGGGGATAACCCCCGTCAGGGGTGCTCTGTGAGGGCCTTGGGTGCGGTGAAGGGGCCCTTGACGGACACGGTGGCCGTGAAGGGAACATTGAGGGCTTTGGGCGCGGTGAAGGGGCCCTTGACGGACACGGTGGCCGTGAAGGGAACATTGAGGGAATCAGAGTCCCTCAATGTTCCCTTCACGGCCTTGGCGCGGGCGCGGAAGCGGGCACGGCCTTGGCGCGGGCGCGGAAGCGCGCGCCGCCTTGGCGCGGAAGCGGGCACCGGAAGCGGAAGTCAGCTCACTCCGGCTCGTCGCCGACCTTGAGCCGGGCTTCGTCCGCCTGCGCTCGCTGCGCCGCTTCGCGCATTTCGATCAGGTCCGTGAACCAGTCGCCGGTTTCCCGGGCGATGTCGCGGACCGCGCCGGTGATGATGGTGGCGATGTTGCCGATGTGGGTGGCCGCGGACTCCGTCAGCTCCTGCGCGGTGTCCTTGCCACTTTCGAATGGGCCGACCATGGGCTTCCCTCAGGCTGCTCGGAGTTGCCGTTCCGGGTCCACGGTAGCCGTTGTCCCCCGCGAAGGGAGGGCCAGCCGCACGATCTTCTTCGCCACCGACCACAGCTGCCGGTGCAGCGGCCCGGTGTTGTACGGCAGGCCGTAGCGCTCGCAGATCTCCCGCACTTCGCCGGCGATCTGCGGGTAGCGCCGGGCGGGCAGGTCGGGGAACAGGTGGTGCTCGATCTGGTGCGACAGGTTCCCGGACAGGATGTGGAACAGCGGCCCGCCGGTGATGTTCGCCGATCCCAGGATCTGGCGCAGGTACCACTGGCCGCGGGACTCGTTCTCGGTCTCTTCCTCGGTGAAGCTTTCCACGTCGGCGGGGAAATGGCCGCAGAAGATGATGGAGAACGCCCACAGGTTCCGCACCAGGTTCGCGCTCGCGTTCCCCAGCAGTGTCAGCGGGGCCAGCGGACCGGTGAGCAGCGGGAACAGCACGTAGTCCTTGCCGACCTGGCGTCCCGCCTTCCGCACGATCCGGCGCAGCACCGGCACGTTCTCCGCCCAGGTCCGTTCGCCCTGCACGACCCGGTCCACCTCCAGGTCGTGCAGCATTACGCCCCACTGGAACAGCAGCGCGAGCAGCGTCGCGTACACCGGGTTGCCCAGGTAGTACGGATGCCACTTCTGCGCCGGGTCCATCCGAAGGATTCCGTAGCCGACGTCGCGGTCCTTGTCGACGATGTTCGTGTACGTGTGGTGGATGTAGTTGTGCGAGTGCCGCCAGTTCTCCGACGGCGCGACGGTGTCCCATTCGAACCGCTGCGAGCTCAGCTCCGGGATGCGCGTCCAGTCGTACTGGCCGTGCATCACGTTGTGGCCGATCTCCATGTTGTCCAGGATTTTCGCCGCCGACAGCGCCGCGACGCCGGCCAGCCACGCGGGCGGCAGGAAGCCGGCGAACAGCAGGCCGCGGCCGGTGACTTCCAGCGCGCGCTGGGTCTTGATGATCTTGCGGATGTAGTCGAGGTCCTCCTCGCCGAGATCGTCGACGATCCGCTGGCGCAGCGCGTCGAGTTCCCGGCCGAATTCCTCGACCTGGGCGGTGCTCAGTCGGTCCTGCAACCCGGTCATGAGTGTTCCTCCGGTGGTCAGGCGTCGATTTCGACGTCCCCGACGGGGACGCTGACGCAGAGCTGGATTTCTTCGTTCTCTTCGCCGGAGACCTCGCCGGTGCGGGCATTGCGCACCCGGCCCGCGGTCTTCACCTGGGTGCAGGAGAAGCAGATGCCCATCCGGCATCCGTGTTCCGGCGACAGGCCCGCTTCCTCGGCCTGTTCGAGCAGCGCCTTGCCGCTGTTGGCGAACTCCCGGCCGCTGCGGGCGAACCGCACCTGGCCTTCGGCGGCCGAGGTGTCGAAGGTCAACGGCGCGGCCGTGAACTCTTCGGTGTGCAGTCGTTCACTCAATCCTTCGCGAGCGAACAGGGCGCGGGCGGCGGCCATCAGTGGGGCCGGGCCGCACAGGAAGGTCTCCGCTTCGCGGAACCACGGCGCGGCCTGCTCCAAATGAGCCGCTGAGAACAGGCCGTGCAGGTCGCCGCCGCGCCGGGCGTGCGTGTGTGCGTGGACGATCTTCAGTCCGGGATGGGCGGCGGCGAGTTCGGCAAGTTCGGCGCGGTAGAGCGTGTCGGCCGGGGTGTTCGAGTAGTGCAGGAACACGACCTCGCCAGGATGGCGCTCGGCGACGAGCGTGCGCGCCATCGCGAGCACCGGCGTGATCCCGCTGCCGCCGCTCAGCAGGACGATCCGGTCCGGCCGGCTCGGCGGCAGCGTGAACTCGCCGTCCGCCGGAGACAGCCCGACCACCGCGCCGGCCTCGGTGTTCTGCAGATACCGCGACACCAGCCCATGTGGGTCGGCCTTCACGGTGAACTCCAGATCGCCGGTGCCCTGCGCGACACACGGCGAGTAGCAGCGGGTCCGCCGCACCCCGTCGATCTCCACGTGCAGCCGCACGTACTGGCCGGCTCGGAAGCCTTGCCAGGCGCGGCTCGGGCGCACCGTGAAGGTGACGGTGTCCGGCGTCTGGTGCCGCACGGCGGTGACGCGGCCGCGGATCTCGCGGCGCACCAGCATCGGGTCGACCAGTTCGAGGTACCGGTCCGCGCCGTGCGGGGTGAGCAGCGCCTCGGCGAGCGAGACGAGCCCGCGCACGCGGCGGGGCAGCAGTGCGGTCATCACCCCTCCTGAAAGTTTGAGTGCACAGTCGTACACTGACTAGTGTGGGGGCAAGGCCGGGGGGCCTGTCAACGCGGAAGCGAGGTGATGTGACGTGGACCATGCGGGGACCGCCAGTACGCTGCTCGACGTGTCCGCAGCCGAGGAGCCGGCCGGTCCGGTGAGCCGGCAGGAACGCAAACAGCGCACCCGTCAGTCGTTGCTGGACGCTGCGCTCGAGCTGCTGGCCGACCGGAGTTTCGCGAGCCTTTCGCTGCGCGAGGTCGCCAAGCGGGCGGGCATCGTGCCGACCGCCTTCTACCGGCACTTCACGTCGATGGAAGAGCTGGGCGTCGCGCTGGTCGAGGAGACCACGCGCACGCTGCGCGGCCTGCTCCGCGGCGCGCGCACGGAGAACAGCGGATACGGCGGGATGATCCGGGCGTCGGTGCACACGCTGCACAAGCACGTCCGCGCACACGAGGACCACTTCCGGTTCGTCACTCGCGAGCGCTACTCCGGACCGGGTCCTATCTCTCGCGCGATCGCCGTAGAGCTGCGGATGTTCTCCAGCGACCTGGCGCTGGACCTGGCCCGCTTCGACCCGCTGCGCACCTGGCCCACCGAAGACCTGCACCTGCTCGCGGACCTGATCGTCACCGCCATGCTCGGCACTGTCGCCGAACTGCTCGACGTGCGTCCCGGCGACACCGCGGCCGACGAACGCATCCTGACCGCGGCGGAAAAGCGACTGCGGATGGTGCTGCTCGGCGTGCCGCATTGGCGGCCGGAGGGATAATTCGGCCACCCCGCGCATCCGCTTGCCGGGCGGCCCGGACGTTCGGCGCCGACGCGCGTTTAGGGTGAGTCGTGGCCCATCTGCACCTGACCGCGATCATCGTCGCGGACTACGACGAAGCGATCGACTTCTTCACCCGCGCACTCGGCTTCGATCTGGTCGAGGACTCGCCGTCGCTGACCAACGACGGACGCCCCAAACGCTGGGTGGTCGTGCGCCCGCCCGGGGGCGAAACCGGCATCCTGCTGGCTCAGGCCGACGGTGACCGGCAGGCCGCGGCGGTCGGCGATCAGCACGCCGGACGAGTCGGATTCTTCCTGCGGGTGGCCGATTTCGAGGCCAGCTACCAGCGGATGCGCGCGGCCGGCGTCGAGTTCCTCGGCGAACCCCGGACCGAGCCCTACGGCACGGTGGTCGTCTTCCGGGACATCGCGGGCAACCGCTGGGACCTGCTCGGGCCCGCTCGGGACTCCGCGGGCCCGGCAGGCGAGGGAGGAACGCGATGACCAGCGGGTCGGAAGTGCGGGCCGAGTTCGCCGACCCGGCCGAGAACCTGGCGTTCGACGAAGCTCTGCTGCGCGAGGAACCGCCGGGTCCGGTGTTGTGGCTGTGGCGGAACCCGGTGTGCGTGGTGGTCGGCCGAGGACAGCGGATCGCCCGCGAAGTCCGCGTCGACGACTGCGTTCGCGACGGGGTTCCGGTGCTGCGCCGAGCCAGCGGCGGCGGCACGGTGTTCCACGACCCGGGCAACCTCAACGTCACGCTCGTGCTGCCCGGCCCGTCCGACCGTCCACTGGAAATGCTCGGCCTGGTCATGTCCGCCGCGGTGGAGAAACTGGGCCTGCCCGCCCGGATCGGCGACCGCGGCATCTTCGTCGGCGACGCGAAACTGTGCGGGTTCGCGGTGTTCCGGACGAAAGGCGTGCTGCTCGCGCACTCGACGCTGTTGATCGACACGGATGCCGCGCGCGTCGGCGCTTACCTGACTGGTCCGCCGCCGGATCCGAAGCCGCTGGACTCGCACCGAAGCAAGGTCGCTTCCCTGGCTGATCACGGGGTTTCGATGAGCTTGCGCGAGGTGGAGGACGTGGTGCGCAGCGCGGCGGCCGGGTTGCTGGGGGAGTTGCCGCCGCGCCCGCCCAGCGAAGCGGAACTGGCGCGGCAGGAGGCATTGCTGGAGAGCCGGTACCGGTACGCGGAGTGGCACGCGGAGGGACGGCAGCGTTCGTGAAGGGGCGCGCGGCGAGGTCGGCCCAGCCATGCGGAGCCTGTGGTTGGTCCGTGAAGGGTCCCTGGAGGGAATCTAATTCCGGCATGGGGTCCTTCACGGAACCAGCGGGAAGTCCGGTCTAGCCGGATCTTCGCGCAGCCGCGGACCGCGCCGCTGATCGGCCGCCGGGGAGAAGCCGGACGGCCGATCACTCGGCGGAATCAGGTGCCGGACGAGGAGAACAGCACCGGCGGAACCTCTCGCGCCGCACGCCGCGGTTTCGCGGCGGCTTTCGGCGCGGACGCTTCGGCTGGCGCGGTTGCCTTCACCGGGGCGGTTGCTTTTACCGGCGCGGCCTTGACCGGCGCGGCCTTGACCGGCGCGGCCTTGGGTGGCGCGGCCTTGACCGGCGAGGCCTTGGCCTGGGCGGCTTTGACTGGCGCGGCTTTGACTGGCGCGGCCTTCGCCCTGGCTGCCTTGACCGGGACCGATGTGGGCGCGGCAGTGACCGGGACCGATGCAGCCGGGGCAGTCTTGGTTGCCGCCGGCTTGGCTGGCGTCTTGATCGCGGCCTTCGCTGCCGTCGCCTTCGCTGCCGTCGGCTTGGCTGCGGAAGCCCTGGCGGCAGCGGGCTTTGCCACCTTCTTCTTCACCGTGGCGGTCTTCGCCGCCGTGGTGGCGGCGGTCGTCGTCTTCGTCTCGGTCGGCTTGACCGCCACCTTCGCCGAGGTCTTGGCCGTAGCCGACCTCTTCGCGGCCGGGCCCTTCACCGGCTTGGCAGCAGTCTCAGCCGCGCGGGCCCTGCGAGCGCCGGCGGCCGAACTCTTCGTCACACCTGCGGAACCGGTGCCCTTCCCGGGCTTTGCCGAAGCAGCGCCGGTTCCCTTCTTGCCCGCCTTTGCGCCTGCGTTGCCAGCGGCAGTTTCCTTGCCCGCAACGGCTTTCCCGCTCTGTGCCGCGGTCGCGGCCCGAACCGTTCCGGCCACCAGGCGCGGCCGCAGCTTGCGGCCGCCCGAGCGGCGGCCTGCCTTCGCGTACTTCGTCAGCAGCCGGCGCAGCGCGGCGGCGTTGCGGGCGCCCAGGTCGATGTCGTAATCCGCCCCGTCCAGCGAGAACGCGACCGTCTCGGCCGCGCGGCCGCCGGTCAGTGCGTCCGGGACGTGGGCAGCGGTGTTCCTCGCCATGGAGCCTCCCGTGCTCGATCGTGGTCATGCGTGCAACCGGCACGGCGACGACCCAAAACCTTCTGGTGCCGCCGGTTTCTTGCAGCTCGTGGACGACAATAGCGCCAGGCTTGCGCGAACCTGCGCGGTGGTGTGCGCTGTGTGCATGTCAGCAGAGACTTTCGACGTCGTGGTGATCGGCGCGGGCCCGGTAGGCGAGGTGGCGGCCGAACGCGCTGCCATGGGCGGGCTGAAGGTGGCACTCGTCGAACACGAACTGTTCGGCGGGGAATGCTCCTACTGGGCGTGCATCCCGAGCAAGGCGTTGCTGCGCCCGGGAAATCTGCTCGCCGCCGCGAAGCGGATTCCCGGGGTGCCGGTCGGCGACGCGCTGGATCCGGAGAAGGTGCTCGCCCGCCGCGACTGGTTCACCGGCCGCGGCGACGACGCGGGCCAGGTCGCCTGGGCGCGCGGGGCGGGCATCGAGCCGGTGCGCGGGTACGGCCGGATCAGCGGCGAGCGCGAAGTGACCCTCGACGACGGCCGGGTGCTCGCCGCCCGGCACGCGGTGATCGTGTGCACCGGCAGCGTGCCGCGGACACCGCCGATCCCCGGCCTGGACACGATCCGGCCGTGGGGTTCGCGGGAGGCGACGTCGGCGACCAAGGTGCCGGCCCGGCTCGGCGTGCTCGGCGGCGGCGTGGTCGGCGTCGAAATGGCGCAGGCGTGGGCGCGGCTCGGCTCGCAGGTCGACCTGGTGATCACCGGTGAACGGCCGCTGCCGCGGCTGCCGGAGTTCGCCGGCGACCTGGTGCTGGCCGGGCTGCGCGAGGCGGGCGTGCGCGCACACGTCTCGTCCGGGTTGAGCGAAGTGTCCGTTGTGGACGGTGGAACGCGGCTGCTGCTCAAGGGCGGCGAAGAGATCGTGGTCGACGAGCTGCTCGTCGCGACCGGCCGGGCACCGGCCACCGGGAAGGTCGGCCTCGACGTCGTCGGGCTGCCCACGACCGGTCCGCTCGAGGTCGACGAAAGCGGCCGAGTGTCCGCTGTGGAGGGTGGCTGGCTGTACGCGGCGGGTGACGTCACCGGCCGCGCTTTGCTCACTCACCAGGGGAAATACGCCGCTCGAGTGGTCGGCGACACGGTGGCCGCCCGGGCTCGCGGCGAGGAGATCTCGACCGCGCCGTGGAGCCGCTACAGCGCTACGGCCGACCACCACGCGGTGCCGCAGGTGGTGTTCACCGACCCGGAGGTGACGTCGGTCGGCGTCAGCGAGGCACGCGAGGGTTCGGCGGACCGGGTGGTGGACATCGACATCGCGGTGGCCGGTTCGTCGCTGCACGCCGACGGGTACGCCGGCAAGGCGCGAATGGTCGTCGACACCGAACGCGGCGTCGTGCTCGGCGTCACGTTCGTCGGCCAGGACGTGGCGGAACTGCTGCACTCGGCCACCGTCGCGGTGGTCGGCGAGGTCCCGCTGGACAGGTTGTGGCACGCGGTCCCGGCGTTCCCGACGATCAGCGAGGTCTGGCTGCGGCTGCTGGAGGCGTACGGGCTCTGAGCGCGGTTCCCGGTCCCGCCCGGGGATGACCAGTGCCCGGTTCCGGGACAGCGGAGATCGTTTGGCCAGCCGACCACGGACGATTCACAGTAAGCAGAAGGCCCGCAGCTTCGGCTGCGGGCCTTCTCTTCGCGGGTGATCAGGACGGCAGTTGCAGGTCCAGCGCGCCCTTCGCGGCCCGGACCAGCCCTGGATCGTCCGGAGTGGACGGTCCCGGCTGCCAGACCGCCTGCACCAGCCGCACGCCGTTGCCGTCGATCTTGCTGGCGTAGGCCGAGCTGTCGAACTTCGGCGTGCCCGAGGGCCACTTGTTGCTCTCGGCGGCGATGTCGAGAATTCCGCCGCCGCCCGGGTTGTCGGCGAGCTGCTTGAAGTTGGCTGCCTGCGCAGCGTTCGGGAACTCGACGACCGCGACGGTCACCGCGGCCGCGCGACCGTCCACGAGAGCCGTGTAGCTCGCGCGGCGGACCGCGGAACAGCTGGTCTGCTGAAGGCTCGCCTGGACGTCGCCGAACGCGTGCGACGCGCACTTCTGGTCCGAACTGTTCGCGATCGGCTGGAAACTGAGGCTGGGCGCAGGCGGCGCACTCGACGCGGCGCTGCTGGGCGGCGGACTGGCTGCCGGATTAGTGGCTGGCGCGCTGCTGGCCGGTGAGGCGGCGGTGTCGTTGCTGTCGCCGCTGGTAGCCACGACGATCGCGGACACGATCAGAATGACCAGCAGGACGATCGCGGCGAGCGGCACCCACTTGACGGTGCTGGACTTGCCGTTCCCGCTAGCGCCCCCCGGCGCGGAACCTGTCGCGCCGCCGGAAGCCGCCGTCGAACCGGCCGCCGCGGCCGCGCCGCCGACCGCAGCGCCGGAAGCCGCTGCCGCTTGAGCCGAACCACCCGCGGCCGAAGGCGCGGGAGCAGGCCGAGGCACCGGGGTCGGCGGACCCGGCCGAGACGGGGAAACCGGCCGAGCAGCCGGTACCGGCGAAGGCCCCGGCCGAGCCGGCTGCGCGGGCGGACTGGGCGGAGACCCCGGCTGAACCGCCCCGCGCGGCTGACTGCCCTGCCCTGGAACCCGCACAGGCGCGATCGGCGGAACCGCCCCGAGGGCCCGCCCGCGACCGGCGGGTTTCGTCGGGGACGGCATCTTGTCGGTCGGTGCCGCGGGCGGCTCGGCGGATTCCGTGGTGGCCTCGGAAAGCGCGTCGAGTTCGATTGAGGGAGCCTCGGACCGCGCCGGGGGAGCAGCGCTGTCCAGTGCGGCGGCAAGAGCGCTGGGGGAAGCAGCACCCGTGGACCCGCCGCTGGAACCAGGCGCGCTGGAGCCAGACGCGTCGGAACCGGCAGCGACCGTTTCAACCGCGCCGGACCGCTCAGTTACGGCCGCGCTGGAACTCTGGGTCTCGGCCGCGTCGGATCGCTGAGCCTCGACAGTGCTGGAACTCTGCGCCTCGGCCGTGTCGGACCGCTCAGCCTCGACAGTGCCGGACTGCTCAGCCGTGACCATGCCGGAACGCTCAGCCGTGACCATGCCGGAACGCTCAGCTGTGGCCGCGCCGGACTGCTGAGCAACGGCCGCCGCAGCCGCTCCGGTCACAGCGGTGGCCGGCCTCGCCGGGACCGCCTTCCAGCCTGGATCTTGGCCCCGTGCGCTGTCGCTCGCCGCAGCTCCGCCGGAGCCCGCCGCACCAGCACTACCGGTGTTCCCGGCTGCGCCGCCCAGCGCGGCGATTCCGCTGCCCAGCGCCGCGGCACCGCCAGCCACCGCAACACCGCTCGCGACGGTTGCGCCAGGTGCAGGAGCCCCGGCCCCAGCCGGTCTCCCGCCCGTGCCAGCCGCAAAACCCGCCGCGCTGCCCGCCGCGCCCGTGCCAGCGACTCCCAGCCCATCAGCCCTGGACCTCGGCAGGGGAGGCGGCGGAACGTCGTCCGCGAACCGAACGAACCCTTCCCCTCGCAGCACCTCGTCGGAAAGCTCCGGCGCGTCCGGCGCCAGCGCCGCGATCAGCGCCCGTGCCTGGTCCACCGACCGCGGATGCCGCGCGGTCGCCAGCGAGACCGTCGCGGCCAGCATCGTCGTCGGGGTCGGGTGCAGCACCCGGACCGGTCCGGCCAGATCGCCCGGCGGCTGCTCGACCGTCTCCACGTACGGTCCGACCGCCACGATCGTGCCGACCGGGCCGCCGCCCAGTTCGGCGATCCGGCGTTCGCATTCCTGGGACAGGTCGAGCGCCTCGGTCGCCGGGTTGACGTCGTCGCCGTGCACCAGCGGCCAGCCGTCGGCCTTCCAGGAGCCGCTCAGCGGGGCTTCGAGCCGCAGCGCCGGGTCGGGCAGGTCCACGCCGATCACGATGAGCACGCCGGCGGGCAGCACGACGACCGCTTCCACCGCGCGGTCTCCGGTGGGGCGGGCGCCGACGAGGGCGACGCCGCCGATCACGGTGCTCCCCCGGCCGAGGGAGGCGAGCGCGGCCCGCACGTCTTCCGCGACGCGCGAGGGCTGTTGCCCGAGACGGACCAGTCGCACCGCACTCTCCTCAAGGTCCACGCTGCTTCCGGGGCTACGCTAGCGCGCCGGGCCGCCGCAGCCGTGCTTCGCGCCTGCGCGTCGGCGTGCCTCACCACAACGGGCGGTCCGCTGCGACTTGTGGTGTTCATGTGGCCAAACAGCACAGTCGGGGTGCAGAATGTGCTACACAAGTCGGGAACTGGCATGGAGGCTAGCGATCCTGCGCAGGGTTCGAGAGGTCGTAGGGGAAGACGTCCCTCGTCGAACAAGCGGAGGTCAGCAGTGAGCACCCGTGGCAGCACCCGAGGCGTGGTGTACGTCCACTCGTCGCCGTCTGCGGTATGTCCGCACGTCGAGTGGGCGATTTCGGGCACCCTGGGTGCCCGAGTGGAGCTGAAGTGGACGGCCCAGCCGGCCAGTCCGGGACAGCTTCGCGCCGAATGCAGCTGGAGCGCGCCCGCAGGGACCGGCGGCAAACTCGCCGGGGCCCTCAAGGCGTGGCCGATGGTGCGCTTCGAAATCACCGAAGAGCCCAGCGCCGGCGTAGACGGCGAACGGTTCTGTCATGCCCCCGGCCTCGGCCTGTGGCACGGCCGGACCAGCGCCAACGGCGACATCGTCGTGGGCGAGGACCAGTTGCGCGCGCTCGTCAGCATGACGCGCGGCGGCGAGTCGCTCGCGCACAAGCTCGACGAACTGCTCGCCGCGGCCTGGGACGAAGCGCTCGAGCCGTACCGGCACGCGGGCGACGGCGCCCCGGTCACCTGGCTGCACCAGGTGGGCTGACCGGGGACGGTACCCTCACCCGGGTGAGCGTTTCTCCGGCCCCGCCGTCCCGTCAGCGGTGGTTGATCCCCGTGCTCGTGGTGGTCCTGTCGATCACCGTCGGCGGAGGTCTGCTCGCCCGCGAGTGGTACCGCCAGCCGGATCCGCCGCCGGCGACCGACCCGGTGACCGCGCCGCTGCCGTCGGAGAGCGTGGACCCGAACGACCGGCCCGGATCGGACGTCGTCAAGGTCACCGCGGACGTCGCGAACCATCCGCAGAACAATGCGGTGCGCACCGTTCTGCAGGCGTATTTCCGGGCGGTCAACGACAAGAACTACGCCGCCTGGGCCGATACGGTCACCGACGCACGACGCGCCCGGACGACCATGGTGCAGTGGCACCAGGACTTCAAGTCCACTAAGGACGGCACCATCCTGCTGTACCGCATCGAGCCGGGCGCGCAGGGCACGCTGCGAGCGTTGGTCGGGTTCACCAGCACGCAGAGCCTCGACGAGGCGCCGCAGGAGTTCCAGCAACCGTGTATCCGCTGGCGGCTGGTGATGCCGATGAAATTCGAGCACAACTCGTACCGGATCGACACCACCGACAACACCGCCATCGAACACGACAAGTGCTGAGCAGGCATCCGAACGACGAAGAAGGCTCCGGGCAGGAAATCCCCGCCCGGAGCCTTCTTCGTGAACCGGTACTCAGCCGGCCGGCGTGAACACCAGCGCGGTGTTGTGCCCGCCGAATCCGAACGAGTTGCTCAGCGCGGCGGCCAGTTCGACCTTGCGGTTCTCCCCGGACACCACATCGAGCTGGACCTTCGGGTCCTGGTCGGTGAGGTTCAGCGTCATCGGCACGATGCCCTGGTAGACCGCCAAGATCGTGGCGATGCCCTCGACCGCGCCCGCCCCGCCGACCAGGTGGCCGAGCGCGCCCTTCGGCGCGGTGACCACCGGGTGGTCGCCGACCGCGGACCGGATGGCGGCCGCTTCGCCGATGTCGCCGACCACAGTGGACGTCGCGTGCGCGTTCACGTGGCCGATGTCCGACGGGGAGAGACCGGCCATCGCGATCGCCGCGCGCATCGCGGCGATCTGCCCGATTCCCTCGGGGTGATTGCCGGTGATGTGGTAGGCGTCGGAGGTGATTCCGTAACCGGCCAGCTTCGCGTAGATCCGCGCGCCGCGAGCCTTCGCCCGGTCGGCGCGTTCGAGCACGACGGCGCCAGAGCCCTCGCCGAGCACGAAGCCGTCGCGGTTGACGTCGAAGGGACGCGAGGCCGCCGCCGGGTCGTCGTTGCGCGTCGACACGGTGCGGGCCTGGGCGAACCCGGCGACGGTGATCGGGTGGATGCACGCCTCGGCACCGCCCGCGACCACCACGTCGGCCCGTCCGGACCGGATCATCTCGAAGCCGTTGGCGATGCCCTCGGCCCCGGACGCGCACGCCGACGCGGGCGAGTGCACCCCGGCCCGCGCCTTCAGGTCGATGCCCACGTGCGCCGCCGGGCCGTTCGGCATCAGCATCGGCACGGTCAGCGGCGACACCTTGCGAAGACCCTGCTGGTGCAACAGGTCGTTCTGGGTCAGCAGGGTGACCGGTCCGCCGACACCGGTGCCGATGGAGACGCCGAGGCGTTCCGGTTCGACATCGGTGTGCTCGTCGGTCTGCTCGGCGAACCCGGCGTCGGCCCACGCTTGCCGGGCGGCGATGAGCGCCACCTGCTCGCACCGGTCGAGCCTGCGGGCTTGCACGCGGGGCAGGATCCCGGCCGGGTCCACGGCGAGCTGCGCCGCGATCCGCACCGGAAGGCCCAGCTCCTCGGGCCAGTCCGCCTCGATGGTGCGGACACCGCTGCGGCCGGCCAGCAGGCCGTCCCAGGTGGACGTGACGTCCCCGCCCAGCGGCGTGGTCGCGCCCATTCCGGTGATCACGACGTCGATGTTGCTCATGGGAGTCTCCCCAAGGTCGGCACCGGACCGGGGGCTGCCCCGGTCCGGGTACGAAGAGGGCTTACTTCTGGTTGGCGGACACGTAGTTCACCGCGTCGCCGACGGTCTTCAGGTTGGCCAGCTCGTCGTCCGGGATCTTGACGCCGAACTTGTCCTCGGCCTGCACGGCGATCTCGACCATCGACAGCGAGTCGATGTCCAGGTCGTCCACGAAGGACTTCTCGGCGGTGACGTCGTCCTGAGCCACGCCGGCGACCTCTTCGACGATCTCGGCGAGGCCAGCGAGGATCTCAGTGTTGTCAGCCATCGGTGTTGTTCCCTTCTCAGTGCTTCTGCAGGTCCACTCGCGGGCACGGCGCCCGCGGGGGAAGTATCCACTCAGGGCAGGATGAATGCCTGCCCGGCATAGGAAAGCCCGGCGCCGAAACCGACCGCCAGCACCACGTCGCCGCTCTTGGCCGTGCCGGCCTTGCGCATGTGGTCGATCGCCATCGGGATCGAGGCGGACGAGGTGTTGCCCGAGTACTTGATGTCGTCGGCGACGACCAGGTCCTCGCGCGCGCCCTTGGCGCGCAGCTTCTTCGCGATCGACTCGACGATCCGCAGGTTGGCCTGGTGCGGCACCAGCACGTCCACATCGGACGGCTGCAGGCCGGCCGCTTCCAGCGCCCGCAACGCGATCGGCGCGATCTGGGTGGTCGCCCACCGGAAGACCGACTGGCCCTCCTGGTAGATGTACTTGCCGTCGCGCATGTAGATCAGGTCGACCAGCTCGCCCGCGCTGCCCCAGACGACCGGGCCGATGCCCGGCTCGTCCGAACCGCCGACCACCGCGGCGCCCGCGCCGTCGGCGAAGATGATCGCGTTCGCCCGGTCGGTCGGGTCCACCGCGTCGGTGAGCTTCTCCGCGCCGATCACCAGCGCCTTCTTCGCCGAGCCCGCCCGGATCAGGTCGGAGGCGACGCCGAGGCCGTAGCAGAACCCGGCGCAGGCGGCGTTGAGGTCGAACGCGCCTGGGTTCGGAATGCCGATCCGCGCGGCGACCTGCGCGGCCGCGTTCGGGATCTGCGTCGGCATGGTGCAGTTCGGCAGGATCAGGGTGTCTACTTCGGACGGTTCGACCCCTGCGTCGGCGAGCGCCGCGGCGCCTGCCGCGACCGCGAAGTCGACCAGCAGCTCGTCCTTGTCGCCGAAGCGGCGTTCGATGATGCCGACCCGGTCGCGGATCCACTGGTCGTTGGTGTCCATCACCTGGGACAGGTCGTCGTTGGTGACGACCCGGTCCGGCTGGTGGCTGCCGAAGCCGAGGATCCGGGCGGCGGGCGCGCCGGTCTGCTGGCGCAGGGTGGGGCGGGCGGTCACTGGGCGTCCTCCTCGCGCAGCGCCGCCAGCTCGGCAGGCGACTTGAGCGCGGTGGTAGTGGTGACGACACCCTTGAGCTGCCGCTTGACCAGTCCGGTCAGGGCGCCCGCGGGCGCGAGTTCGACGGTGTGGTCCACGCCGAGGGAGACCAGCCCGTCCATGGTGAGGTCCCAGCGGACCGGGCGGGTCACCTGGGCGACGAGCCGGCGCAGGTACTCCGCGCCGCTCTCGACGACCTGGCCGTCGGCATTGGACAGCAGCGGGCGCGTCGGGTCGGCCGGGGTCAGACCGGCCGCGTGCTCGCGCAGCGCTTCTTCCGCGGGCGCCATGTACGGCGTGTGGAAGGCGCCGGCCACCTTGAGCGCACGGATCTTCGTGCCCTCCATCGGCTCGGCGATGATCCGCTCGATCGCCTCGGCGGCGCCGGAGGCGACGATCTGCCCGGCCCCGTTGCGGTTCGCGGCGGTGAGGCCCTGGCTTTCCAGCCACGCGGTGACCTCGTCGGGGTCGCCGAGCATCACGGCGGCCATCGACGTCGGCTCGAGCGCGCACGCCTTGGCCATCTCGGCCCCGCGCACCGCGGCCAGCGCGACGGCGTCGGCCGGGGTGAGCACCCCGGCGATCGCGGCGGCGGCGAGTTCGCCGACCGAGTGGCCGGCCACCGGCGCGTCGGCGGGCACCGGCAGGTGCTCGAAAGACAACAGGGACAGTGCGACGATCAGCGGCTGCGCGACCGCGGTGTCCTGGATCTCCTCGGCGTCGGCTTCCGTGCCGAGCCGGAGCAGGTCGAGCCCGGAACGAGCGGACCACTCTTCGACCCGCGCGCGGGCACCGTCGAGCTCGAGCCACGGGGTGAGCATTCCGGGGGTCTGAGAACCCTGGCCGGGGGAGAGGACTGCAACTGTCACGTTGTCTATGAGACCACGGTCCCGGGTTTCCCTCGGCTGCGGGCGGTCACCAAGTCCGTGCGGCGTTCTTGGAGGAAACCTCCAAAGACCGGCCGGAGAACCTGGTCCTTAACCCATCAGCCTTGTGGGATTCAACCAGCGCTTGCCGTGAAGTCTGTCACCCGCCGGCTGCTGTTCGCCAGTTGGCTGCCAGTTCGTCCGCGTGCCGCGCGCGTGGGCGAGCGACGCGCGCGGCGGCGAGCGACGCGTGCCGTGAAGGGAACATTGAGGTACTCAGAGTCCCTGAATGTTCCCTTCACGGCGGTCAGGCGAGGACGGCGCCGGGTACGCGGTCCGTGAAGGGCCCCATGAGGGACTTAGGTTCCGGTAAGGGGCCATTCACGGACCGGGGCGTCGGCGTGCGTCACCAGAGGCCACGAGCGCGAGCCAGCCGTCCCACCGTCAGCGCGACCCGCAGCACCAGCGCGTCCCGCGCCTCAGTCGGGTTTCGCCCGGTCAATTCCGCCGCCTTGCGCAGCCGGTACCGGACCGTGTTCGGATGCACGAACAGTGCCTGCGCGCACCGTTCCAGCACTCCGCCGGTGTCCAGATAGGTCTCGACTGTCCGCTGCAACGCCGACCCGGCCTCTTCGAGCGGCCGCGCCACCTGGTCGATCAGCAGCCGCTCCGCGCCCGGATCGCCGGAAAGCGCGCGCTCGGGAAGCAGGTCGGCCGACCGGACTGGACGGGGCGCGCCGGGCCAGCCGACCACCGCGCGCAAGCCGGACAGGGCCTCGGCCGCGCTGTGGTGTGCCTCGGCGAGGGTCGGCACGGTCGGACCGGCCACGACCGGGCCGTCGGCGAACACAGTGGACATCCGGGCGAGGATTTCGCGTTCCTTCGGCCCGCCGTCGGTCGGCCCGCCGATCACGATCACCAGCCGCGAGCCCTGCACGGACAGCAGTACCGCGCGGCCGACCCGGGCGGCGCGGGCACGGACGTCGAAAACCACCGTCGGCGGATCGTCCGAAGGCGGATTCCCTACCAGGACGGTCGCCGCCGCGGCCGGGTCCCAGCCGAGTGCGGCGGCTCGGGACAGGACCGATTCTTCGGCGTCGCCGCGGACGATCCCGTCGACCACCAGAGCTTCCAGCCGGGCGTCCCAGGCGCCGCGCGCTTCCGCCGCGGCGGCGTAGGAGTTGGCCGCGGCGAAGGCGATTTCCCTGCCGTAGCGCAGGATTCCTTCGATCAGCGCGGCGCGCTCGGCTTCGTTCGCGGCGAATTCCGGGAGCTGTTCCTCGAAGACCTCGATCGCCAGCCGGACCATCGCGACCGCCTGGCGCAGGCTGATCCAGCGCGACACCTCGGCGGGCGCGTCGCGGAACGCGTCGGTGGTGAGTTTCAGCGCTTCCTTGGAATCGCGCAGCCACGAGACGAATCCGCTCGCCCCGGTCTGCGTGATCAGCAGCACGCTGGCCCGCTGGTCGGCGGGCAGCCGGGCGAACCAGACGAGCCGGCGTTCCATTTCCGCGACGCTCGCGCTCGCCAGCCGCCCGGAGGCGTGCTCCAGGCTGCGCAGGGTTTTCGCGGACAGTCCGTGGTGCTTTGGCGCCGGGCGTCCCGATGAAGTGTCGGCCATGTCGGGTCCGATCCTACGTCGGGGCGCGAGGCACAACTTTCGGCTGCGGCGGGGGGAACTTCGGGCGGTGGGCAACGGCCGGCCCAAGTGCCTAGGATCCGAGGCCTGGAGTGGTAGGGGATCACTCCGGGGGACAACTGGACAAGGGGGCGGGCGATGGCAGGGCCCGGACTGGAGATCGACGGCATCTCCAAGAGGTACGGCGACGTGGTGGCGCTGGAGAAAATGACCTTCGACGTGCGGCCGGGCGAGCTGTTCGGCTTCGTCGGCAGCAACGGCGCGGGCAAAACGACCACGATGCGCATCGCGCTCGGCGTCCTGAGCGCGGACGCGGGCGAGGTGCGCTACGAGGGCGTGCCGATCACGCACGAAACGCGTCGCCAGATCGGGTACATGCCAGAGGAACGCGGCCTGTACCCGAAGATGAAGGTCGGCGAGCAGCTCACCTACCTGGCGCGGCTGCACGGAATGCCGGTCGCGCAGGCGAAGGCCTCGACCGAACGGTGGACCGAGCGGCTGGGAGTGGCCGCCCGCCGCGACGACGAGGTGCAGAAGCTCAGCCTCGGCAACCAGCAGCGCGTGCAGCTGGCCGCCGCGCTGGTGCACGAACCGCGGATTCTCGTGCTGGACGAGCCGTTCTCCGGGCTGGACCCGGTGGCCGTCGACGTGATGAGCGCGGTGCTGAAAGAAAAGGCGGCCGAGGGCGTTCCCGTCGTGTTCTCCAGCCACCAGCTGGATCTGGTGGAGCGGCTGTGCGACCGGGTCGGGATCGTCCGGAGCGGGCGGATGGAAGCGTCCGGCTCGGTGGCGGAGCTGCGCGCGGGCGGCACGACCCGGCTGCTCGTCGACGCGCCGGACGCGCCGGACAGCTGGGCGGCCGCGCTCGCCGGCGTGACCGTGGTCGGCCGGACCGGTTCGGTGACCGAACTGGAACTGGCCGACGGCGCGGACGATCAGGCGGTGCTGCACGCCGCGCTGGCTACCGGACCGGTGCGCGAGTTCGCCCGGAAGCTGCCGTCGCTCACCGATCTGTTCCGTTCCGTCGTGACCGAGCACCGGGAGGCCGCGGCATGACCGGGTCCGATGTCCAGATGAGCCCGTTGTCCGCGGTCGGCCTGGTGGCCGGGCGGGAGATCAGCACCCGGGTCAATTCCAAGGCGTACCGGATCACCACGCTGGTGATGGTGCTGATCATTCTCGCGATGACGCTGGTCTTCAAGTTCCTTTCCGGCGGCAGCGGCGGCGCCGACTCCACGGTCGGCTATGTGCCGGCGGCGGCGGAGCTGGCGAAGCCGCTGGTCGCGACCGGCGAGTCGATCGGCCAGAAGATCGCCGCCCAGCCGGTCGCCAACCAGTCCGAAGGCGTGGCGAAGCTGCGGGACGGCTCGATCGACGCGCTGCTGGTGCAGGACGCGAAGCAGATCCACGTCCAGGTGAAGAAGACGCTGGACGCGAAGCTGAAGAACACGCTTTCGGTGCTGTCCAAGCAGGTCGCGCTCAACCAGGGGATCGAGTCGCTGGGCGTGCCGGACGGCGTGCGGAAGGTGGACCAGGCGGTCGCCGGCGCGAAGGTCGACGAGCTGCCGCCGCTGGAGAAGCCCTACGACTACAACGGGCAGCAGCTGGTGCTCGGCATCATCGCCGGCGTCCTGATCTATCTGTCGTTGATGATCAACGGGCAGAGCGTCGCGCAGGGCGTGGTCGAGGAGAAGACGTCGCGGGTGGTCGAGCTGCTGCTGTCGACGATCAAACCGTGGCAGCTGATGGCCGGGAAGGTGCTCGGCATCGGAACGGTCGGCCTGATCCAGATGCTGGCGATCGGCATCGTCGGTGTCGCGTCCGGGCTCGGCCTCGGCGTGCTGACCATCTCGGTGAACGCCGCGGTCGGCACCGTGGTGTGGCTGATCGTCTGGTATCTGCTCGGATTCTTCATGTATTCGATCGTCTTCGCGGCGCTGGGTGCGCTGGTGTCGCGGCAGGAGGACGTGGGCGGCGCGACGATGCCGGCGCTGATGTTCGTGATCGCCGGGTACGTGGTGGGGATTTCGATCCTGCCGTCGAATCCGGGCAGCACCCTGGCCGAGGTGCTTTCGGTGATCCCGGTGTTCGCCCCGACGCTGATGCCGATGCGCCTGGCAATGGGCGGCGTGCCGGTGTGGGAAGCGGTGCTGTCGGTCGGGCTGGTAATGGCGCTGATCCCGGCGCTGATCTGGCTTGCCGCGCGGATCTACCGCAACGCGGTGATGCGAACCGGCGCGAAGGTGAAGCTGCGGGACGCGCTCAGCGCGGCCTGACCGCCGACTCTTCTTGAGAGGGCCTCCTGGCGGATTTTTCCGTCCGTCGGGAGGCCCTCGTCGCGTTCTACCCTGGGTAGCTCCCCGGGAAGGGCCAGGGCGAGGCTTACCCAGCCGCTAACCCACGTGGGTTAGCGGCATCGGGTGAGATGTGACAGCCCATCCCGATCGTTCCTCTGCCTCTCCGCCGCGCGTTTCCGGCGACTCCGGTCTGGCCTCGGGGAGCCTCCGGGGAGTCTTCGCAATCGGCGGTCCTCGTCGGCCCGAGTTGGTGACCGCGCATCGGTCGGGCCTGGCCGCGCGTAGCTTCCGATCCGGGCGAAACCCCAGCGCAACGCCGCATCCGGAGCCAGGAATCCGCCGACGTCCGGTTAATGGGCCAAACATGGCCGGGTGGTGAACGTGCCGATATCGGCGGGAAAACGCGAACCGTATTCGCGCCGGCCGAGTCGGTGCCGCAGCTGCGGAACTGGCTGGTAACTCACGGGAAAAGCCGGATCCGGATCTTCGGCGAGTACGCCGGAAGCGGGTGCCCGGGCGGAGGACTCGCGCCCCTGCGCGGAAAGGCGGAAAAATGTTCGAGGCCGCTCGGCGCTTGCGGTTTTCGCTGCGCCGAGCGGCCTCGTCTCCCCGGTCCCCACCGGTAGGACAAGTATGGCCGGGGTTGATCTTCTCGCGCCAGTCGTCTCACTCGATCGTGGTGCACGGCACTCGTGCCCGCTGGGTACTCGTTCTGCGACCGGCGGGACGACGCCGGAGAATCCGCGTCGAACTGCGGCGAAGGGAGCCAGCGTGGGTGAGCAACTCAAGAACGGACTCGGACAGGCCTGGAATTTAGTGGCCACGTTCGTGCCGAAACTCGTCGGTTTTCTGATCATCCTGCTGATCGGCTGGTTGATCGCGAAAGCCGTGTCCAAAGCACTCGGGATCGTTCTCGGAAAGCTCGGTTTCGCCCGGATGGTCGAGAAGACCGGGCTGACCGGAATGGTGAAGGGAGCGAATTTCGACGCCACCACCGTGCTGGTGAAACTCGTCTACTACTTCATTCTGCTGATCGCGCTGCAGCTGGCGTTCGGGGTGTTCGGCCCGTCGAACCCGGTGAGTCAGCTGCTCAACGACATCATCGCCTTCCTGCCGCGGATCCTCGTGGCGCTGGTGCTGATCATCGTGGCGGCGGCGATCGCGAAGGTCGTGCGGGACGTCATCTCCTCGGCGATGGCCGCGCGTCCGGCGGGGCGGCTGCTCAGCACGGCCGCGTACTGGCTCGTGATGGCGTTCGGCATCATCGCGGCGCTGGGCCAGGTGAACATCGCGACGACGGTGACCGGACCGGTGCTGATCGCGGTGCTGGCCACCGCGGGCGGGGTGATCGTGGTCGGCTTCGGCGGCGGCCTGATCAAGCCCGCCCAGGAGCGGTGGGGCGGCTGGCTGGCCAACCTGCAGGGGCAGGTCAGCGCCAAGAACGGCGGGCAGCAGTCGCAGGTCGCCGGGCAGCACGCGCCGGCCGGTGCCGCTCCCGGGGCGCAGGGCTACCCGCAGAGCCAGTCGGGCAGCTTGCCGCAGCCGGGGCAGACCCGGCAGATGCCGGCGGACGGTCATTCGACGGAGCCGCCGACCCCTCCGGCGGGATTCAGCCGCGTCGAGCGCTGACCTGAACACAGCGGCGGAGGCCCGGGGAGACCCGGGCCTCCGCCGCTTTTCGCGCCGCGGGCGATCCAGGAAGCGGGACTGTCCGCAGTGTCACATCGGCAGGGGAATGGCCGCGCCGTGCTGCATGTTGGGAGGCGTAGATCGAAGGGGGTGCCGACGTGGAGTTCTTGTTGCACCACGGCGTGACGGTGTTCGGCCAGTGGATCTCGATCGCGGAGCTGACCGGACAGCTGTTCGCGCTAGCGGTGGTCTTCCTGGCGCAACGACGCACGCTGTGGACCTGGCCGGTGCAGGTCGGCGCTACGGTGCTGCTGTTCGCCGTCTACGCGTCCGCGCACCTGGGCGGCCTCGCCGGTCGGCAGATCGCCATCCTGCTTATCTCGCTGTACGGCTGGTGGGCCTGGAACCGTCGCACGGACCCGATTTACGGGGTCGTCGTGCGCAAGGGCCGCTGGACTGAACGCGCGGCGATGCTCGGCTCGTTCGTTGTGGGCACCGTCGCGATGGCGCTGGTCCTGCAAGCCCTCAACGCGTCTTGGGCGCCATGGCCGGACGCCGCGATCTTCATCGGGACACTCGTCGCATTCGCCGCGCAGGGTGTCGGACTGGTGGAGTTCTGGGGCGTGTGGCTGGTGGTCGACGCGATCGGCGTGCCACTGCAGATCAAATCCGGCCTGTACTTCTCGGCGGCGATCTACGTCGTCTTCGCGGTGCTGGTGGTGCACGGCTGGATTACGTGGAACCGCTCGGCCCGTGCCGCGGTGGACCAGAGGAAGCTCGCGGCGGTCTGACGATTGGATCACTCGGCGGGAGCCACGAGCGCGGCACGACCAGCCCGCGCCGGTTCACGATGCCGGACGTGGTCTTCCCCTTGGCTGATGCCTGGGACGGGCGGCGCGACGCCGGTCACTGGACACCGCGAAGATGCGCGTCCGCCGTCCCGATGCTGGGATGAAGTCCATGAGCGACGAGATCACCGACCCGGCCGTGCGCGCGTTCGTGACCGCGCTCAACGCCGGGGACCGGGCCGCGTTCCGGGCCGCGTTGACGTCCGACGCGACCATGTCCGACGACGGCACCGACCGCGACCTCGGCGACTGGACCGAGCGCGAGATCTTCTCCAGCGACGGCAAACTCGAGGTCGAGTCCACGTCTGACGGGGGCCGGACGCTGGTCGCCGACTACTCGAACTCGACCTGGGGCGCGATGCGCACGCGCTGGCTGTTCGCGGTGCGCGACGGAAAGGTTTCCCGGTTCGAGACCGGCCAGGCCTAGCGGCCGCACCGGCAGGCGCCGGCGCGGCCGAAGCGCTCAGCGCAGCGTCGCGTGGGTGGGGCGCAGGTCGTCCACCCGGCGCACCCCGAGCAGCTGCATCGTGCGGATCATTTCGCTGCGCAGGATGTCCACGCAGCGCTGCACGCCGCGTTCGCCGCCGGCCATCAGGCCGTACAGGAACGCACGTCCGATCAGCACCGCGTTCGCGCCGCGGGCCAGTGCGGCCACGATGTCGCCGCCGGACAGGATGCCGGTGTCGACCCACACTTCGGCCTCGCCCTGGATCTGGTCCAGTGCCGCGGGCAGCAGCTCGATCGGCGTCGGCGCGCGGTCGAGCTGGCGTCCCCCGTGGTTGGACAGCAGCACCGCGTCCGCGCCGTGCTTCACCACTTCGCGGGCGTCGTCCACGTTCTGCACGCCCTTGACGACCAGTTTCCCCGGCCAGGTCTGGCGTACCCAGTCCAGGTCGTCGAAGTTCAGCGTCGGGTCGAACAGCTTGTCCAGCAGCTCGGCCACGGTGCCGCCGAACCGGTTGAGCGACGCGAAGTTCAGCGGCTCGGTGGTCAGCATGTTGAACCACCACGCCGGGTGCATCGCGCCGTCCACGAACGTCTTCAGCGTGATCGCGGGCGGGATGGTGAGCCCGTTGCGGACGTCGCGCAGCCGCTGCCCGGCGACCGGGGTGTCGACGGTCAGCAGCAGCGTGTCGTATCCGCTCTCCCACGCCCGATTCATCAGATCTTCGCCCGCGCCGTGGTCGCGCCACACGTACAGCTGGAACCACTTGCGCGCGTCCGGCGCGGCCGCCGCGAGGTCTTCGATGGACGTGGTGCCCATCGTCGACAGCGCCATCGGCATGTCGTTGCGCTGGGCCACCCGGGCGACCGCGCGCTCGCCCTCGGTCTGCATCATCCGGGTGAAGCCGGTCGGCGCGAACGCGAACGGCAGCGCCGAGCGGACGCCGAGGATCTCCCTGCTGGTGTCTACATCGGACACACCGCGCAGCACGTTGGGCTGGAATTCCACCCGTCGGTAAGCCTGCCGGGCGCGGCGCAGGCTGTCTTCGAGCTCGGCCGCGCCGTCGGTGTAGTCGAAGGCGGCGCGCGGCGTGCGCTTGCGTGCGAGCATCCGCAGATCGGCGATCGTGTGCGCGCTGGCGAGGCGCCGATCGGTCGGGTTGAGCACGATCGGCTTCGGCCGCAAGATCTCTTTGAGCTCGCTGGGCCGGGGCAGGCGACGCTTCGTCACGCTCGACCACCTTTCGTCAGGCATCCGGATACATCCGATGTCTACCTTACTGGGCTGCTCATTGCTTATCCGACCACAGGCCGAACGACTCCGATCGCGACGCTTGCGTGCGTGTCTGGTCGGCCTGCTGGTGGCCGGACCAGCACGACGACGACCCCTCCGGGACAGGGAGTCCTGTCCCGGAGCGGCCGGCGCCTCAGCCAACCGTCACGCGTTGCCGGAGTCCGACGTCTGCGGCCCGGCGGCCGCCACGTCGTCGAGCCGGTAACGGCGGGCCGCCTCGGCGACCTTCGCCTGGTCGTACTCGCCGCGCTTGGCGAGCGCGGACAGCGCGCCGACGGTGATCGACTCGGCGTCCACCAGGAACTTGCGCCGCGCGGCCGGGCGGGTGTCGGAGAAACCGAACCCGTCGGTGCCGAGCGTGAGCATGTCGGTGGGCACCCACGGGCGGATCATGTCCGGCACCGCGCGCATCCAGTCCGACACCGCCACGACCGGGCCGGACACGCCGGCCAGCTTCTGCGTGACGTACGGGACGCGCTGTTCGCCGTCCGGGTGCAGCAGGTTCTCGTGGTCGATCTCGACCGCTTCGCGGCGCAGCTCGCCCCACGAGGTGGCCGACCACACCGCGGCCCGCACGCCCCACTCCTCGGCCAGCATCCGCTGCGCCTTGAGCGCGTCCGGCATGGTGACGCCGGAGACCAGCAGCTGAACCTCCGGGCCCTCGCCCGCCGACGCCTCGGAGTACCGGTAGAGGCCCTTGAGCACGCCGTCCACGTCGAGGTTCTCCGGCTCGGCCGGCTGCTGGTAGGGCTCGTTGTAGATGGTGATGTAGTAAAAAACGTTCTCGCCGTTGCCGTCCGGGCCGGTCTCGCCGTACATCCGGCGGAGGCCGTCCTTGACGATGTGCGCGATCTCGAACGAGTACGACGGGTCGTACGCCACCACCGCCGGGTTGGTCGCCGCCAGCAGCAGCGAGTGCCCGTCCGCGTGCTGCAGGCCCTCGCCGGTCAGCGTGGTACGGCCGGCGGTGGCGCCGAGCACGAAGCCGCGGGCCATCTGGTCCGCCGCCGCGTACAGGCCGTCGCCGGTGCGCTGGAACCCGAACATCGAGTAGAAGATGTAGATCGGGATCATCGGCTCGCCGTGCGTCGCGTACGACGTGCCGACGGCGGTGAACGACGCGGTGGACCCCGCCTCGTTGATGCCCTCGTGCAGCAGCTGGCCCTTCTCGGACTCCTTGTACGCCAGCATCAGGCTCGCGTCCACCGAGGTGTAGGTCTGGCCGTGCGGGTTGTAGATCTTGGCGGTCGGGAACATCGAGTCGAGGCCGAAGGTGCGCGCCTCGTCCGGGATGATCGGGACGATCCGCTTGCCGATCTCGGCGTCCTTCGCCAGCTCGCGGATGAGCCGGACGATCGCCATCGTGGTGGCGACCTCCTGCTTGCCCGAGCCCTTGCGGACGCCGTCGTAGACCTTGTCGCCGGGCAGCACGAGCGCCTTGGCGGTCTTCGGGCGGCGTTCGGGCAGGTATCCGCCCAGCGCCTTGCGGCGGCCGCGCATGTACTCGATCTCCGGCGAGTTCGCGCCCGGGTGGTAGTACGGCGGCAGCTTCGGGTTCTTCTCGAGCTCCTCGTCGCTGATCGGGATCCGCTGGGTGTCGCGGAACAGCTTCAGGTCGTCGAGGGTGAGCTTCTTCATCTGGTGCGTGGCGTTGCGGCCCTCGAACGCCGGGCCGAGGCCGTAGCCCTTGATGGTGTGCGCCAGGATCACCGTCGGCTGGCCGGAGTGCTCCATGGCCGACTTGTACGCCGCGTACACCTTGCGGTAGTCGTGGCCGCCGCGCTTGAGGTTCCAGATCTCCTGGTCGGTGAGGTCCTTGACCAGGTCCTTCGTCCGCGGGTCACGGCCGAAGAAGTGCTCCCGGACGAACGCGCCGTCGTTGGCCTTGTACGTCTGGTAGTCGCCGTCGGGCGTCACGTTCATCAGGTTGACCAGGGCGCCGTCGCGGTCGGCGTGCAGCAGCGAGTCCCACTCGCGGCCCCAGATGACCTTGACCACGTTCCAGCCCGCGCCGCGGAAGTACGACTCCAGCTCCTGGATGATCTTGCCGTTGCCGCGCACCGGGCCGTCGAGCCGCTGCAGGTTGCAGTTGATCACGAAGGTCAGGTTGTCCAGGCCCTCGCCCGCGGCCACGTGGATGAGGCCGCGGGATTCGGCCTCGTCCATCTCGCCGTCGCCGAGGAACGCCCAGACGTGCTGGTCCGAGGTGTCCTTGATGCCGCGGTCGCGCAGGTAGCGGTTGAACCGCGCCTGATAGATCGCGTTCATCGGGCCGAGGCCCATCGAGACGGTCGGGTTCTCCCAGAACTCCGGCATGAGCCGCGGGTGCGGATAGGACGGCAGGCCGCCGCCCTCGCCGGCGTGGCTGTACTCCTGGCGGAAGCCGTCCAGTTGCTGCTCGGTCAGCCGGCCCTCGAGGAACGCGCGGGCGTACATGCCCGGGGAGGCGTGGCCCTGGAAGTAGACCTGGTCGCCGCCGCCGGAGTGGTCCTTGCCGCGGAAGAAGTGGTTGAAGCCGACCTCGTACAGCGCGGCCGAGGAGGCGTAAGTGGAGATGTGGCCTCCGACGCCGACGCCGGGCCGCTGCGCGCGGTGCACCATGATCGCCGCGTTCCAGCGGATGTAGCGGCGGTAGCGGCGCTCGATCTCCTCGTCACCAGGGAACCAGGGTTCGTTCTCGGTTGGGATCGTGTTCACGTAATCGGTCGACGTGAGGGCCGGGACACCGACGTTGCGCTCGCGGGCGCGCTCGAGGATGCGCAGCATCAGGTAGCGGGCGCGCTGCTGACCGCCGCGGGCCAGCGCCTCGTCGAAGGAGTCCAGCCACTCGCTGGTCTCCTCCGGATCGATGTCGGGCAGGTGCGCCGCCAGTCCGTCACGGATGACGCGTACGCGTGCCGGGGTCTCCTTGCCGGAGGCGCCGTCGTTCTGCGGGGCCAAGGGGTCTCCTTGTAGCTGGTCGTGCTGGTGGGCGGGAGTGTTCGCCGACATTCATGGTCGTCCCCGTGCCGGTTCGCGTCACCGGTACTGACCGGTAACATTTGCCGCCCGAGTGCCACCACTCCCCGCGCACGGTGTATCGCGCGCGCGTTTTCTCTCCACCACCCTAAAGGAGGGGTCCGGCGGCGGCCGCGCAGCGGTGGGTACTGAGTGCCACCCCGGGGTCGCGCGGGCGGGTCCCCGGCTCTACGCTGCGGACACGACTTGCCAAAGATCCGGTGTGGACGGTTGCGCGCAGCGCCGCGCCAGTGTTCGCTGTTCCACAACCGTGTACCCGAGTGCGGCGGGCAGCTGCCGCACTCCGTCGTAGTTGGAGGAGTGGAAGCAGTGGTCGCCGCGGGAGACGCAGGCAACGCCGGCGTCGCCGAGAGCCTTGGCATCAAGCCGGACATGGTGGTCCAAGAGATCGGCTGGGACGAGGACGTCGACGACGACGTCCGCGCGGCGATCGAGGAAACTATCGGCGGTGAGCTCCTCGACGAAGACGCGCAGGAGGTCATCGACGTTGTGCTGCTGTGGTGGCGCGACAACGACGGTGACCTCGGGGACGCGCTGGTCGACGCGCGTGGCCCGCTGGACGAGAACGGCGTGATCTGGGTGCTGACCCCGAAGACCGGGCAGCCCGGGCACGTCGAGCCCAGCGATATCGCCGAGGCGGTGCCCCAGGTCGGGCTCGCTCAGACGGCGAACATCAGCGTCGGGGCCGGCTGGCTGGGCACCCGTCTGGTGTCGCCGAAGTCCTCCAAGGCCAAGCAGCGCTGAAGCGCCGCGATAGGGTGAACAGGCACGCTCGTGTTCGCTCTGGAGAGGAATAGCCGGTATGGCTGTCGAGGTCGGTTCGCAGGCCCCTGACTTCACGCTCAACGACTACAACAAGCAGCCGGTCACGCTGTCGCAGTTCAAGGGCGACAAGCCGGTTCTGCTGGTGTTCTACCCGTTCGCTTTCAGCGGGATCTGCACCGGCGAGCTCTGCCAGCTGCGCGACGAGTTCGGCGACTACGACGGCAAGGGCGTCCAGGTGCTGGGCGTCTCCGTCGACACGCCGTTCTCGCTGAAGGCGTGGGCCGAGGTCGAGGGCTACCAGTTCCCGCTGCTGTCGGACTTCTGGCCGCACGGAGAGGTGGCGCAGAAGTACGGCGTCTTCAACGACCAGGCCGGCCTCGCGGTGCGCGGCACGTTCCTGATCGACACCGAGGGCGTCGTCCGGTTCGCCGAGGTCAACGCGCCGGGCGAGGCGCGCGACCAGGCGGGCTGGAAGAAGGCCGTCGAGGAACTGACTGCCTGATCGTGCTTTCCGCCGGGACGGGTCTCCCGTCCCGGCGTCCGGGCGCATAGCTCAGCGGAAGAGCACTCGGTTTACACCCGAGCGGTCGCAGGTTCGAACCCTGCTGCGCCCACCTCCCGGTACCTGCCGCTCGAGGCAGATGCCGCCATCGCGCCCTGGACGATGCGCGCATCGCGCGGAGGTGACCGCGCCTCACCAGTCTGTGCCGGGCACCAGCTGGCGGATCGACTGCCAAGCTTGCTCCGCTGCGGTGACCCGCGGCCGAAACGCTCGTCCCGACGTCCGGTTTGCCCTAAGCTTCCTTCGGATGTTCGGGGGCGAGGGCAGATGAACAGGACACGCGCGGCACGCCGGATCGGCTGGACTCCGGGCGTGGCCGCCCTGCTGGCCTGCCTGGGCGCGGGCAACGTGCTCGTCGGCGCGAGCTTCTTCCGGGACGGGGCCGTCTCGTGGACACCGGTATACCTCGCGGTGCCGATCGCGATCGTCGCCGTGCTGGCGCTCCGCGCCGGGCGGGCGGCAGCGTCCCGGAAGTACGTGGAGCGCTCGGTGCGACGGGGCTGGGCCGGGATGTCCCCGTCGTTCCCGTTCACCCTCGTCGCCTGGGCGCTCGGCGGAACCGCGTTCGGCTGGGCGACCGGTGCCGTGCTGGTGTCGGTCAACGGAAACAATCCGGAGGCCCGGGCGGATCTGCGGTGGGCAGTGGATTCGTCGCGGCCCGTCCTGCTGCTGTTCGTCGGTCTCCTGGTACTCGCCGCGGCCGGGTACTACTCGTGGCGGTTCCGGGAGCGCTACGAGCTGGGCCCGTTGGAGCAGGCGGGAATCGCGGTCGTGGTGCCGCCCGAGCCGCCGGGTCTGGCGAAGACGACCCGGATGTGGCTGGCCGGCACGGCGGTCGATGCGTCGCTCTTCGCCGGAGCCATCGTCCCGCGGCTGTTTTCCGGCCATGACCGCCCGACCGCGGACGAGTGGCTGAAGGGCGGCTTCACGGTGCTCGCCGGCCCGGCGGTGGTGAGCTTCGCGCTGCTCCTGCTGTTGTTCGCGAACTGGTCGACGCGCCATTCCGCGCTGCGTGCACTGCTGCGTCCGACTTCTCTCGCGGCGATCGGCCTCGTGTTGCTCGCCGTCGTGGCTGACCAGTCGCCCGACTTGGCGGTGGTCAGCAACGTCCTCGCCGTCGCCGGCACTCTGCTTGGCTCGGCCACCTGCATGAGCATCATGACGCACGGTGCCCAGCCGTGGATGGGCCTGTTCTACCTCGCCGGGAACTTCGTCTTCGGCTACTTGACGGCACCGGACGGCGACTACGCGCTGCCGGTCGGCATCACCGGCTGGATCATCGCTGTGCTGGCCGCCGTCTACGCCGTCCGCGAGGCGCGCAATCACTATCGGCATTGGACTGGCCTGGAGCGACCGCCGCTGGCGGCCTGAGCCGGTACCGAAAGGTCGGTCTCCCGGGCCGGAGTCCCCCAACTCCGGCCCGGGAGGGCCTTCGCGCTCGCCGGGCCTGCCCCCTCGGCAGTCCCGACTTCAGCGCCCCTTTGCGGGATACAAGTTCAGGAGACGAGGGACAGCGGCGTGGATACTGCGCCGATCGGGTGATCTCGCGCTCGGCTGACGGCAGCCAGGGCAGGCGATCGCCACGGGGATCGCCTGCCGCCAGTGCGCGCGACGGTGCCGCGGTTGGGCACAGCGGGCCGGCTCTGCCGCCTCGCTGTGATCCACGGCATCAAGTAACCATCTTGACCGGTGATGCATTCGGCTGCCACCGTAATAACCGCTCGAACAGGTTACGAATGCGGAGGAGAAAGAGTCATGGACCTCAAGCTGGAAATAGCGGTCATCCCGGTCTCGGATGTCGACCGGGCGAAGGAGTTCTACGAGCGGCTCGGCTTCCGGCTCGACGCGGACTTCCGCAGCGACAAGGGCCTGCGGGTGGTCCAGGTGACGCCGCCCGGGTCGGCGGCGTCGGTGATCTTTGGCGAGAAGCTGACCACCGCGGCGCCGGGCTCGGCGCAGGGGCTGCACCTCGTCACCGGCGACATCGAGCTGGCGCGCAAGGAACTTCTGGAGCGCGGTGCCGAGGTCGGCGAGCTGTGGCACGACGCCGACAGCATCTTCCACTGGGCCGGAGAGGCGAACCGCGTCCCTGGTCCGCACCCCGAAGCGGACAGCTACGGCACCTTCGCGTCGTTCGCCGACCCGGACGGCAACGGCTGGACGCTGCAGCAGGTCGTCAACCGGGCACCGGGCCGATGAGCGAGACGCAGCGCGGGTTGGAGGACGCGCTCACCGAAGCCGCGCCCGGTCAATACGAGAAAGGAAACGCCGCCGGCGCTCGCGAGGAAGACTGGCCGCACTGGTACGCCGAGCATCTGGCGGAGACGCTGGCCAGTGGCGGATACTCGCCGTCCTGCTGGTAGTCCTGGGGAGGCCGGCCCGGCATCGAGCCGGCCGCGGTCGGTCAGCGGGCCAGCTTCGCCACCTCGGACACGAGCCGGTCGATCTCGTCCTCGGTGTTGTAGTAATGCACTGAAGCCCGGACCAGGTCAGGCAGGTTGCGCGCGGCGAAGTCGTATTGCGCCGAGGTCGCGTGCGTGACGCTGGTGTTGATTTTCGCGGCCTGCAGGTGCGCTTTCACCTGGTCCGCCGGGATTCCGTCGACGTTGAAGGTCACCAGGCCGCATTTGCGCGCGCCCGCGTCGTGCACGGCTACGCGGTCCAGTTCGGCCAGTCGGGACCGCAGCGTCGAACCGAGGGCGGTGACGCGTTCCTCGATCGCCGGCAATCCCCATTCCAGTGCGTAGTCCACCGCCGCGCCGAGGCCGAGGACTGCCGCGAAATCGCGCTCCCACACTTCGAATCGCTTCGCGGTCGGGTCGACTGCGTACTCGTCCGGAGACGTCCACACCGCCGAATGCAGGTCGAGCATCGCCGGCTCCAGGCGATCGCGCAGCTCCGGGCGCACGTACAGCAGACCGGTCCCGCGCGGGCCCCGCAGGTACTTGCGGCCGGTGGAGCTCAGCGCGTCGCAGCCGATCTTCTCCACGTCCAGGTCGAGCTGGCCGGCCGACTGGCACGCGTCGAGCAGGAACGGGATGCCCGCCTCCCGGGCCACCGCGCCGATTTCCTCCGCCGGGTTCACCAGGCCGCCTTGGGTCGGCACGTGGCTCACCGCGATCAGCTTCACCGACGAGTCGATGCGGCGGCGCAGGTCGGCGACGTCGAGCTGGCCGGTCTCGTCGTCGTCCACTACCTCGACCCGCGCCCCGGTGCGGCGGGCGATCTGGAGGTAGGCGATGGCGTTGCTGGCGTATTCGGCGCGGGCGGTGAGGATCCGGTCGCCGGGCCCGAACGGCAGCGCGTAAAAGATCGCCTGCCAGGAGCGGGTCGCGTTGTCGGTCAGCGCGATGTCGTCCGGCCCCGCGTTCAGCAGCCGCGCGACCGACGCGTACACGTCGTTCACGCGGTCCCTGGCCTGGTCGGCCGCCTCGTAGCCGCCGAGCCGGGACTCGGTGCGGAGGTAGTCGATCACGGTTTCGGTGACCCGCGCGGGCGGAAGGGACGAGCCGGCGTTGTTGAAGTGCGCGACTTCGGAGCTGCCGGGGGTTTCGGTGCGGGCGCGGTCGACGTCGAAAGCCATATAAACTGAATACAGTACGGCTTAACTGTGTGCAATACTTCTGAGATGAGCAAGCGACTGCTGCGCGGCGAGCTCGTCGAGGAGATCACCGCGCGCGTCCTGGACGGGCGGCTGCCCGCGGACGCCCGGATCAACGAGGTGCACCTGGCGGCCGAGCTGGGCGTGAGCCGGACCCCGTTGCGGGAGGCGCTGATCGGCCTGGCCGACCGCGGGCTGCTCGTCGCCGCGCCGGGCCGCGGATTCCTCGTCGCCCCGTTCGACCCGGACGAGGCACGCCGGCTGTACCCGCTGATCGCCGAGCTGGAAGCGCTCGCGCTGCGCTGGACGTCGCCGCTGGAGCTCGCCTCGCTGCCGGACGCGCTGGATTCGATCGCGGACGAGATGACCGCGTCCGCCGACCTGCCCGCGACCGACGACCGCTGGCACGAACTGCTCACGTCCCGCTGCGCCAACCCGCATCTGCTGCGCTTGATCGAGCAGACGAAGCCGCTGCTGAAACGCTATGAGACGGCGTACTTCAGCGGCCGGGACCGGCTGGCGGAGAGCGTGGCCGAACACCGGGAAATCGCCGACGCGCTGCGAGCGGACGACTTGACGGGCGCGTCCGCGCTGCTGGTCCGGAACTGGGTGAAAGCCCTCTCCTACCTGAAAAGGAGCTGATCTGGTGCAGATCTTCGCGCACCTGTCCGACCTCCACCTCGACGGCGGAGAACGCGCGGACGCCCGCGCCGCCGCGGTGGTCCGGTACCTGCGGGAGCTCGAACATCCGGTGGACGCGGCATTCGTCACCGGCGACATCGCCGACCACGGCGAACCCGAGGAGTACCAGCGCGCCGCGGAACTGCTCGACCTTCCGTTCCCGGTCGTCTCCTGCCCGGGCAACCACGACGTCCGCGCGCCGTTCCGCGAGGTACTGCTGGGCGAACCGGCCGGTGACGGCCCGATCAACCACGCGGTCGAGGCGGCCGGGGCGCTCCTGGTGTCGTGCGATTCGACGATCCCGGGCAAGGGCGCGGGCTACCTCGCCGACGAGACGCTCGCCTGGCTGGACGAAACCCTGTCCGGCCACGAGGGCCCGTCGCTGATCGCGTTCCACCACCCGCCGCTCGACGTCGGTGTCCCGCTCGTGGACGTCATCCGCCAGACCGGCGAACACCGTCTCGCCGCCGTGCTGCGCCGCCATCCCGAGGTGGCCGCATTGCTGTGCGGCCACGTGCATACCGGTGCCGCGACGATGTTCGCCGGCGTGCCGTTGCGCATCGCCCCTGGCGTGGTCTCCGGATCGCTGTTGCCGGTGGAACCCGGTGCGGGCCGGGGCTGGGACGAAGGCGGGCCGCTGGACTTCGACGGCCCGCCGTCACTGCTGCTGCACGTCCTGCACGACGACGGCCGGCTGACGACGCATCACCGCACCGTCACGAAGTGAAGACCGGCAGAGTGATCCGTGACGGCCGGACAGCGTCGTGGAACACCTCGAACCGGTTCGGTGCACTGTTCACCGCGGACGCGACCGGTTCGCCGGTGCCGTGGTTGCGGGCGAATCGCGGGAACGCGCCGCCGGCGACCTGAACGCGCAGCCGATGCCCGCGCCGGAAGCGGTACGCGGTCGGATCGAGCTCCACTTCGGCCCGGACCACACCGTCGGCGTCGGCGGCCGGTGCGCCGGGACGCAGCCGCAGGATGCCGTCGGTGACGTTGCGCGAGCCGCCGCTGCGGTCCACGTCGCAGAGCCGGACGTACACGTCGGCATCGGCCAGTTCGGTGCGGACGTACACGGTCGCGGACACCTCGCCGATCACATCGAGATCGGCGGGGAGCGGTTCGCCGGTGAACACCAGCACGTCGTCGCGCGCTTCGACGGCGGAGTTGTCGCGCTGCTTGTTCTTGCCCATCAGCAGCGGTCCGCCGACCGCGGGCGTCGGATCCGCCGGGTCATAGGCGAACGACGTCGGCAGGGCCTCGCCGGACACGGTTTCGCCGAGCCCGCCGACCGGCCGCAGATGCGCGGAGATGGGTTCCGACGGTGGTGGCCACTGGTCGAAGTCGAGCCAGGCAGCCGCCTGCTGCAGGAAGATCCGGACCGGCGAGCGGTGCAGGTGCGCACGGTCGCCGAGCAGATGCGCGCGCAGGAAGCCGATCTGGTCTTGTGCGATGGCGGGAAAGCTGGCCGGCTCGCCGTGTGACCACGGCCCGACGGTGATCCGCGGTGCCTTGCCGGCTTCCTGCAGAATGCGAAAATCGTTGAGCTGGGTCCGGATGAACAGGTCGTACCAGCCGGTGATCATGCTGACCGGCACGTCGAGACCGGCGACCTCGGCGCTGTGGTCCGACCTCCCCCAGAACCCGTCGCCCGGCCCGGCGTGCGCCGTGACGTCCTGAAGGAACTGGACCGGACGGCCGATCGCCGCGACATCCGCGCCCGCGATCGGCAACTGCGCCATCGCGGCGCGCGTGCGGCGGGTCTGCCGGGGGTTGGGCACGGCCGCGAACCGGTCCTCCTGGCGGCCGATCAACGCGGACCAGGACACCATGTTGTCCGCCGCCAGCACCCCGCCCGGGTAGAAGGTGCTGACGAATTCCGACGCGGTGATCGCCAGGCACATCGCTTCCAGCGGCGGGTCGAGGTACGGCCCGACCGCCCACTGGGCATGCCCGAGGTAACTGGCCCCGGCCATCGCGAGCCGCCCGTCGCACCAGGGTTGCCGGCGCAGCCATTCGGCGGTGGCGATGCCGTCCTCGCGCTCGTGGTGGAAGGGGCGGAACTCGCCTTCCGAACCGAAGGTGCCGCGGGTGCTCTGGAGGACGGTCTGCAGCCCGTGCCGAGCGAACGTCTCGCCGAACAGTTTGGCGAGCGGCCCGGTGCGCCCGTACGGCGTACGGATCAGCACCACCGGCCCGGAACGCAGTCCGACGGGCGCGTAGCGGTCGGCGATCAGGCGGACGCCGTCGGGCATCGGGATCCGGATGCCTTTGGCGGCCTCGGGCGCCGGGCCTTCGGCGGCGGGGAGGCCGAGCAGCCGGTCGACGATTCGGTTCAGCACCAGACCGAACCTACGCGGCCCGCGAGAGATCTGCCGCCGCTGAAGTCCGTGAGGGGGTCTTTGCGGACGGGGTTCCGCGGGGGTCCCCTGCCGGACTTGGGTTCCGTGAGGGGGTCTTTGCGGACGGGTTCCGTGAGGGGTCCCATGCCGGACCTGGGTTCCGTGAGGGGGTCTTTGCGGACGGGTTCCGTGAAGGGTCCCTTGACGGACTTAGATTCCCGTAAGGGGCCCTTGACGGACTTAGCTTCGCGTAAGGCCCGCCACGGACTCAGCGGAGGGCATGGCCAAACCGGCTTCTCAAGCGGCGAACGCGCTGGTCACCTTGAGTGCCGGATCCGCGAACGGCGCCAGCAACTCCGCATCCACCCCGGCCCGCGCCAATGCCGCGGCCAGCACCGCCGGTCGCGCCCGGTCTCCGCCGTCCGCGATCTTCAGCGCTACCGCGGTCCCGTCTGGCAACGCGGCCAGCTGCACTGCCTCGAACCCGTCCTTCGCGATCAGCCCCGGCACCGCTCGCATCAGCCGGGTCACGTCCCGGCGGGTGCCCGCGACCAAGTCCGGCCGCTCCCGGATTCCCTGCGCCACCAGCCCTTCCGGCGATCCCTCCGGCGCGACAGCGATTCGCGAAGCCGCCCGCGCCAGCCCTCGAAGGGACAGCGCGAACAGCGGTGCCCCGCATCCGTCCGTCGCGATCCGCGACACCGTCTGCCCGGTCAGATCCTCCACGGTCTCCCGCATCGCCACCTGCAGCGGATGCGCCGGATCGAGGTATCCGTCGACCTGCCACCGCTGCTCGCGGCACACCGCCAGCATCGCCGCGTGCTTGCCCGAGCAGTTGTGCGCCAGCCGGGAAGGCTCCCGTCCGGATGCGACCCAGGCGTCGCGCTCCACCGGGTCGTACGGCAGATCCGCCGGATTCCCCAGGTCGTTCTCGGCGAACCCGCGGCTGGCCAGCACCGCGCCCGCCGCGTCGAGGTGTCGCGGCTCGCCGGAATGGCTGGCTGCCGCGATGGCGAATCCGGCCGGTCCGAGCCGCAGTCCGAGCCGGGCCATCGCGGTGGCCTGCAACGGTTTCGCCGTCGATCGCGGGTACATCGCCACCTCGGGGTCACCAGCCTCGAAGACGGTCGATCCGTCCGGGGCCAGCACCACCACCGAACCGTGGTGCACGCCCTCGACCATGCCGTCGCGCAGCAGGTGCACCAGCGGCACGTGCCGCGGTTCGCGCTCCTGCGGCGTCACAGTTCCGCCTTGTCGAACTGGCTCATGTCGATCCGCCTGCGCACCGCGAACCAGCCGACGACCAGCGCGAGGACGATCGCCGGCAACGCCATCAAGGTGATCCGGCCGACCTTGTCGAAGCCCATCAGCACCACGACCGAGACCAGGAAGACCAGCGTCACGATCTCGGTGTAGGGGGAGAACGGCAGCCGGAAGTGCGGCCGGGTCACCTCGCCGAGCTTGGCTTTGCGCACGAACAGCAGGTGGCTGAGCACGATGATCGCCCAGGTGCCGAGGATGCCGACGGCGGCGAAGTTCAGCACGATCTCGAACGCGTCCTTCGGCACCACGTAGTTCAGCCCGACCCCGACGACGCACACCGACGACGTGAGCAGGATCCCGCCGTAGGGCACCTGGTTGCGGTTCATCACGCCGGTGAACTTCGGCGCCGAACCGGCCATCGACATCGACCGCAGGATTCGCCCGGTCGAGTACAGCCCGGAGTTCAGGCTGGACAGCGCGGCGGTGAGCACCACCAGGTTCATGATGCTGTCCGCGCCCGGCACGCCCAGCTTCGACAGCACGGTCACGAACGGGCTCTGGTCGGCCGAGTAAGAGCTCCACGGCAGCAGCATCGCCAGCAGCACGACCGAACCCACGTAGAAGAACGCGATCCGCCACATGATCGAGTTGATCGCCTTGGGCACGATCTTCTCCGGGTTCTCCGTTTCGCCGGCCGCTACGCCGACCAGCTCGCACGAGGCGTACGCGAACACCACGCCCTGCACGATCAGGATCATCGGCACGACGCCGGACGGGAAGATGCCGCCGTGGTCGGCGATCAGCTGCGGGCCGGGGATCTGGCCGTCGATCGGATGCTGGGTGACCAGCAGCACGATGCCCACGATCAGGAACAACACCAGCGCGGCGACCTTCACGATGGAGAACCAGAACTCCATCTCGCCGAACAATTTCACCGAAACGAGGTTCAGCGACAGCACGATCGCCAGCGCGATCAGCGCCAGCACCCACTGCGGGATCGGCGTGAAGAACGGCCAGAAGTGCGCGTACAACGCGATCGCGGTGATGTCCGCGATGCCGGTGGTCGACCAGTTCAGGAAGTGCATCCAGCCGGCGACGTAGGCGCCCCGCTCGCCCATGAACTCGCGCGCGTAGGACACGAACGCGCCGGACGAGGGACGGTAGAGGATCAGCTCGCCGAGCGAGCGCACGACGAAGAACGCGAACAGGCCGCAGACCGCGTAGACGATCGCGAGCGCCGGGCCGGCCTGTGCGAGCCGGCCGCCCGCCCCGAGGAACAGGCCGGTGCCGATCGCGCCGCCGATGGCGATCATGTTGATGTGCCGGGATTTCAGCACCTTGCGGTATCCGGCGTCGCCCGCGTCGGCGGGCGCCTGGGCGAGCGCGGGCAGGGTTTCTTCAGTCACGCGGTGGTTCCAGTTTCTGCTTCGCCGGAGCGGGCCGGCCGGACGATCGTGGTCAGGGTCTTCTCGACGTGATCGAGATGCTCGGTCATCGCGGCCGCGGCCGCATCTTGTGCTCCGCGCGCGATCGCGGTGAGGATCCGGCGGTGCTCGACGTTCGATTCGGTGCGCCGCCCGCCCAGCTGGTTCAGGAACGCCGACTGCCGGGCCAGCGCGTCGCGGATCTCCTCGATCACCTTCGCGAACACCGGATTGCCTGACGCCCGCGCGATCGTGACGTGGAACTGGGTGTCGAGCGCCACCCACTCGGCGGGACCGGTCTCGGCGTCCATCCGGTCGACCAGGTCGCCGAGCAGCGCGAGCTGATCCGCGTCGCGCCGCAGGGCGGCGTAACCGGCGACCGGGACCTCGACGTGCCGGCGCACCTCGATCAGGTCCCGGGCCGAATAGTCGCCGAAGGTAGGGTTCTCCGCCGGCCCGGTGGCGGTGACGAAGGTGCCCCGTCCGGTGCGCGACTCGGTGAGCCCGAGTGCCTGCAGCGCGCGCAGCGCTTCGCGCACGACCGATCGGCTGACCTGGTATTCGCTGGCCAGTGCGGCCTCGGAGGGCAGCTTGTCGCCGACCGCGTACTCGCCGTGCTCGATCGCGTGCCGCAGATGGGCCAGTACGGCCTCCATCGCGCTGACCCGCCGGGGGAGCGGTCCGGCTGCCCGGCTGTCAGACAGGTTCACGAGTCGTGATGCTCGGGCCCACCGCGGGCGGATGTCAAGCCGGACATCCCCTTTGCTCTCGGTCGCTGTGGCCTGGTTCACGCTCTCGGGTGAGGTCCTGCGGGCGGCGCGGCGGAGGCCCGGTTTCTGTCGGTGGCGGGTGCGACCGTGGGCGGACCCGAGAGGAGGGCGTCGTGACTGCCACGGAGAACAGATCTTGCTCGCGTCCCGGCGTGCCGGGCCCCGGTCCGCGCGGCGGGCGCGCACCATGAGCCGGACGCGTCGAGCCAACCGCGGCGGACTAGGGTGGACAGCCCGGGCCCGCCGCGTCGACCGGAGCCGGGAAGCCGTCTGCCTAGGGGAGGTTTTCGCTGGTGTCGAACGATTCTTTCGTCCACCTGCACGTCCACACTGAGTATTCGATGTTGGACGGTGCGGCGAAGATTGGCCCGTTGTTCGCGGAGGCGGCCCGGTTGGGGATGCCTGCGGTGGGGATGACCGATCACGGGAACATGTACGGCGGGGACGAGTTTTATCAGACGTCGAAGAAGCACGGGATCAAGCCGATCATCGGGATTGAGGCGTATGTGGCGCCGGAGTCGCGGTTTCACAAGAAGCCGGTGTTCTGGGGGCAGGCGAATCAGCGGGGTTCGGACGAGTTCGGTGAGGGCGGGGATGTTTCGGGTGGTGGCGCGTACACGCATATGACGATGGTGGCGGAGAACGCGACGGGGTTGCGGAATCTGTTCAAGTTGTCGTCGTTGGCGTCGATTCAGGGGTATTACCGGAAGCCGCGGATGGATCGAGAGCTGATCGCGGAGAATTCGGCGGGGATTATCGCGACGACGGGGTGTCCGTCGGGCGAGGTGCAGACGCGGTTGCGGTTGGGTCAGCGGGAGGCGGCGATTCAGGCCGCGTCGGATTACCGGGATATTTTCGGGGCGGGGAATTTTTTCCTGGAGCTGATGGATCACGGGTTGCCGATTGAGCGGTCGGTGCGGGAGGGGCTGCTGGAGATCGGGAGTCTGTTGGGTCTGCCGTCGTTGGCGACGAATGATTCGCATTATGTGACGAAGGATCAGGCGGATACGCATTCGGCGTTGTTGTGCGTGCAGGCTGGGAAGACGTTGAATGATCCGACGCGGTTCAAGTTCGACGGGGACGGGTATTTCCTGAAGTCGGCGGAGGAGATGCGGGAGTACTGGGACCGGGAGGTTCCGGGGGCGGCGGACAGTACGCTGCTGATCGCGGAGCGGGTGGAGTCGTATGAGGACGTGTACGCGCACAAGGACCGGATGCCGGTCTTCGACGTCCCCGAGGGCCACACCGATGCTTCCTGGCTGCGCCATCAGGTGGCCGAGGGCCTCAAGTGGCGGTTCCCCGAAGGCATCCCGGACGGCTACGAGGAACGCGTCGACTACGAACTCAACGTCATCGAGGGCAAGGGCTTCCCGTCCTACTTCCTCATCACCGCCGACCTCATCCAGCACGCGCGGGAGGTCGGCATCCTGGTCGGCCCCGGCCGTGGTTCCGCGGCCGGCGCGCTCGTCGCGTACGCGCTCGGCATCACGAACCTCGACCCGATCCCGCAGAAGCTGCTGTTCGAGCGCTTCCTGAACCCGGAACGCATGTCGATGCCCGATATCGACATCGACTTCGACGACCGCCGCCGCGGCGAGATGATCCGGTACGCCACCGACAAGTACGGCTCGGACCGGGTCGCCCAGGTGATCACGTTCGGCACCATTAAGACCAAGGCGGCGATCAAGGACTCCGCCCGCGTCCATTTCGGCCAGCCGGGGTATGCGATCGCGGACAAGATCTCGAAGGCGCTGCCGCCGCCGATCATGGCCAAGGACATCCCGCTGTCCGGCATCGTCGACTCGAAGCACGAGCGCTACGCCGAGGCGGCCGAGGTCCGCACGCTGGTCGAGACCGACGAAGAGTGCAAGACGATCTTCGACACCGCTCGCGGTCTCGAGGGCCTGATCCGCAACGCCGGCGTGCACGCCTGCGCGGTCATCATGTCCAGCGAACCGCTGACCGAAGCGATCCCGGTGTGGCAGCGCGACGACGGTTCGATCATCACCGGCTGGGACTACCCGTCCTGCGAGGCCATCGGCCTGCTGAAGATGGACTTCCTCGGCCTGCGCAACCTCACCGTCATCGGCGACGCGCTGGAGAACATCAAGGTCAACCGCGGCGAGGAGATCGACCTCGACCGGCTCGGCTTCGACGATCCGGAGGCGTACAAGCTCCTTGGCCGCGGCGACACGCTCGGCGTGTTCCAGCTCGACGGCGGCGCGATGCGCGACCTGCTGCGGCGGATGCTGCCGACCGGGTTCGAGGACATCATCGCGGTGCTCGCGCTGTACCGCCCCGGCCCGATGGGCATGAACGCGCACAACGACTACGCCGACCGCAAGAACAACCGGCAGCAGATCAAGCCGATCCACCCGCAGCTGGAGGAGCCGCTGCGGGAGATCCTGTCCGAGACCTACGGCCTGATCGTCTACCAAGAGCAGATCATGCAGATCGCGCAGAAGGTCGCGGGCTACACGATGGGCCGAGCGGACACGCTGCGGCGCGCGATGGGCAAGAAGAAGAAGGAAGTCCTCGAGAAGGAATACGAGGGCTTCGAAGAGGGCATGAAGTCCAGCCCGCTGGTCGAGGGCGGCTTCTCGCCGGAAGCGGTCAAGGCGCTGTGGGACACGATCCTGCCGTTCGCCGGCTACGCGTTCAACAAGTCGCACGCCGCCGCGTACGGCCTGATCGCGTACTGGACCGCGTATCTGAAGGCGAACTACACCGCGGAGTACATGGCGGCGCTGCTGACGTCGGTCGGGGACAACAAGGACAAGTCGGCGATCTATCTGTCGGAGTGCCGTCGGCTGGGGATCAAGGTGCTGCCGCCGGACGTGAACGAGTCGGCGCTGCGGTTCGCGGCGGTCGGCAGCGATATCCGGTTCGGTCTGGGCGCGGTGCGCAACGTGGGCGCGAACGTGGTGGAGTCGATCATCAAGACGCGCGAGGAGAAGGGCAAGTACTCCTCGTTCACCGAGTTCCTGGACAAGTCGGAGCTGGTGGCGTGCAACAAGCGGGTGATCGAGTCGCTGATCAAGGCGGGTGCGTTCGACTCGATGGGGCACACCCGGCTGTCGATGATCCAGGTGCACGAGGACGCGGTGGAAGCCGTCGTGCCGCTCAAGCGCCAGGAAGCGATGGGGCAATTCGACCTGTTCGGCTCGTTCGGAGGCGACGGCGGCGACGGCGGCGAGGCGGCCCCGTCCTCCTCGCCGCTGGCGCACCTCAAGTTCGGCGACGAGGAGTATCCGCGCAAGCAGCTGCTGGCCTACGAGCGCGAGATGCTCGGCCTGTACGTGTCGGCCCATCCGCTCGACGGGGCCGAGCGCATCTTGCGCAAACACGCGCCCAAGCCGATCGCCGCGCTGCTCGCCGACCCGCCGAAGGAGGGCGAGGTCGTCATCTCCGGCCTGCTCACCTCGCTGGAGCGGCGGGTCAACAAGAAAGGCGAGCCCTGGGCGATCTGCACGGTCGAGGACATGGACGCGTCGTTGGAGGTGCTGTTCTTCGCCAAGGCGTACTCGATGTTCGCCGCCGACCTGGTCGAGGACAACGCGGTGCTGGTGAAGGGCCGGGTCAACTGGCGCGAGGACAAGATGTCGGTCTTCGGCGGCGGGCTGGTGCCGCTCGACCTCTCCGAGGTCGGCGCGGGCGGCGAGGAGCCGCCGCTGATGCTGCTGGCCGCCGCGGAGAAAATCGATCACGCGGTGGTCAGTGAGCTGAAGTCGACGCTGCTGGCGCACAAGGGCGATACGCCGGTGCACCTGAAACTCGTCGGCAAGAACCAGACCGTGTTCGCGCTTTACGATTACCCGGTGAAGGTCAGCTCGATGCTCATCGGTGAGCTCAAGGGAATCCCTGGGATCACCGCCAACACCTGATGGCCGGGGCCGAACCAGACCCCCGCCGCTGGCGGGCGCTCGCGGTCACCCTTACCGCCGGGTTCATGACGCTGCTGGACGTCAGCATCGTCAACACCGCGCTGCCCTCGATCGAACGCGGCCTGAACACCGGAGCGGGCACCATCCAGTGGGTCGTCTCGGGCTACGCGCTCGCGTTCGGCCTGGTCCTGGTCACCGGCGGCCGGCTCGGCGACGCGCTGGGCCGCCGCCGGATGTTCCTGATCGCGCTGGCCGCGTTCGTCCTGACCAGCGCGCTCGCCGGCGCGGCCCTGGATCCGGCGATGCTCATCGCCGCGCGGCTCGCGCAAGGCTGTGCCGCCGGCCTGCTGACCCCGCAGAACAGCGGCCTGATCCAGGACCTGTTCAGCGGTGCCGAACGTGGCCGGGCGTTCGGCATGTTCGGAGCGGTCGTCGGGATCTCCACCGCGGTCGGTCCGGTGCTCGGCGGGGTGATCCTCGCGTTGTTCGGCGACGCGGAGGGCTGGCGCTGGGTGTTCTACGTGAACGTCCCGATCGGGGTCGTCGCGTTCGGGCTGGCGATGAAGCTGGTGCCGGTGACTGAACGGCGGAAGATGCGGCTGCGCGCCGAAATCGACTTCGTCGGCATAGTGCTGCTTGCTGTCGCGGTACTCGGCGTGCTGCTGCCGCTCGTCCAGTCCGAGCGCGGCGGACTGGGCCGGTTCTGGTGGCTGTTCGCCGTGGCGGTCGTTTTCGGCACCGCCTTCGTGTGGTGGGAGCGGTACGTGGCGAGCCGCGACCGGCCGCCGCTGCTCGACATCCGGCTCTTCACCACCACCCCCGGTTACGCGAGCGGCGCGGCCGTCGGCGCGCTGTACTTCTGCGGGTTCGCCGGCATCTGGCTGGTTTTCGCGCTTTTCTTCCAGCAGGGCCTTGGCTACACGCCGCTGCAGTCGGGCTTGGCGGTCACGCCGTTCGCCTTGAGTTCGGCGGCGAGCGCCGCGGTCGCTGGCCGTCTTGTGCCGCGGTTCGGCCGGCGCCTGACCGTCACCGGCCTGAGCATCGTCGCGCTGTCGATGCTGGCGGTCGCGCTCGTCGTCCAGTTGGTCCCGTCCTCGGCCGCCGGGTTCGCGGTGGCCGGTCCGTTGCTGATCGGCGGGCTCGGCGGCGGCATGGTGATCTCGCCGAACACGACGCTCACCCTCGAATGCGTACCGAACCGGCTGGCCGGGGTCGCCGGCGGGGCGCTGCAGACCGGCCAGCGGATCGGCACCGCGATCGGCACGGCGGTGCTGGCGTCGGTGTTCGAGTCGGTCGTCGCCACCGGCGGTTACCAGAACGGGCTCACCGCGGCGATGTGCTGCGCGGCCGGCCTGACCGGCGTCGCACTGGTTCTGGCGATCTTGGAACTGCGTGCCCGGCGTCGTCGCGCCACCCTCTCGGAGGACCGGCGAGCTGCGCAAGCCGCCGCGGACATCCACCGAGCGTGACTCGCTACCACTCACCTGTGCACGATCGGTGAACTACTTTCCGCCACCGGGGGTACTCCATCCGAGTGACAGGTAACCTTCGGCCCTGGTGCTACTCAGAGCAACCGGGTAGACCTTATGGAGCCTTCAGCACGGCACTTTGGCTACCTACAGTGGCATTTCGCTCGGTCGACCGGGGATGGGTCGACCGGTCGGGCGGCTCGGGAGTTCGGAGTTCCGGGGAATGGACACCCGGAGTCGCATCCCAGGCAAGGAATTCGTCGGCGTCCGCGGGGGACCGTACGGCGAATCGCCGGGAGCACTGCCCGGAGTAGCCGGCAAGTGCGGCGGAGGCATGGGGGCGGGCCTGGGCGAGGGGGAGCCGGGCCCGCCCTTCTCCGTCTTGCCCTTCGCCGGAGAGCCGGCCCCACGCTCGATCGGGCACCGCTTCCGAGAAGCTGGCCGCTGCCGGCTCCGCGGCCCCGTGGCTCGCGTTTCTTGGCGGCCCGGTGCCGACACGTCCGGCCGTTCCCTCCGCTATCACGGCGAAATCTGCGATAACAGCGAGGGCTTGGTCGAACTCCGCTGTTCGATTGCGCCGGATGTCCCGGAAAACGCATTTCCAGACCTAACCGCGCGGGAAGCGGCTCCCGAGGTGTACGTGACGGCGAGACGGATCCGGGGTGCGACCGGGCGGTCCGGCCGCGATGGCCGTCCGGTTTCCTCCGATTTCGGCTGCTCGCGGTGTCGCGCTCGCGTCCGGCTGCCGATCATGTTGGGATGGGCCGCGATCTGCGAGAAAGGGAGATTCGATGCCCCACCAGTCAGCGCCGGGCGACCGGATCCGGGTGTGGTACCGGCCGATGCGGCCGCGCGACAGCGGCGAGGGGCACCGCGTTTCGACGCCGTTGGAGCTGCTGTTTGACCTGTGTTTCGTGGTCGCTGTCGGCCAGGCCGCGGCTCAGCTGCATCACGCGCTTTCGTCCGGGCACATCGGGCACGGCGTGCTCGGTTTCGCGATGGTGTTCTTCGCGATCTGGTGGGGCTGGCTGAACTTCAGCTGGTTCGCGTCCGCGTTCGATACCGACGACGTGCCCTACCGGCTGGCGACGCTGGTCCAGATCGCGGGCGGCCTGACTGTCGCGGCCGGCGTGGACAAGGCGTTCGACGGCGACTTCACGATCGTGACCGTCGGCTACCTCCTGATGCGGCTGGCCGCGGTCACCCAATGGCTGCGCGCGGCACGCCAATCGCCCGAAACGCGAAGGACGGCGTACTTCTATGCGGTCGGTGTCACACTCTGCCAGGTGTTGTGGGTCGTCCGGCTGGCGCTTCCGGGGACCGCGGGGCTCGTCGGCTTCTTCGTGCTCGTCGTGCTGGAGCTGTCCGTGCCGGTAGTCGCGGAATCGCGGACGGGCACCGCGTGGCATCCGCACCACATCGCCGAGCGGTACGGGCTCTTCACGCTGATCGTGCTCGGCGAGACCGTGCTCAGCGCCACCAACGCGGTGAAGGAGGGCATCGCTGAGGGCGAGCACACCGGGGACCTGGTGTCGCTGGCCGCCGCGGCCCTGGTTCTGGTGTTCTCGATGTGGTGGCTGTACTTCGACCAGCCCGGACACGCCCGGCTGGAACGCGGCAACTCGCTGCGGACCGCGCTGAGCTGGGGCTACGGGCACTACCTGATCTTCGGCTCAGCGGCCGCGGTGGGAGCCGGCCTGGAAATGGCGGTCGACTTCGACAGCGGCAAGGCCGCGGTCGGCGGAATCCCGACCGCGCTCGCGGTGACCGTCCCGGTCGCGGTCTTCCTGGTGAGCGTGTGGCTGTTGCACATCGGGCCGACGAACGAATGCCGCCCGATCGCGATCGGCTTCCCGGCGGCGGCGGTGCTGATCCTGGCCGCCTCGTTCGGGCCGGCTCCCATCCATCTGACGGCGGTGCTCGCGGCCGGACTGGTCGCGGTGACGGTGGTGGCCACCCACGGGGAGCCGCAGCCGGGGTGACCGGCGGTCTTCATCCCCGAGCGGGCTGTCGAGCTGGCCGCCGGGCTGGTGCCGTTGGGGCTGCCGGTACAGCTGAGTGTTTGGTATCGACGCAGGTCAGCGAGCTGGCGCGAAATAACGGACCCCCCTGTTCGGAGGCTGTTCCGGGGCATGTAATCTTCTCTTCGTCGCCAGGGAGACCGGGCGGCCGCCGGGACCACGAACCAAGCTCCCACCGATGGTGGTAGAGTGGGTGGTCCCAAACCTCCGGAGCTGCACCAGCCCCCCAGTTGAAGCCTCGAGTTTCGCCGGGTGTAAGGTACTTCTCCGGTAACAAAAAGCTTGAAATAACGCATCGAGCTTGGTCCGGTTTTTCCGGGTCTGGTTCGGGGTGTGTTGCTTGAGAACTCAACAGTGTGCTAGTGAACTAAGCCAGTAGAGCTTATATATGAAACCCCCTCGTCGGGGTTTCCTTTGAGAATGTGATTGAGAATAGTCTCGATCGAACTTTACAGCATTGTTGGAGAGTTTGATCCTGGCTCAGGACGAACGCTGGCGGCGTGCTTAACACATGCAAGTCGAACGCTGAAACCGCTTCGGTGGTGGATGAGTGGCGAACGGGTGAGTAACACGTGGGTAATCTGCCCTGCACTCTGGGATAAGCCTGGGAAACTGGGTCTAATACCGGATACGACCATCGGGGGCATCCTCGGTGGTGGAAAGTTCCGGCGGTGCAGGATGAACCCGCGGCCTATCAGCTTGTTGGTGGGGTAATGGCCTACCAAGGCGACGACGGGTAGCCGGCCTGAGAGGGTGACCGGCCACACTGGGACTGAGACACGGCCCAGACTCCTACGGGAGGCAGCAGTGGGGAATATTGCACAATGGGCGCAAGCCTGATGCAGCGACGCCGCGTGAGGGATGACGGCCTTCGGGTTGTAAACCTCTTTCGCCAGGGACGAAGCGCAAGTGACGGTACCTGGATAAGAAGCACCGGCTAACTACGTGCCAGCAGCCGCGGTAATACGTAGGGTGCGAGCGTTGTCCGGAATTATTGGGCGTAAAGAGCTCGTAGGCGGTTTGTCGCGTCGGCCGTGAAATCTCCACGCTTAACGTGGAGCGTGCGGTCGATACGGGCAGACTTGAGTTCGGCAGGGGAGACTGGAATTCCTGGTGTAGCGGTGAAATGCGCAGATATCAGGAGGAACACCGGTGGCGAAGGCGGGTCTCTGGGCCGATACTGACGCTGAGGAGCGAAAGCGTGGGGAGCGAACAGGATTAGATACCCTGGTAGTCCACGCTGTAAACGTTGGGCGCTAGGTGTGGGCGACATCCACGTTGTCCGTGCCGTAGCTAACGCATTAAGCGCCCCGCCTGGGGAGTACGGCCGCAAGGCTAAAACTCAAAGGAATTGACGGGGGCCCGCACAAGCGGCGGAGCATGTGGATTAATTCGATGCAACGCGAAGAACCTTACCTGGGCTTGACATGCGCCAGACATCCCCAGAGATGGGGCTTCCCTTGTGGTTGGTGTACAGGTGGTGCATGGCTGTCGTCAGCTCGTGTCGTGAGATGTTGGGTTAAGTCCCGCAACGAGCGCAACCCTTATCCTGCGTTGCCAGCGCGTCATGGCGGGGACTCGTGGGAGACTGCCGGGGTCAACTCGGAGGAAGGTGGGGATGACGTCAAGTCATCATGCCCCTTATGTCCAGGGCTTCACACATGCTACAATGGCTGGTACAGAGGGCTGCGATACCGCGAGGTGGAGCGAATCCCTTAAAGCCGGTCTCAGTTCGGATCGCAGTCTGCAACTCGACTGCGTGAAGTCGGAGTCGCTAGTAATCGCAGATCAGCAACGCTGCGGTGAATACGTTCCCGGGCCTTGTACACACCGCCCGTCACGTCATGAAAGTCGGTAACACCCGAAGCCCATGGCCCAACCCGCAAGGGAGGGAGTGGTCGAAGGTGGGACTGGCGATTGGGACGAAGTCGTAACAAGGTAGCCGTACCGGAAGGTGCGGCTGGATCACCTCCTTTCTAAGGAGCACAACACATCCGCGTCCCCGGGATACCCGGAACCAGGGCGCGGGGTGGCTCGGGCTCGGAAGCCGAATGTGTTTCCGTCCGGGTTGCTCAAGGAATTGTGGAACTACTGGTTACGGGTTCTCGCGGTGGTGATGCCGCCGACCTAGTACTGCGGGGCTTCGGCTTCGCGTGGAACGGCGGCCGCGGATCCGGGCGGGTTCTTGTTCGCTGGCGCGCTGTTGGGTCCTGAGGCAACACACGTTGTTTCTGGTGTGGTGTTTGAGAACTGTAGAGTGGATGCGAGCATCTTTGTGGTCAAGTTGTTAAGGGCACATGGTGGATGTCTTGGCTTCAGGAGCCGATGAAGGACGTGGGAGGCTGCGATATGCCTCGGGGAGCTGTCAACCGAGCTGTGATCCGAGGATTTCCGAATGGGGAAACCCAGCACCAGTGATGTGGTGTTACCCGCCGGTGAATATATAGCCGGTGTGGAGGGAACGCGGGGAAGTGAAACATCTCAGTACCCGCAGGAAGAGAAAACAACCGTGATTCCGTGAGTAGTGGCGAGCGAAAGCGGAAGAGGCTAAACCGATTGCATGTGATACCTGTCAGGGGTTGTGTGGTCGGGGTCGTGGGACCTGCCTTGAGAATTCTGACAGATTCTCGGGTTGATGTGCTGGTTAGTGGAACGCCTTGGGACGGGCGGCCGGAGTGGGTGAGAGCCCCGTACGCGAAAACCAGTTGCATGAGCCTTGGCGGTGTTCCCGAGTAGCAGCGAGCTCGTGGAATTTGCTGTGAATCTGCCGGGACCACCCGGTAAGCCTAAATACTTCCTGGAGACCGATAGCGGACGAGTACCGTGAGGGAAAGATGAAAAGTACCCCGGGAGGGGAGTGAAAGAGTACCTGAAACCGTGTGCCTACAAGCCGTCAGAGCTCACTTGTTGGGTGATGGCGTGCCTTTTGAAGAATGAGCCTGCGAGTTAGTGCTGCGTGGCGAGGTTAACCCGGGTGGGGTAGCCGTAGCGAAAGCGAGTCCGAACAGGGCGCCCATAGTCGCGTGGTCTAGACCCGAAGCGGAGTGATCTACCCATGGCCAGGGTGAAGCGACGGTAAGACGTCGTGGAGGCCCGAACCCACTTAGGTTGAAAACTGAGGGGATGAGCTGTGGGTAGGGGTGAAAGGCCAATCAAACTCCGTGATAGCTGGTTCTCCCCGAAATGCATTTAGGTGCAGCGTCGCATGTTTCACCGCGGGGGTAGAGCTACTGGATGGTCTAGGGGCCTTACCGGGTTACCGAAATCAACCAAACTCCGAATACCGTGGTGTGAGAGTGCGGCAGTGAGACGGCGGGGGATAAGCTTCGTCGTCGAGAGGGAAACAGCCCAGAACACCAGCTAAGGCCCCTAAGTGTGTGCTCAGTGGGAAAGGATGTGGGATTGCCCAGACAACCAGGAGGTTGGCTTAGAAGCAGCCACCCTTGAAAGAGTGCGTAATAGCTCACTGGTCAAGTGGTCCTGCGCCGACAATGTAGCGGGGCTTAAGCACACCGCCGAAGCTGTGTCATTGACACTTTAGATCGGCGTTCGTCCTTGAGGCGGGCGTCCAGTCGTGTTGATGGGTAGGGGAGCGTCCTGCATCCGGTGAAGCGGCGGCGGAAGCCAGTCGTGGAGGGTGCGGGAGTGAGAATGCAGGCATGAGTAGCGAATGCAGAGTGAGAAACTCTGCCGCCGGATGACCAAGGGTTCCTGGGCCAGGCTAATCCGCCCAGGGTAAGTCGGGACCTAAGGCGAGGCCGACAGGCGTAGTCGATGGACAACGGGTTGATATTCCCGTACCCGAGCATGTGCGCCCATGGCGAGGCGGTTGACACTAACCACCCGAAGCCGGCGTCGAAGTCTTCGGACGGA